>DASTBO010000128.1:0-45540 GCA_035712025.1 Solirubrobacterales bacterium
CGATGAGGAAAGGCCCTCGCGGCAGGGGGGGACGAACTTCCTTGGCTTGAACACGCAGGGGCACACCGAAAGCTTCGCTGGCGAACCGGATAGCCCTGTCAAGGGGATCTGAGGGGCGGGGTCAGCGGGCGAACTGCCTGATCTCGCGCGCCAGCGCCTGCGGCTGGTCGATCGGGATCAGGGTGTAGCAGTCGGGCAGCTCGACGTAGCGGGAGTTGGGGAAGGCGGCGGCGAGGGCGCGGCCGGCCTCGTTGGGCATCATCGTCCCCTCCGCGTCCCAGACGACGAGGACCGGCTTCTCGAACTCCCGCAGCTTCGGGGTCGCGGCGCGCATCTCGCGGCGGCCGTGGCGGACGTCGCGCACGTACCTGCGGGTGTCCCGGCGGATCTCCGCGCGCTTCAGCGGTTGCAGCCAGCGGCGCATCAGCTCGTCGGGAACGCCGCGCTTGCTCATCCGCCCGTAGGTGAACGGCAGCCGGCGCAGGGCCGGCGAGGAGAGGGCGAGGCGCATCACCCCGAAGCCGCCCGGCAGGAAGCCGGAGAGGGCTGCAATCTGGCCGGCGACGCCGGGCGGGTAGTTGCCGTCGGTCTCGCAGGAGACGAGGACGAAGGCGCCGACCCGCTCGGTGCCGCCATGGGAGACCATCGTCTGGGCGCCGCCCCAGTCGTTGAAGCAGACGACGGCGTCGGTGAGGTCGAGCCGCTCGAGGAACTCGGTGACCATCCGGCCCAGGCCCACCAGCGAGAGGTCGGCGTCCGGGCGCAGGGGCTTGCGTTGGGCGCCGAGGGGGAGCACCGGCGTCAGGCAGCGAAACTGCGGCGCCAGCTCGGCGATCACCCCGTCCCAGAGGCTCTCGTCGTGCGGCAGCCCGCCGATGAAGACGATCGGCCGCCCTTCGCCGCCGCTGTCCCCGTAGTCGATCGGCCCCGCGCTGACCTCGACCTCGGGCACCGGCCTCCCCCTAGCTCCCGATCGACTGCTGGTAGAGCGTGAAGCCGATCCCCGAGCAGACCGCCGCGATGATCCAGAAGCGGAGCATGATCTTCGTCTCCGACCAGGCCATCATCTCGAAGTGGTGGTGCAGCGGCGCCATCAGCAGGACCCGGCGGCGGAAGGTCTTGAAGGCGAAGACCTGGAGCAGGACCGAGAGCGCCTCGATCACGAAGATGCCGCCGATGATGATCAGCAGAACCTCGGTTTGGGTCATCACCGCCAGGGCGCCGATCGCGCCGCCGAGGCCGAGCGAGCCGGTGTCGCCCATGAAGATCGAGGCCGGGAAGGCGTTGTACCAGAGGAATCCCACGCAGGCGCCGACCAGGCAGGCGGAGAGCAGCGCCAGGTTCTGCTGCTCGTTGGCAACGAAGGCGATCGCCGTGTAGGCGAGGAGGACGATCGCGCAGGAGCCGGCGGCGAGGCCGTCGAGGCCATCGGTGAGGTTGACGCCGTTGGAGGTGCCGGCGATGACGAGGAAGACGAGGACGAAGTAGAGCGCCGGTCCGAGGTCGATGCTGCCGTCGCCGATGCGGAAGTAGAGCGTCGGCTCGAGGCCGACCTCGTGGCGGGCGACCCACCAGAGCGCCAGCGCCATGCCCAGCTGGCCGAGCAGCTTCCAGCGGCCGGCGAGGCCGAGCGAGCGGCGTTTGACGATCTTGATGTAGTCGTCGGCGAAGCCGAGCGTGGCGCAGCCCATCGCGACGCCGAAGACCGCCAGGCTCTGCGGGTCGCGGTCGGAAAGGATCAGGAAGGGGACGCAGATCGAGGCGAAGACGATCAGGCCGCCCATCGTCGGCGTCCCGGCCTTGGTGTGGTGCTCCTGCGGCCCGTCCTCGCGGATGTGCTGCCCGAACTCCTTGACCCGCAGGTATTCGATGAATTTCGGGCCGAGGAAGATGCAGATCAGCATCGCCGCCATGCCGGCGATCAGGACTTCGCCCATCAGCCCTCC
Organism: Solirubrobacterales bacterium; assembly: GCA_035712025.1. GTDB lineage: Bacteria > Actinomycetota > Thermoleophilia > Solirubrobacterales > 70-9 > VAYN01. Next base: position 1,947 of record DASTBO010000128.1, read on the forward strand.
TCCGCCGGGACGAGATCGACCAGCTGCTCGGCGACGGCCTCGAGGCCGGCCGAGCGCGAGCCCTTGACGAGGACCGCGTCGCCGGGCTCTAGCCGCTGCGCCAGCAGCTCCGCCGCCTCGCCGGGGTCGGCGACGAGCTCGTCGGGGTCGTAGTCGCGGGCCGGCAGCCCGACGCCGACGACGAAGTCGATCCCGGCGGCGCGGGCGTGCTCGCCGACCTCGCGGTGGAAGGCGGCCGAGTCGGGGCCGAGCTCGCCCATCTCGCCGAGGACCGCGACGGTGCGCGCGGCGCCCAGGGTGGCGACGTGGTCGAGCGCCGCGCGCATCGACACCGGGTTGGCGTTGTAGCAGTCGTTCACGAGGACGATCGGGCCGGGTAGCTCCAGGCGCTCACCGCGGAAGCGGGAGAATCCTATGCTCGCAGCGCGGTCGGCCATCTCCGCCAGGTCCGCGCCGAGGGCGATTCCGGCGGCGATCGCGGCCAGGGCGTTGGTCAGGTTGTGGGCCTCGGCGAAGGGGAAGTGGAAGCGCGCGGCGCCGAGCGGGGTCTCGACCAGGGCCTCGGTGACGCCGTCGGCGACCTTCACCTCGGCGGCGCGGACGTCGCCGCCGGGCCCGAAGCGCAGCAGCCGCGGCGCCCGCTCCAGGTGCGGCTCCAGCTCGCCGGCGTCGACCGGCGCGACCGCGGTCCCGTCGGGCGGCAGGCGGTCGAGGATCTCGGCCTTCGCCGCCGCGATCGCCTCCACCGAGCCGAGCAGCTCGACGTGGACCGGGCCGACGTTGGTGATCACCGCCACCTCCGGCTCGGCGATCGCCGCCAGCTCGGCGATCTGCCCCCTCCCCCGCATCGCCATCTCCAGCACCAGCGTCCCGGCGTCGTCGGGCGCTTCGAGGATCGTCAGCGGCAGCCCGATCTCGGTGTTGAGGTTCTCGCGGTTGGCGTGGACCCGGCCGGGCAGGAGCGCCCGGGCGATGTCCTTGACCGAGGTCTTGCCGACCGAGCCGGTGACGCCGACGACGCGGGCGCCGAGCGCCCGGCGCCACTCCCGCGCCAGCGCCTGCATCGCCGCCAGCGGGTCCTCGACCGCCAGCCCCCAGGCACGGCGTTCGTCCTTCGTATCCCTGGGGGCGACAAAGGACGAACGCCACTCGGGTGAGACGACCGCGCCCCAGGCCCCGGTCTCGATTGCGGCCCGGGCGAACTCGCCGCCGTCGCGGTTGGCGCCGCGCAGACCGAAGAAGAGGTCTCCGGGGCCCGTGTCGCCGGAGGCGATGGTGGCGCGTCGCGGCGGGCCCGGCTCGCCCTCGGCGACCACCTCCGCGCCCATCGCCGCGGTGATCTGCTCGGGCGAGAGCCTCACGCCGGGCTGCCCAGCTTCCAGAGCTCCTCGCGGGCGACCTCGCGGTCGTCGAAGGGGACCTTGCGACCGTCCTCGAACTCCTGGCCCTGCTCGTGCCCCTTGCCGGCGATGACGACGGAGTCCCCCGCCTGCGCCCGGCCGAGCGCCAGGGCGATCGCCTCGCGGCGGTCGACGAGGACCTCCAACTCGGCGGCGCCGGGAACGCCTTCGGCACCCGCAGCGACCTCGGCGACGATCGCCTCCGGGTCCTCGGAGCGCGGGTTGTCGGAGGTGATCACCGCCAGGTCGGAGTGCTCGGCGCCGGCGCGGCCCATCTTCGGGCGCTTGTCGCGGTCGCGGTCGCCGCCGGCGCCGAAGACCGAGATCAGCCTGCCCTCGGTGAGGCGGCGGGCGGCGCGCAAGACGTTCTCCAGCGAATCGGGGGTGTGGGCGTAGTCGACCAGGACCGAGAACCCCTGGCCCTCGTCGATCGGCTCGAACCGGCCCGGCACCCGCGCCGCGCGCGCCAATCCGGCGGCGGCGATCTCGGGCCCGACTCCCATCGCCTCGGCGGCGGCGAAGGCGCCGAGCGCGTTGGCGACGTTGAAGTGTCCGGGCAGGCCCGTGCGCAGCTCCATCTCGCCGACCGCGAAACGCGCCCCGGCGGCGTCGAAGGAGACGTCGCGGGCGCTGAAGTCGGCGGAAGCGCCTTCGGCCGAGAAGGTGACGCACTCGAACTCCGCCGCCAACCGCCGCCCGAAGGGGTCGTCGACGTTGACGATCGCCGTCCTCGGCCCCATCTCGAACAGCTTGCGCTTGGCGAGGAAGTAGTCCTCCATGTCGGCGTGGAAGTCGAGGTGGTCCTGGGTCAGGTTGGTGAAGATCGCCACCTCGAAGTGGATCGCGTCGGCGCGGTGCAAAGTCAGCGCGTGGGAGGAGACCTCCATCGCGCAGGCCTCGTCGCCGCCGTCGAGCATCTGCCGGAAGGTCGATTGCAGCTCGATCGCCTCCGGCGTCGTCCGCACCACCTCCTTCTCCACCCCGCCGACGATCTGCTTCACCGTCCCCAGCAATCCGCACGGAAACTCAGCCGCCTTGAGGATCTCCTGGACGAGGAAGGCCGTCGTCGTCTTCCCGTTCGTCCCCGTAACCCCGACCACCCGCAGCTTCGCCGTCGGATCCCCCTCGAACCGAGCCGCCAACGGCGCCATCGCCGCCCGCGAATCGCCAACCACCACCTGCGGCACCGCCAGCTCCGTCAGCTCCCGCTCGACGACCAGAGCAACAGCCCCGTCCTCGACCGCCCGAGCTCCGAACTCGTGGCCATCGACCTTCTCCCCCACCACGCAGAAGAACAGCGTCCCGGGCTCGACCTTCCGACTGTCATAGGCAAGGTCCCTCACCCCAACGGAGCCGTCGCCGACGATCCCCGCCCCCGGAAGCTCCGCAACCAACTCCGCCAAAGTCATCATCAGCTGCCCGATTCTAGGTAGGGGGCCGGGTGCCCCTCTGACAAAGGCTCAAGAAGTCCCGCTCGAGCCCTGAAGTCCATTCCAGCTGCGCGACGGTCTTTGGCAGAGGGGCACCCGGCCCCCACCCGCCCGAGGTTCATTCCTGGGGCACGCCGAGATAAGGCAACGCAAATTCCGCGATCCGCCCGAACGCCGGCGCCGCCACCGACCCACCGTAGATTTCCCCCTGCGGCTCGTCGACGATCACCGCCGCCAGGAACTGGGGGTTCTGCGCCGGCGCGAAGCCGATGAACGAGGCGACGAAATTCGTCTCCGAGTAGGTCCCGTCTTCGGCCTTCTCCGCGGTCCCGGTCTTGCCGGCCAGGGTGTAGCCGGGGACGCTGACCTCCGAGGCGGTGCCGCCCGGCGCCAGCACGCCTTCCAGCATTTCCCGCACCTCCGCCGCCACCTTCGGCGAGATCACCCGCCTGCCCTTCGGCTCCTCGACCGGCTCGTCGCCGACCCGCTCGACCAGCTGCGGCCGCCGCAGCATGCCGCCGTTGGCGATCGCCGTGTAGCCGGCGACCATCTGCATCGGCGTCACCGAGAGGCCCTGCCCCATCGCCTCGTTGCCCAGGGTCGAGCCCGAGTATTCGTCGAGATCGAGCAGCAGCCCCTGCTCCTCGGCCGGGTATTGGACTCCGGTCGGGCGACCGAAGCCGAAGCGGCGGATCCACTTGTCGAAGCTTTCGGCCCCGACCTCGAGCCCGATCGTCGCCGCCCCCACGTTCGAGGAGTGGGCCAGGATCGTCGCCACGCTCATCGTTTCGGTGCCGCGGGGGTGGGAGTCTTCGATCGTCCGGTCGGCGACCTGGAGCACCGGCGGCAGGACGAATTCGCTGGCCGGCGTCACCTTCTTTTCCTCCAGGGCGGCGGCAACCGTGAACGCCTTGAAGGTCGAGCCCGGCTCGTAGGTGAACCCGGTCGCCTTGTTCAGCAGGTCGTCGTTGCTGACCTCGGAGAGATCGGCGGGGTCGACCGGGGGCCAGTTGGCCATCGCCAGGATCTGCGAGGTGCGCGGGTCGACGACGATCGCCGTCGCCCCCTTCGGCGAATACGCTTCGCCGACCCCGTTCAGCGCCGCTTCGGCTTCGCGCTGGATCACCGGGTCGAGGGTCAGCTGGATGTCCTCGCCGTCCTCGGCTTCCTGCACCGTCTCCAATCGGATCGGCTCGCCGAGCGCGTCGTTGACGATCCTCCGTTCGCCGTCCGAGCCGCCGAGCACGTCTTCCTCGCCGGCCTCGAGCCCGGTCAGGCCCTGGTTTTCGGTCCCGACCGCGCCGATCACCTGCCCGGCCATCTCGCCCTGCGGGTAGGTGCGGCGGGAGTCGGGCAGCTGGCCGAGGCCTTCGATGTCGAGCGCTTCGACCTTGGCGGCGGTGGCGAGGTCGACTTTCTGGGCGACGTAGGAGAAGCCGCCTTCGGCGCTCAGCGCTTCCAGTACCTCGTCCTTCGGCTCGTCGAGGATCGGCGCCAGCCGTCGCGCGGCGGCCGGCGGGTTTTTCACCTGGTAGGGAGTGGCGTAGATCGTCCTTGCGTCTTCGGAGGCGGCGAGCTTGTTGCCGCGACGGTCGAGGAGGTCGCCGCGCAGCCCGGGGACCGTCACGACCTCGGTCTGCTGGTAGGCGGCCTGCGAGGCGAGGCTCGCGCCCTGCACCCCCTGCAACCAGAAGGCGCGGCCGACGATGAGGAGGAAGCAAAGGAGGAAAGCGCCGAAGAGGAGCCCGATCCGCCGCTCGATCAAGCGCATCGGCGTCGGGTTCCCTAGCCCCCCGCGGCCGCGAGGCGGCTGGCGGCGGTGGCGACGTCCTCGGGCTCGAATTCGACCACGGTCGGCTCTTCGGTGGTCGGCATCGCCAGCCCGGCGGTGGCGCCTTCGTTGCGGATGCGGGCGGTGCTGAAGTACTTGGCCTCACGGCTTTCGAGCATCGAGATCTCCTGTTCCAGCGAGGTGATCTGCTGGTCGACCTGCCCCGCGGTGGCGCCGAAGCTGAGGGTGGCGACGTTGAGAGCGACGATCCCGACCAGGAGGACGGCGAGAACGGCGATCCAGGCGCGGCCGCGGGTCATCCCCACCATCAGGCCGGAGTCGGGCAGCTGGCGGACGGCGACCGCGGTGCGGCCGGCGGCGACGGCGAGCTTGGGACGGGCCGTCGCGGGGGCGCGCTTGGGAGCCGGGCGCCGGGCGGGGGCGCGCCGGGTCGGCGCCTTGGCGGGCGCGGCGACCGCGCTGGAGCGCGACGTCTTGCGAGCGGGCGATTTCCGCGCCGGGCTGCGGACGGGCGATTTCCGCGCCGGGGATTTCCGTTTCGGCGCCGTGGTGCGCGACGGCGCGGGCGCTGGGGCGGCGGTGCTGCGGCGGGCGGGGGCGGCGACGGCCATCAGCCGGCCTCCCCGGTGGGCTGCGCCTCGGCGATCTTGACCGCCGCGCGCAGGTGGGCGGAGCGCGAGCGCGGATTGCTCTCCGCCTCCTCCGGGCTCGGTGCGATCGCGCGGCGGGTGAGCAGCTCGGCCTCGGGCTCGTGGCCGCAGACGCAGACCGGCAGCTCCGGCGGGCAGACGCAGCCCCGCGCCTTGGCGGCGAGGAACTGCTTCACCGGCCGGTCCTCGAGCGAGTGGAAGGAGATCGCGGCGAAGCGGCCGCCGAGCTTGAGCTGGGACCAGGCGAGCGGCAGCGCCTCGTTCAGGGCCTCGAGCTCGCCGTTGACGGCGATCCGGATCGCCTGGAAGCTGCGCTTGGCCGGGTGGCCGCCGCCGAAGCGGGCCGAGGCCGGCATCCCGGCCTTGATCGCCGCGACCAGCTCGCCGGTGGTCTCCAGCGGACGGCGGGCGACGATCTCGCGGGCGATCCCGCCGGCGTGGCGCTCCTCGCCGAAGCGGCGCAGGACCTGGGCGATCCGCGACTCGGGCCACTCGTTGACGAGGTCGGCGGCGGTGAACTCCTGCCGCGTGTCCATCCGCATGTCGAGCGGTGCGTCGTAGGAGTAGGAGAACCCCCGCTCGCGCGCGTCGACCTGCATCGAAGACATCCCCAGATCTACATAAACCATGTCTGGGCGTATCCCTTCGCCCTCCAGCGCACGAAGTCCTGCCGCGAAGTCGCTGCTGACGAAGAGGGTCCGGCAGGGCGCCTCGGCGGCGAAGCGGTTGAAGCGCTCCTGCGCTGCGGGGTCGCGGTCGATCCCGACCAGCGTCCCCTCCGGCCCGAGCAGCTCGGCGACGCGGCGGGCGTGGCCGCCGCCTCCGAAGGTGCAGTCGACCGCGACCTGCCCCGGCTCCGGCGCCAGCAGCGAGACCAGCTCGTCGGCGAGAACGGGCTCGTGCTCGCTCATGACCACCTCCACGGCGGAGAGTCCTGGGACGCCGACGGGCCGATTTCCGCTGACGTAGAGCGGATTTCGTCCCGTCGGCGGATGGGCTGGGAAGTTTTGGGCGGCGGCATTCAGTCTCATGGTTACGCGGTGCCGGCGGCGGCGAGGCCCTCGGCGATCTCGGGGGCGGCGGCGTCGAGCTCCTCCTCCTGCTTGGCCCAGGCCTCGGCGTTCCAGATCTCCAGGTACTCCCCGGCCCCGATCACGACGCAGTTGCCGTCGAGGCCGGCGTGCTCGATCAGCGGCTTGGGGACGCGGATGCGCCCGGCGGAGTCGAGCTTCTCGTCGAAGGAGCCGCCGTGGAAGCGGCGGCGCAGGGCGCGGGCGTCGGCGCCGAAGGGGCTGTGCGGGGAGAGGAAGCGGTCGGAGAGCTGCTCGAACTCGCTGGTCGTGTGCACCCAGACGCAGGGGTCGAAGCCCTTGGAGAGAACGATGCCGTCAGCAAGCGGGGCCCGGAAGCGAGATGGGACCGTGAGGCGGTCCTTGGAATCGAGGCTGTGCTCGTAGAGACCCCTGAACGCCACTGCGGCGGTGTCCTTTCTGAGCGGGAGGGCTGAAAAGAGTTGGACCGGAGTGATGAGGTGGGAGGAGCCTCACCACCCCGGTCCTGGGCTTCAACTCGATCGCCACAATAACCCACTCTCTCCCACTTTGCAACACGACCCCCCTCTGCAACCCCGTTTGCATCCGCCCGCCGAAGTTCGTCTGTTCCTTTTCGGTGGCCAGCAACGACAAGGAACAGACGAAGGCGGGGCCAGTAGATTGGCGTCCGTGGGCAGTCCCGAGCAGGCGCAGCCGGAGGTGGAGGAAGTGGTGAGCACCGGCCTGCCCACCGATGCCGACGACATGCGCGGCTACCACTTCAGCCGCCTGATGCGGACGCCGCTGACGCTGATCCTGATCGCGACCCTGACCGCGGTCGCGTTCGTCGCCTGCCTGGTCTTCCTCAGCGCGCTGATCGGGGCCGGCGCGGCGATCGCGGCGCTGCTGCTCGGAATCCTCGCCGTCTTCGTGATCGCCGACAAGCGGGCGGCCGACGACTTCTTCGAGGTCTACGCCGCCGACCGCGGGCTGACCCTGATCCACGGCCGCGGCCGGCTGCCCCAGGCGACTCCCCTCCTGCGCAAGGGCGACGACCGCTACACCGAGCGCACCCTCACCGGTCCGGTCGCCGAAGGCTTCGACGGCACCCTGGCGCTCTTCACCTACGAGGAAGAGACCCGCGACTCCGACGGCGACACCCAGACGAACTACTACCGCTACACCCTCGGCCTGGTCGAGGTTCCCGACTGCGCCTCCCTGGTTCCCGAGCTCTACTGCCAGCGCAAGTTCGGCCTGCGGGCGCTGGAGAAGTTCGAGGACGCCTTCCGCGGCAACAAAGAGCGGGTGACGCTGGAGAGCGAAAAGCTGCTCGACAAGTACGAGATCTTCGCCACCAAGGAGCAGGACGCCGTCCGGCTGCGCCGCCTCTTCTCCCCCACTTTCATCGTCTGGCTCGGCGAGGAAGCGCCGAAGAAGTTCGCCTTCGAGCTGGTTGCAGGCGCCCTCTGCTGCTACGTCAACGGCCACAAGGAAAACGCCGCCGACCTCGACGCGATCGCCACCGCCACCGGATCCGTCGCCAAGCGCCTGCGCGAAGAGGCACTCGAGTAGCGGCGTTCGTCGGAGGACGCCCCTCAGAACCCAGCCAGCAAAGTCCCCGCGTTGGCGATCAGGGCGGCGGCGATCATCAGCAGCACCGAAGGGACGAGGACGAGGGCGACGACGAGCTGGATCTTCGGTGCGGCGCGGGCGGCGCGCTCCTCGGTCGCCCGCCGGCTGTCGCGGCGCAGGGCGGTCGCCTGGCGGCGGAGCTGGTCGGCGAGCGGTGAGCCGAAGCGGCGCGAGCGCTCGATCGCCGCGACCAGGGTCGCCACCTCGCTGCCCGGCGCCCGGCTCCGCAGCCCCTCCAGCGCGGCGCCGAGGGGGACGCCGCTGGCCAGCTCGGCGGTGGCCGTCCGCAGCTCCTCGGCCAGCGGGCCCTCCCCCGCGCGGGCGATCTGCTCAAGGCCGGCGGCCGGGCCGCGCCCGGAGCCGGCGCTGACCGCGAGCAGATCGAGCCCGTCGGGGAGCGCCCGCAGCAGCCGCCGGTGGCGGCGGCGCGCCCGCCGCTCCCGCAGCGCGTCCGGGGCGAGAAAGCCGGCGACCGGCATCCCGGCCATCACCAGCAGCGCGGTCCGTCCCGGTGCCGCCGGCGCGGCGAGCATTGCCGCCACCCCACCCGCCGCGGCGCAAGCGAGCTTGCGCGGAAGCAGGGCCGGGACGGGAAAGCGGCGACCCAGATCGCCGATGAGACGATCGAGCGGCAGCTCCCGCGCCGCCGCCGCGACGAGCAGGACCGCCAGCGCGGCGAGCAGCCCGGCGGCGCTCACTCGACCACCCGCGAGAAGCGGCGGATCGCCGCAAACCCGACGACCTGCAGCGCCGCGGCGAGGCCGAGGAGGACGGCGGCGGGCGGGGAGGCGAGCAGGGTCGAGAGGAAGCCGGGCTCCAGCAGCTCGGCGAGCAGAGCGCCGCCGCTCGGCATAGCCACCACCAGGAGGCCGGTGAAGCGGGCCTGGGCGGTGGCCGCACGGGCGTCCTCGGCGACCCGCTCGCGCTCGGCGGCTCCGACGGCGAAGCGACGCAGCAGGCCCGCCAGGTCCCCGCCGGCGAGGCGCTGGCTGAGCAGGGCGGCGGCGAAAGCGTCGACGCGCTCCGAACGCATCCGCCGCCGCCAGCGCCCCACCGCCTCGCCCGTGCCGGCCCCGAGCTCCAGCTCACCTGCGAGCCGGGCCAGCTCGCTGGCGCCGGGCCCGTCGAGCGAGGCGACCGACTCCGCCAGCGAGGCCCGCAGCGAGCGGCCGGCGCTGAGCGAGTCGGCGATCGCCGTCGCCACCTCCGGCAGCGAGCGCTCGACCGCGCGGCGGTAGCGCCGGCGGCGGCTGCCGATCGCCCAGGCGACCGCCGCCGGCCCCGCGAGCGCCAGCGGCAGCGCCATGGCCGGGCCGCCGAGGACCCAGCCCGCGGCGATCGCGGCCCCGGTCCCGAGCAGGGTCAGCCGCCGGCGCTCCAGGCTCGAGGGCGCGTATCCCTCCTCGCCGGCCCGGCGCAGCGGCTCGAGCGCGAAGCGGATCCACCGCGACGCCGAGGGGGTCGCCGGCAGCGCCTCCCGGGCCGCCAGCACGGCCAGGCAACCCGCCGCGGCCGCGAGGAGCACCGTCGGCGTCAAGCGACCTCCGCGATCTCGCTCACCCGCCGCGCCCCGTCGGGCTCGCGCCGCAGGTGGACCACGAGGTCGATGCCGCGGCGCACCTGCTCGGCGACGGTGGCGTGCGGCAGGCCGACGCCCGCCATCAGAACCAGCGTCTCCAGCCGCCGCAGCGCGTCCTCCGGCGAGTTGGCGTGGACGGTCGAGAGGGCGCCGTCGTGGCCGGTGTTGAGCGCGGTCAGCAGGTCGAGCGCCTCGACCCCCCGCACCTCGCCGATCACGATCCGGTCGGGGCGCATCCGCAGCGCGTTTCGCAGCAGGTCGCGGATCGTCACCTCGCCGCGCCCCTCGACGCCGGCGGGCCGGCTCTCGAGCCGGACCACGTGCGGCTGCTGCAGCCGCAGCTCGGCCGCGTCCTCGATCGTCACCACCCGCTCGCCCGGCGCGATGAAGCTGGAGAGGGCGTTCAGCAGCGTCGTCTTCCCCGAGCCGGTGCCGCCGCTGACCAGGACGCTGCGCCGGGCGGCGACCGCCCGCTCGAGCAGGAGCCGCTGCTCGGCGCTCAGCGTCCCCAGCGCGACCAGCTCCTCCGGACCGGGTCGCTCGGCTCCGAAGCGGCGGATCGAGAGCGCCGGGCCGTCGATCGCCAGCGGCGGGATCACGACGTTGACCCGCGATCCGTCGGCGAGGCGGGCGTCGACCATCGGGCTCAGCTCGTCGACCCGCCGGCCGAGCGGCGCCAGCACCCGCTCGATCACGTCGCGCAGCTCCCCCTCGCCGTCGAAGGCGACGTCGGTCGCCTCCAGCAGCCCCCGCCGCTCTACATATACGAGCCCGGGGCCGTTGACCATCACCTCCTCCACCGTGGGATCGGCAAGCAGGACCTCCAACGGCCCGAGGCCGACGCTGTCGCGGACGATCCGCCCGATCACCTCCTCGCGCGCAGCCGGTGCCAGCACCGCCGCCGACTCGGCGACGACGGCGCGGGCGCTGGCCGCGAGCTCCTCGACCACCCTGCCGCCGGCGGCCGCCTCGGCGCGCCGCCGCTCGACGATCCGCGTCCTCAGGTTCGCCGCCAGCTCGGCAAGATCTCGCTCGTGGGCTTCCATCAGCCCCTCGGCAGCACCGTGACGCGGCGGGCGAAGCTCTCGGCGGCGATCAGCCGCAGCGCCTGGGGACGGGTCAGGCCCAGCGTCGCGGCGGCTTCTCCGGGGCCGCCTTCCGCTCCCGGGCCGAGGGCGAGCAGCGGCACCGACGACGCCGCGACGTAGGTGCGACCCGGGCCGGAGCCGCTCGGTTCGGCGGTGACGACGACGTCGACCCGCGAGCCCACCGGCTGGGTACCGAAGCTCGAGAGCGCCCCGGCGCCGTCGATCGCGATCTCCACCGGCCGCCGGCCGTGGCCGAGGGGGGTGCCTCCGCGCCGGGCGCCGGGGCGCCGCAGCTCGGAGGCCAGCAGGTAGGAGCCGGCCGGGATCGTCACGGCGGGCGCCAGCCCCAGCGCTTCGGGCGCCGCGGCGAGGGCGGCCGGCGGGGCGAAGCGGACCGGGACCCGCCGCACCTCGAGCCCGCTCGCCGCGCGCCGGGGATCGATCCGCTCTCCCGCCCGCAGGTCGTCCACCGCGACCACGACCGGACGCAGCTCGCCGTAGCCGCGGACGACGCTGCGGCCGTAGCCGTCGGCGACCAGGCCCGCGGCGAGGGCGGCCAGCAGCGCCGCCGTAAGGAACGCCGCCGAGCGCCGCCGCCGGTTCACCGTCCTCCCCCCGCCAGCGGCAGTTCGAGCCGCGCCTCGGTGCCGGCGGCCGAGCGCCGCAGCCGGAAGCTGCCGCCGTGCCCCGCCGCCACCCGTCGCACGATCTTCAGGCCGTGGCCATGGCGCCGCGGGCGAGCGCGGCCAAGGGGACGAGGCGACCGAGTCCGCGGCCCGGCGCCCCCGTCGCGCACGGCGATCCGCAGCTCGCCCTTCTCTTCCGAGGCGCAGATCTCGACCGGGCCGCGCCCGTGCTCGAACCCGTTGCTGATCAAGTTGTCCACCGCCTGGGCGAGCTCCATCGCGTGGCCCCAGAGCGCCGGCTCGGCGGCGTCCCACCTCAGGCCCAGCGACCGCCCCACGGCGAGGGCGTGGGGTCGCCATCGCGCCTCGGCGGCCTCGATCATCGGCCTCACGGGAACGCGCTCCGCGACCGTTCCGGCGGCCTCGCCGTTGATCTCGCGGTCGAGCCGGTCGATCGCCGTCCCGGCCATCAGCAGCGCCGAGCCGGCGGCCCCGCCGTCGTGCGGGTCGGCGGGCAGCGAGAGCGCCAACGCCTGCAGCGGGCGGCGCAGCTCGTGCACCGCCTCGTTCAGCGAGGCCCGGCGCCTGCCTTCGCGCAGGACGGCGATGCCGCCAGCCATCGCGAAAGAAGCGGCAAACGGAATCCCCGCGGCGATCTCGGCCAGCTCAACCGGCATCGCACCGCGGCTCTCGCGTCTCGGTCATGCCCGCTCAAGGCACGGGAGCCCGCGTCCTCTCCCCCGGGGCCGCCATGCACAGCCCGCAAAACGCGGCTTCGGGGGATTGAGAGTGGGCGCCCGTCCTTCGAGGCGGTCTCGGCCAGGCGCGTCGAGAGGACGGGCGCGACCCCATAGACCCGCCGGCGAGACAGATCGGTTCCCAAGGATTTCTTCGAGACTCGAACCGATTACAGAGGTCAATTTCTTTTACTGCATATATCCCTATCGAGAACGGCAACGACGGAGCGTTTTGGAATACTTGTCTAGTAACTCGAGTGCCACCTGCCACCGATCCCTTCCACTCGAGCGAGAAAAAGGAGGCCCCCTTGCCACAGACCCGCACTTCCCCAGAGGGCATCACCCAGCAGCTCGCCAAGGCCCTTGCCCACCCGCTGCGCGTTCGCATCCTCAGCTCCCTGCACAAAGGGATCTCGAGCCCGAACCAGCTCGCCCAGGAGCTCGGCGAGCCGCTCGGCAACGTCAGCTACCACGTGAAAACGCTGCTCGAATACGACTGCGTCGAGCTGGTCAAAACCGAGCCGCGCCGCGGTGCCGTCGAGCACTTCTACCGCGCCACCGACCGTGCCTTCCTCAGCGACTCGGACTGGGCCAAGATCCCGGCCTCGGCGCGCAAAGGCATCTCCGGCTCGATCCTCGAGTCGATCGGCCAGAGCGCGACCGAGGCGATGGCCGAGGGCACGATCGAGGGCCGCAAGGACTCCCACCTCTCCGACACCCCGCTTCTGCTCGACGAGAAGGGCTGGAAGGACCTCAACAAGGTCCTCGCGGACAGCGTCAAGAAAGCGGGCCAGATCCAGAAGGAAGCGGCCAGCCGCCTCGACGACAAGTCCGACGGCATCGCCACCAAGCTGGCGATCATGCACTTCGAGGTCCCGGCGACCGCGAAGCCGAAGGCCAAAGCCAAGGCCAGGAAGTAGCCCGGACCGCGACGCCCCCGGAGCCGCTGGGGGCGTCATCTTTCTCCTCCCACCTAATCGACGAGGAGTGCGTTAGAAGCGGTGATGCTTCATCACCGTCTGCCGGAGCCTTCTCCGCTGCCCTCTCGGCATCGAATCGAGCAGGATTCGCATCGTCTCCGAGGCGATGCCCCGGTCCTGAGCTCGGCGCACATCGTCGAGGTCCACCCTCAGCTCCCGGACGGACATCTTCGGCAATGACCACGGCGGCCCGCGCGCGCTGGCCCTTGTCGAGATCGGGAACTCAACATAAGTCGGTGGGTAGGCGCCACCCGATCACCCGTCGATCAACCGGTAGCCGATCCCCCAGCAGTTGGAGATGAAGCGGCGGTGCTCGGGGTCGAGCTTGCGCCTGAGGCGGGAGGCGTGCGAGTCGAGGGTGCGCGTCTTCGCCGGGCCGCGGTAGGCCCAGATCGAGTCGAGCAGCTCTTCCTTGGTGAAGACCCGGGTGGGGTCTGAGGCGAGGACCCGGAGCAGGGCGAACTCCTTCTTCGCCAGGGGGACCTCGCGGTCACCCACCGTGACCCGCCGGCGCAGCGGGTCGATGACGAGGTCGCCGACGCGGCTGGGGCCGAAATTGGGCTGGGTGCGGCGGCGCAGGACGGCGCCGATGCGCGCCCGCAGCTCGCCGTACACGAACGGCTTCGTCAGGTAATCGTCCGCCCCGGAGTCGAGGCCCCGGACCTTGTCGGTGTCGCCGCTGCGGCCGGTGAGGACGATCACCGGCAGGGTCGGGTCGAAGCGCGAGTCGACGCCGTCGGCCTCGCGGATCTCGCGCAGGACGTCGAGCCCGGAGGCGTCCGGCAGCGAGAGGTCGAGGAGCAGGAGGTCCGGGTGGTTGTACCGGCAGAGGCGGAGCGCGTCGGAGGCGCTCGGCGCCGGCATCACCCCGAAGCGGTCGGCGGCGAGGTGCTCGCAGAGCAGGTCGAGGGTGAGGTCGTCGTCCTCGCAGACGACGACGCTGGCGATCTCTTCTCGTTGGGGGAGCATGGGGACCTAAGTCCTGCTGCCTCCTGTCTCTCCCCCCGGCGGGGAGGGAATCTCCAGGACTTTGCGGGCACCGCGGCACCAGAGGACCCGGTTTGGCGGGACCCGGCGGCGGGCGGCGAGGACTCGCCCGTCGCGGTCGAGGAAGTACACGTCGAGGTCGAAGCGCATCCCGAAGGTGTGGACGCTGGCGCAGCGGGGGATCAGCAGGCCCGGCCCGGCCGCCTCGCGGTCGCGGAAGGCGAGGCCTCGAAGGCGAGTTCGGAATCCGGTTGCGACGGGAAGCCTTTCGAGGGGATGATCCATACCGACCCAAGCCCGCCCGGGCTCCAACTCCTCCCCCGCAACCGAAGAGGCCGATGACCGATTCGCCCAAAGTCGCGATCTTCAGTCCCAACCCGATGGTCTCGATCGCGATCGAGTCGTTCAGCGCCGACGGCGGCGACGACATCCACATCCATCCCGCCGGCCAGGGGGTCTGGGTGGCGCGGATGGCGGCCGAGCTGGGCGCCCGGCCGGTCCTCTGCGGGTTCATCGGCGGCGAGGTCGGGACCGTGCTGCGCCCGCTGCTGGAGGAGCTGCCGGTCGAGCTGCGGCTGGTGGAGACGGCCGAGCCGAGCGGGGCCTACATCCACGACCGGCGCAGCGGCGAGCGCGAGCCGGTCGGCCAGAGCGCCGCCTTCCCCGCCTCCCGGCACGAGGTCGACGATCTCTTCTCGGTCACCGTGGCGGCGGCCCTCGACTGCGACCTGCTCGCCGTCTGCGGCCCCTATCCCGACAACACCGTGCCGCTGGAGATCTACGGCGGGCTCGTAGCCGACGTCAAGGCCAACGGCACGCCGGTGATCGTCGACCTTTCCTCGCCGCGCCTCGACCGGGCGCTGGAGGGCGGGCCGGACCTGGTCAAGATCAACGACTGGCAGATCGCCGGCTTCGTCTCCGGCCCGGTCGACACCGAGGAGCGGATGCGGGCTGCGATGGAGCGGGTCCGCGACGCAGGTGCCGCGAGCGTAATCGTCACCCGCGCCGGCGAGCCGGCGCTGGCCCTGCGCGACGGCAGGTTCTACGAGCTGAAGCCGCCGAAGTTCGAGCGCGGCTCCCGCGAGGGCTGCGGCGACTCGATGATGGGAGCCCTGGCGGCGACGATCGCCGCCGAGCGCGAGTGGGAGGACGTCCTCCGCCTCAGCGCCGCCGCCGGCGCGACCAACTTCCTCCGCGCCGGCCTCGGCACCGGCTCCCGCAGCGTGATCGAGGAGCTCGCCCCGCGCGTCCAGCTCCGCCCGCTCGATTGATCGTTTCCATCCTTTTGGTCCCTACAGCGGCACCAATCGTGGAAACGACCTAGAGCCGGGGGGCGAAGGGGGGCTCCAGGGGGTCGCCGGCGACGATCGCGCGCGGGGCCGTCTCGGCGATCCACTCGAGGTGCGGGGCGAGGAGCTCGACCTGGTGCAGGCGCTCCAGCGCCGGGGAGATCCGCACCGGTCGGCCGCCGTGGACGGTGTGGGCGTCGCTGCTGAGGACGTGGACGAGGCCCTTCTCGGCCATCGCCAGCATCCCCGCGGCCATGTTCTCGCGGAGGAAGAAGTCGGCCGTCGCCTGGATCAGCGCCCCCTCGGCGACCAGGGCCGCCATCCGCTCGAACATGTCGGCGGAGAGATGGCGCTCGGGATGGGCGACGATCGTCCGGTAGCCGCGCTCGCCGAGGTGCCCCACCCGCCGCAGCAGGCTGTCGCCGAGCGGGCCGGGCGCCGGCTCGAGCAGGATCCAGCTGCCTTCGCCCAGCGCGACCCGCTCCAGCTCCTCCGCGCCCAGGCCCTCCAGCGCCGTCTCCGCGACCTCGCCGCCCTTGAGGACCCGCACCGCCACCAGTTCCCGCTCCAGGCGCTGGTTCAGGCCCCGCACCCGCCCCTCCAGCTCCTCGATCCGGACGTCGTGGTCGTGGCGGATGTGGGGAGTGGCGCAGACGGCCTCGATGCCGTCGGCCTCGGCCTGGCGGGCCATCGCGACGCTGTCGTCGGCGTCCCGGGCCCCGTCGTCGATCGCGTCGAGGATGTGGCAGTGGAGGTCGAACACGGCGTCCTCCTGCGACTTCTACCCAGTTCTGAGGGGAAGAAGTGCAAGTTCGCCGCCAAGGTGCAACCAGGCGTTCAGCGACCGGCGCGATCAGGCACGTCTCTACGATGATCGGCAAGATCATGGACCTGCTCGCGCCGGGCTTGCGCGGGTGGACTGGCTTCAACTCATGGATAAGAAGACGACCCGCAGAGGGAATTACGAGTCTGGCTCCGACTACGTGCTGGAGTACGGCGAGCTTCGCTTCGCCTTCAACGAGGAGGACTTCGGACAGCGGGTCGAGCAGGCGGCGGTCAAGCTCCGCTTCGTCGACCAGGGACTCAGCGGCGAGGAGCTCGACGACCTCCTCGACCTCGCGGTCAGCGGCGAGATCGCCGAGCCCAGCTCCCGCCTCGGCGAGCACATCAACGAGAACTGGGAGGACCTCGTAGGCCCCTCCAACCGCAGCCTCGTCCACTGGATCCGCCGCCTCGTCTTCCGCGGCGCCTGGCTCGACCAGCGGGTCAAGGAGGGCGAGCTGGACATCGTCTTCGACGAGCGCACCCAGACCTTCGGCTACGTGCAGCCGGACCGCAGCGACGAGCTGATCGAGCTCTCCAAAGAGCCGTCCTGGCGCCGCATCGCCTACCGGCGCTAGTCCGTCCTCCGAGATCGGCCTCGCTGCAGCGAGGAGAAGTTCGGAGTCAGTCCGAAGAACGCTCCAGGGCAGCAACTACCGTGAGCGAGCCGCCACCGGCTGAGCCCTGGACGCGGCCGGCGTCGAAGAACTCCTTCGCGGCCTCGGCGTCGTCGTAGGCCTCGCCGAGCCGGGTCAGCGAGTCGACCAGCAGGATCACGTCGTCGCCAGCGGCGGCCCGGGAGGCCGCCTGGGCGAGGGCGTCGCTGGCGTGCCGGGGCTGGCCGGCGGAGACGATCTCGGCCTGCGGGGCGTCGCGCTTCCAGTCGGCCAGCTCCTCGGGGCTGGGATCGATCAGCAGGGCGACGGGGTCGGGGCCCTTGGTATCGGCGGCGAGGTCGGCGGCGACACCGCGCAGCAGCGCCGTGCAGCCCTCGCGAGTCTCGGCGAAGACCAGTGCCTGGCGCCCGGCCTCGGGCGGCAGCAGCAGCCCCTGCAGGGTCACCGCCTGCTTGCCGCGGCGGCCGAAGCGGCGCCGGCGACGGCGGCGCGGGCGCTGCGGCTCGGCCGCGGCGCGCGTGCTCGCGGCGGCAGCGGGCTCGGGCGGCGAATCGGGCTCGACCGGCTCGGGCTCGGCGGCCGGCTTCGGCGCGGAATCGCGCTCGGCGCCGGCGGAGCGATCCCTCGGCCCGCGCGCCCCCTTCTCCTCGTCCTCGGCATCGGCGACTGCCGGAGATCCGGTGCTGCGGCTGCGTCGGCGGCGGCGCGGGCGCTCGGAGCGCTGCTCGCTGCTCCCGCCCCGCTCCGGAGCCTCCTCCGCGGCGGCGCTGCCGTTCCCCGTGGCGAGCTTCTCGACCAGCTCGCCCTTGCTCAGCATCCGGTACTTCTCGACGCCGGCCTCGGCGGCCAGCCGGTGCAGGTCGGACAGGTTCTTCTTCTCGAGCTCGGCCTTGTTCATCGCAGCGGCAGCCTATTCAACCGACCGCCCCGGTGATCGGCGCCGCTGCGGCGGCGGGATCGATCCCCTCCTCGGCGGCGACCTCGACCCACGCGTCCGCCTCGCGCGAGCGCTGGCGGCGCCCCCATCCCAGCTCCCCCGCGAGCGCGTCGGCCACCGGCCGCACCGCCTTCGCGGTCCGCAGCTGCGGTGCGGCGAGGAGCCCCAGCCGGGTGCGGCGCAGGAGGACGTCGGCGACGCTGCGCGCCTGCTCGTGCCGGGCGGCGACGACCACCTCGGCCAGCAGGTCGGGACGGCCGGGGACGATCGGCCGCGCCAGCTTCGGGTCCTCGCGGGCGATCGCCAGGACCTTGCGCGCGGCGTGGCCGTAGCGGAAGGCGAGCTGCGCGAGGGCCTCCTCCCCCACCCCGGCGGGCGCCTCCAGGTCCTCCGGCCGCGCCTCCATCCCGAGCGGGATCTCGTGGGTGTGGCAGGGCGCCTCGCGCCCCTCGCGCTCGACCAGGCGGTCGACCGTCTGCTTCGCCATCCGCCGCCAGGTGGTGAGCTTGCCGCCGGTGATCGTCAGCATCCCCGAGGAGGTCTCGTAGAGCTCGGCTTTGCGGGAGATGTCGACCGACTTCCGCGGGTCGCCGGTGGAGATCAGCGGCCGCACGCCGGCGTAGGCGCCGACCAGGTCGGACTCGGCGATCGCGGTCCCGAAGAACCCGTTGATCGCGTCGAGCAGGTAGGAGACGTCGGCCTCGGCCGGGCGCGGGTGGGTGGTGTCGCCGTCGAAGTCGTTGTCGGTGGTGCCGACCAGGGTGCGGCCGTACCAGGGCAGGGAGAAGATCATCCGCCCCTCCCCCGCCGGGACGATGCAGGCCGCCTTGCCCATCGGCAGCTGCTCCTGGTCGATCAGCAGGTGGGTGCCGCGGCTGGGCGAGATCCGCGGCACGTCCTCCTCGCCGAGCAGCTCCTCGGGACGGATCCGGTCGGCGAAGACGCCGGTGGCGTTGACGACGTGGTCGGCGCCGACCTCGATCCGCTCGCCGGAGGACTCCTCGACGAAGGCGACCCCCGTCGCCCGGCCGTCGGCGGTGAGGACCTCGGTGACCTCGGCCCCGTTCAGCATCACCGCGCCGAAGCGCTCGGCCTCGCCGAGCACGGTGAGGACGAGGCGGACGTCGTCGGTCTGGCAGTCGTAGAAGAGGTAGGCGTCCTTCGGTTCGCGCGGCCCGAGCGCCGGCACCAGGTCGAGCACCTCGTCGCGGTCGATCGTGCGGTGGCGCTCCGGCGACCAGTAGTAGTCCTCCTCCTGCTCGCGCGCGGCGCGGCGCTCGCGGCGGCTGCGGCCGGCGCGGGTGGTCGCCATCACGTCGTACATGTTCAGCCCGAGCCCGAGCTTGCGATCGCGGCGCTCCTCGCCGAGGGCGGCGACCAGGAACGGCGTCGGGTAGACGAGGTGGGGCGCGAGCCGGACCATCAGCTGGCGCTCGAGCAGCGCCTCGCGGACCAGGCCGAGGTCGAAGTTCTGCAGGTAGCGAAGGCCGCCGTGGACCATCTTCGAGGAGCGGCTGGAGGTCCCGAGCGCGTAGTCGCCGCGCTCCAGCAGGGCCACCGAGTAGCCGCGCGAGGCGGCGTCGAGCGCCACCCCGGCACCGGTGACGCCGCCGCCGATGACGACGACCTCGAACCGCTTGCCGGCGATCTCCTCGATGGCGCGGGCGCGGGTCAGCATCAGTCGAGGTAGGTGGTCGTGCGGTCGGCGCCGGGGCGCTCGGGGGCGGGCTTCTCCTGACGCGGGTGGCCGAGGTGGAGCAGGCCGACGAAGCGCTCCTCGGCCGGCAGGCCGACCGCCGCCCTCCCCTCTTCCCCGCGGAGGATGCCGGGGGTCCGCCAGTAGCCGGCGAGCCCGCGGGCGTGGGCGGCGAGGAGGACGATGTAGGAGGAGGCGGCGGTCGCGTGCAGGTCCTCCTCCTCTTCGACCGGGTCGCCGCCGAGGACGCAGCTGACGACGATCAGGGTCGGGGCGCGGTCGAGCTTGGCGGCGCCCTCGGGCCCGGCGACCGCCTTCAGGCGGCGCAGCGTCTCCGGTCCGATCACCCGGAAGCGCCAGGGCACGGTGAGGTTGTGGTTGGGCGCCCAGCTGGCGAGCTCGAGCAGCTCGTCGATCTGCTCGCGCGGCAGCGGCTCCGGCGCGAAGGCCTTGTGCGTACGGCGAGTGCGGATCGCGGTCTCGACGTCCATCGGTCGAGGGTATAGCGAGGCGGCCCCGGGGAAGATCGCGCTGGCGGCGATCAGAGGCCGTAGCGCCAGCGCATCCAGCCCGCGCGGCCGGCGAGACCGGCGCCGAAGAGGACGCAGCCGGCCAGCAGGCCGAGGAGGATGGCGCCGGCGGTGGCGCTGCCGGAGTCCTCCGTCGATTCGGAGACCGGCTCCCCGGTCGCCTGCGAGGCGGGGGCGTCCGGCAGAACGCTGCCGAGGTCTTCCTCCGGGATGACCGCGCCGCTGGCGGGAGCTTCAGGCGGTGCCTTCGAGCCGCCCCTGCCGGATGGCGCCGGAAGCGCCCCGGGAGGGGCTTCTTCGATCGCGCCTTTGAAGGCGTCGCGGAAGGCGGGCGGGATCGCGCTCGAGTCCAGGCCGGCCGGGGGAGCGCCGCTCAGCGGCGGGGCGGCGCCGCCGGAACCGGCGGCGCCGTCGTTGGCCTTGGCCGCCTTCGGCTTCGGCTTTGGTTGGCGGGGCGGCGCCGGGACCGGGAGGTGGTGCGCGGTCAGCGGGACGAGGACGTCGGCGGTGACCCAGATCGGGGTCGCCTCCAAATTCGGTTCCTTGAGGAAGTAGCCGGCATCGGCCTGCAGGCCCAGCATGTAGGAGTAGGAGCTCTTGCCCTCGCCGAAGGTCGACGGGTCCTTGCCGGCAGCCAGCAGCCCGGCCGAGGTCCAGGCGGTCGCCTGCGCGTTGGCGGCCAGGTTGCCGCCCGGGGCGAAGCCGCCGTTCTGCCGCTTGGCCGTGCGCAGGTAGTCGAGCGCGCGGCCGGCCGCCTCTGATCCCGGCGAGAGCACCTGCAGGACGGCGCCGGTGACCTCCGCCGTGCTGGGGGTCTTCGGTTCGTTCCCCCAGCCGCCGTCCTTGCCCTGGACGTCGCGCAGCCAGGCGACCGTCGGCGCGGTCGCGTCGTTCGCCCCCGCCGCCCGCAGGGCGAGGACCGCGTAGGCGCTGGTCCCCGGCCAGCTCTGGTAGGAGCCGTTCGCGGCCCGGCGCGCGACGAGGCCGTCGACGAGGTTCCGCCCCGCGAAGCTGCGCGGGTCGACGCCGGCGGCGCTGAGGGCGAGGATCGTGCGGGCTTCGTCGCCGGCGTCGGAGATTTCGTCGATGTGGGAGCGGAGGAAGTCGACCGGCGTCTTGCCGCCGCTGGCGACGTCGAGCGGGTTGCGGCCGGTCGCCGCCAGGGCCAGCATCGCCCAGGAGGTCATTTCCGCCCCGGCCTCCTGGCCCGGGGTCGCGGGGAAGCCGCCGCTCGGGCGCTGCTGGGCCGCGAGCCAGTTGGCGGCGCGGGTGACGGGGTCCTCGGCGCGAGCCGGCGAGGGCAGCAGCGCGGCCAGGGCGAGGACGAGGAGGACGGCGATCCCGCCGCCGCGCAGGGCGCCGCCGAGCCGGCCCGGGGGGGGCGTCGTCGTCGTCCCGGCCGGGCCCCGCCGCCATTCGAAGCGCTCGCGGAAGCGGATCAGCATCCGCACCATCGCCGGCCCGGCGACCAGCGCCAGCACCACGTTGCCGACGACGTGGGCGATTTCGAACGGGATCGCCCGCGCCTCGAGCACGAGGAAGTGCCGCAACGATAGGTCCCCACCGTACGTCGCCATAAGCGAGAAGTTCAGCAGAGCCCCGTACAAAATGCCAGCAAAGCCGCAGGTTGCCGCCAGCGCGAGGCGGCCGGCGTCGCGGCCGCCGAGGGCCAGGAGGGCACCGAGCACCCCGCACAACCCCCATCCCGCCATCTGCCACGGCGTCCACGGCCCCTGCCCGAACCAGAAGTTGGAGACCAGCGCGGTAAAGGCGCCGACGGCAAAGCCGGGGGCGCCGCCGAGGGCGTAGCCGGCGAAGATGACGATGTCGGTCGTCGGCTTGACGTTGGGGAAGGCGGCGAAGGCGATGCGGCCGGCGATCGCCAGGGCGGCGAGCGCGGCGACCAGGGCGACGACCTGCGCCGGCGGACGCGAGCGCTCGTACCAGGCGAAGCCGGCGAGGACCACCGCGCCGACGATCAGGAAGCTGGCGACCTCCCAGGTCAGGGGCGCTCCTCGGCCAGGGCGGCGGCGCCCTGCTCGGGGGTGACGACGCCCGGCAGGTCGAGCACCCGCGCGACCTCGGTGGCGAAGTACCAGCCGCCGGAGAGGATCTCGGCCATCGGCCCGTCGGCGATCGGGACGCCGTCGCCGAGCAGGACGACGCGCTCGGCGAAGCGGGAGGCGAACTCGACGTCGTGGGTGGCGACGAGGACCGCGGCGCCGCCCCCGGCGAGGTCGGCGACCAGCCGCACGAGCTCGTCCTTGCGCGCGTGGTCCATCCCGCGGGTCGGCTCGTCGAGGGCGACGAGGCCGGGAAGCCGCTCGCCCTCCATGCGACCGGCGAGGGCGATCGCCAGCGCCAGCCGCTGCCGCTCCCCGCCGGAGAGGTCGCGAGGGTCGGCGTCGACCTTGTCCTCCAGACCGACGACCCGCAGGGCCGCCGCCCCCTCGTCCCCGGGCAGCTCGTCCCCGACCCGCTCCCGAACCAGGTAATCGCCGGGGTTTTGGGTCAGCAGCGCGATCGAATCGACCTCGAGCTTCCCGGCTACCGGCTCGTGCAGCCCCGCGGCGGTCCGCAGCAGCGTGCTCTTGCCGGCCCCGTTGCGCCCCATCAGGGCGACCCGTTCGCCGCGGTGGATCGTCAGATCGACCCCTTTGAGGACGTCGCGCCGGTCTTCGCCGCGATCGAGCTCGACCCAGAGGCCCTTGGCCTCGAAGACGGGGTCGGCGCGACGGGGGCCGGACGCCCTCGTACCTGCTTGGCGAGGGGGGTGCCCGAGCCCCGTCCCTCGCAGCGTCTGGCGGGCGGCGCGGACGCCGACGGGGAGCGGGTCGATGCCGGCGAGGGAGAAGAGACGGGCGGCGGGGGTCTCCAGGGCGGGATCGGCGTCGCGGGCCCACGAGAGGAAGGCCGAGGGCGAACCGTCAAACCCGACGCCTCCCCCCTCCATCGCGACGACGCGATCGGCGGCGGCGAGGCAGCGCTCGAGGCGGTGTTCGGCGAGGAGCACGGCCACCCCCCACTCCTCGTTGAGGCGCCGCAGGAGCCAGATCAGCTCGTCGCCGGCGACCGGGTCGAGCTGGGACGTCGGCTCGTCGAGGAGGATCAGGCGGGGGCGGGTGACGAGGGCGGCGGCGAGGGCGACGCGCTGCAGCTCGCCGCCGGAGAGGGTCTCGACGGTGCGGCCGAGCAGGTGCGGGATCGCCAGGGCGAGGGCGACCTCCTCGACGGCGCGGGCGCGCGCGGCGGGCTCGTCGCCGCGCATCTCCAGCGGCAGCTCGATCTCGGCCGCGACGGTGGTCGAGACCACCTGCGTCTCGGGGTCCTGGGCGAGATAGCCGACCGCCGCGGCCAGCTCTCCCGGCCCGGCGGCGATCGCGTCGAGGTCGGCGACGCGGACCTCGCCCTCGATCTCGCCGCCGTGGAAGTGCGGGACGAGGCCACAGGCCGCCTTCAGGAGGGTCGACTTGCCCGAGGCCGAGCGCCCGGCGAGGAGGACGAACTCCCCCGGCGCGACCTCCAGCGAGACGTCGACGAGCGCCGCACGCGCCGCGTGCGGATACGCGTACCCGAGCCCGCGCACCGCCAGCGCCGGCGCCGCCCCGCGCCTGATCGCCAGCTCAGACACGGACCGCCTCGGCGTGTCGAGTTTGTCTCGCTATGCGAGAGGAACTCGACAGGCGACGCTTCCGCCGCAGCGGCGCGAGGCCGCCGAGGGCGACGAGGATGGCGAGGGCGAGGGTGGCGGGGCCGAGGCCGATCTCGACCGCGGGGTAGGTGTTGAAGTCGTCGGCGCCGAGGGCCTTGCCGGCGACCGCGGCGACGAGCAGGAGGGCGGCGACGACGTAGAAGCGGCGGTCGTAGCGGGAGCGGCCGCGCCGGGCGCGGGCCGGCGGGGCGTCGAGGCTGTAGCCGCGCAGCTCGAGGGTGGCGGCGACGTCGACGGCGCGGTCGAGCGAGCCGGCGAGCAGGCGGCGGGCGAGCGGCGCCTTGCCGACCGGGGCGGCGCCGGGGCCGCGGAGGCGGGCCGCGTCGCGGAGGCGGGCGGCGTCGGCGGCGGCGACCGGGACGAGGCGGGAGACGAGCGTCGCGGTCAGGGCCGAGCGACCGGCGAGCGGCCGCAGTGCCCGGAGAACGCGGTCGGGGTCTACGCAGGCGGAGTAGACGGCGGCGGCGACCATCGCCACCGCGGCCCGCAGGCCGCCGGAGAGGCCGGCGACGATCGCCTCGAAGGTGACGTCGACCCTGCCGAGCAGCGGCCACTCGCCGAGCCGCGCGACGACGGTCTCGCCGCGGCTGACGACGAGGGCGTTGACGACGACGATCAGCAGCGCCAGCGCGAATCCCATCTTCAGGGCGACCCGGACGGCGCGGCGGGCGCCGGCCAGCAGTCCCGCACCCGCCGCCGCGACCCCCGCCGCGAAGAGGACCAGCGGGTTGGAGTAGAGGAAGGCGACGGCGACGATCGCGCCGAGGTAGGCGACCGCGGCACCCGGCGAGGCCATCTGCAGCGGCCGCGGGCGGGGCTGGTAGGCGAACGGGGACCTCACCGCTCCTCCAGCGGCAGCGGCGTCGTCTCGCCGTCCTCGACAGCCACCGCGTAACGGGCGCGCAGGTGCTCCGCGTCCAGCGCCGCGGCGGCGGCGCGCACCGCCGCCGGCGTCCCCCCGGTCACGACCCAGACCGGGAGGCCGCCGTAGCGGCTGGTCGCAGCGACGAGCCCCGCGCCGGGACCGAGGTCGTGGGCGACCCTGCCCGCTTCGTCCAACCCCAGCAACTCAAAAACAGGCTCGGCGTTCGTCCTTTCCCCATCTATTCCGTGGAAAGGACGAACGCCGGCCTGGAAGTCGGCGAAGACGCCGCTTTCGGCGGGGCCGGTCTCGATCAGGCGGGCGGCCGGGTCCTGCCGGACCCGTGCCCAGGGGCCGACGAGGACGCGGATCGCGTCGTCGG
Source organism: Solirubrobacterales bacterium (assembly GCA_035712025.1). Classification (GTDB taxonomy): domain Bacteria; phylum Actinomycetota; class Thermoleophilia; order Solirubrobacterales; family 70-9; genus VAYN01. Next base: position 26,726 of record DASTBO010000128.1, read on the forward strand.
GGGCGCCGGAGGAGACCTCGACGCCTTCGCGCTCGAGCGCCGCCCGGGCTTCGTCGCACGCTTCTCCCCCGCCCTCGCATTCGACGACGACCGGGTGCCGCTCGCCGCCGATCCCGTCGCCGAAGGGCGCCGGCCAGGACCCGACCACCGCCGGGACGTGGTTGGTGGTCGCCCAGTCGCGGTAGTCCCACCAGACCCGCTCGCCGCCCTCGAGGTCGTACTCCGCCGCGCCGACCTCGGATTCGACGCCGTCGACGTAGAAGAACCAGTCATAAGGGTCGCCGCCGCGCGAGCCCTCGGCGACGCCGTCGATCGAGTGGACGAAGCCGCCGCCGTAGCGGGTCTCGACCGCGGCCTCGCCTTCGAGGACCCGCATCACGGTGTCGGATTCGTTCGCCTCGACGCTTGCGTCGAGCACCGGGACCGCGCCGAATTCACGCGTCACCGTCAGGCCGACGTCGCCGACCTCGGCGCCGGGGCCGAGGCCGCAGCCGGCGGTCGCGAGCGCCGCGCTGAGCAGCGCGCCCACGACCGCCGTGCCGCGGCGTCCCCTCACTTAGGGCACTTGCCCCCGACGCAGACCGCCACCTTGGCCGAGGTGATCTCCCCCGACGCCTTGGCGCTCAGCTTCGCCGGCTTGGACAGAGTCACCGTGGTGCGGCCGTCGGCACCGGTCGGCGCAGCCGCCCCGGTCACCTTCGCCCCGGCCTGCGGCTTCTTCTTGCCCTTTTCGTCGTAGGCCCAGACGCGAACCGAGAACGAGCTCCCGGCCTTGGCCGTCGCCGGCGCGGTCAGCACCAGCTCGTCCGGGTAGGGAAACGACGGCGCCAGGGTCCAGAGCACTTCGTCGCCGGCCTTGATCTTCGCCGCGTCGCCGCCGACTTCGAGCGACTCGTGGTTGATCTTCAGGTACCAGGACGCTTTGCCCTTCGCCACGCTCGACCCGATCCCGCAGAGCGCGAGGCCGAAGTCGAAGCTGTCGCTGATCGACAGCGGCCGCAGGGAGGGGATCGTCTTGGCGCCGCTGGCGAGCAGGCCCATCGCCGTGTTTCCCTTCAGCTGCACGCTGTCGCCGCTGCCGCCGGTGCCCGGCCCGAAGCAGGTCGCCTGGGGGCTGGTCTTGACGGAGACGTTGGCGCTCGCGACGGTCTTTTCGGCGAGCACCTTGCCGCCGGTGCCGACCACGCGCAGGTCCGCCATCAGGCCCTTGGCCGATGCGACCGCGGTGAAGGCGAACGTCAGGGACAGAGCCAGCGCGCAGACGGCCGCCAGCCGGAACGGGGTGATTCTTGGCATTTACGCCACCCTTTCCTCGAGGGTTGATTTGGCAAGGTCGGGGACAGGTCTCCTGGCTTCCGGGATCAGGGAGGACGCGCCTTCCCGGGGACGAGGTGTCGACCCCAGTGGCTGACGCGGAGAGCGCCTGCGAACTCCTCCACCCGGTCACAGTGGCGGGACCACGCCGGACTTGCACCGGACTTCCCTTGACCACCGACCGATATGTACGCGGCGAGTCTATCCCGCGGCGCGGCCGCGGGAGCCGGCCGTCAGGCCCGCGCCGGGATCCGCTCCGCGTACATCCGCCAGAAGAAGATCCCGGCGCCGCCCGAGCCGGCCAGCACCGACAGCGAGGGGAGGATCAGCTCGATGGGACCGCTGACGAGGCCGACGGCCAGTGTGAAGACGGCCATCGCCGCCACCGCGATCAGGATCGCGAGGACGGTGACGAACCCCTTCCGCAGCCAGGCGAAGCTCTTGCGCTTCTCTTGGACCATCCGCAATCCCTCGCGCAGGTGCTCGAGCTCGATCTCGTCGGAGGTGCGCAGGTCCGAGGCGTTTGCCGGGACGTCCTCCGCGGCCCCGCTCGCAGATCCCACGACGCTGTGCCCGCCTCTATTGTGCAAAAACTTCTGACCGTGCATATATGCCTTTTCGGCCGGTTTTGCCGGGTTTTCCTTTCCCCTCCACGACGCGCCGAGACCCCCGATCCCGCCCGCTGAAGGTAGACCGCAATCCGAGGTCCTGTCAAGGAACAGGATCGTTTTCCGGTGAATCGAGGCTCAGACCCCGAGCAGGAGATCGAGCGCCACCATCACCCCCGCCCCGAGGACGATCCCCAGCGCGGGGCCCCACCGCCGGCGCCGCTCGGCGAAGGCCTGCGGCAGCAGCTCGATCGCGATCAGGCTCAACATCGCCCCGGCGGCGACGGCGAACGAGAAGGGGAGCAGGGCGTCGACCTGTTCGACCGCCAGGTAGGCGATCACGGCCCCGACCGGCTGCGGCGCGCTCGTCGCCACCGCGGCCCAGAACTGCCGCGCCCGCCCGTAGCCGGTCGCCTCCATCGGAATCGCGACGCTGGTGCCCTCGGGGACGTTCTGGATCGCGATCGCGAGGATCACGAACAGCCCGAGCCCGGCGCGCTCGGAGGCATAGGCGGTCCCCACCGCCAGCCCCTCCGGGAGGCTGTGGACGAAGAGCACGGCGAAGACGAGAGCCGAGGTCCGCGCCCCCGGTCCGCTCCGCCCCATGAACACGGCCTCGTGGTCGAGCCGCGTCCGCGCCACCCCGAGCACGACGGCCCCGACCGCCAAGCCCGCCGCCAGCTCCCAGGCCGAGCCTTCCTCGGCGGCGGGGATCAGCAGCCCGGCTATCGAGGCGACGCCCATCACCCCGGCCGCGACTCCGAGCAGGAACGGCGTCAGCGCCTCCGCCCGGGCACCGAGGAACCAGACCGGGATCGCGCCCAACCCGGTCGCAAGCGCCGTCGCGCACGCCGCGAGGAAGAGGACGAGCAGATCGGGCATGCCAAAGGCACGCTAACGGCAGCTGGAAGAACTCAGAAGCTCTGCGTCGGCGCGGGAGAGGCGATGGCGGGGAAGGCCGCCACCCCGACGACAACGCTGCTCGCCTCGCCGCCGGCACGGCGGCGGCTCTCCTCGGCCGCCTGCCGCGTCCGTGCGTTGAACTCCTCGCTCGCGGCGCGGATCTCGTCCCAGGCGACGGCGTCGACCTCGGCCAGGGACCAATCCCAGCTGCTTCCCTCCCGCTCCGCGAGCGCGTCGGCGTCCATCGCCGAGACGGCGACGATGAAGCACTCCTCGAAGGACATCCGCCGCGGCGAGAGGCGCGCGGCGCCCTCCTCGCCCGGGTCGGCCTCGCTCAGGGCGTGGAACTTGAGCCGGTAGAACTTCTCCACCGCGCCCCGTCGCGGGACGGTGTCGACCAGCTCGACTATGTCGCACTCCTTGGCCAGCACCTGGCTCAGGTGGTAGGAGACCAGGCTCAGGTCCATCCCCGTCTTCTGGGAGATGGTCGTGGCGCTGCCGGCGCCATCGACCAGGGCGCGGAGGATGCGGCGGCGGATCGGGTGGTTCAGGGCCCGCAGCACGCGGTCCAGGGGGGCGCTGTCCGGAACCGCCGCCCGCGCCGGTCCGCTTGCCGCCGAGACGGTCAAAGCCCTTCCCCCGCGGCGCGGCGTCGCCGGCCCAGCAGCCGAACGCTGCTCCCTGGGCGCGGGAGCCGGAACATCGCCATCGCGCCGGGGGAGCTGCCGGCCGCCGTCCGGTCCCGGCGGCCCTGGTCAGAGTGTCGAGTGGCGCGCAGGATCGACTGCACCTCGTCGCTGCCGGAGACCAGCGAGGCGAAGACCTGCTCCCGGCCGCCGGGGGCCGGCCGGAAGCCGTCGACGCCGACGCATTCGGAATCCCTCAGGACCTCGGCGTGGTAGGCGACTTCGCTGCGCCGCAGCGGGGCCAGGTCGCCCACGATCTCGCTGACGCTGCGAGCGCGGCTGTCCTCGTGCAGGACCCGGAGGATGTCCCGCCGGGTCGGGTGGTTGAGGGCGTCCTGGAGGCCGGACTCCAGGGTGGCGAGCACGTCCGCGCCGAGGCGTCCGTCGCCGGCTGTCAGACCCCCATCGCGCATCGTCCCTCCTCCGCCGTTTGCCTTAGACCGCACGACCACTTAGCGATCGTTGGGCCAGCCTAGGCGGAGGAGGAAACGGTTACGAAGGCAAAAACCGGCAGTAATTGCCAGAGGTCGATTCCCTTACTTCAAACGGCAGAGATAGACGGACTTGGTGTGGAACTCTTCGTCGACTCCTGGAGTCAGGTGTCCTTCCTTCTCGCCGAAGAACGCGACCCGCCGCAGGCCGGCGGCGTCGAGCGCCGCGAGAACCTCGTCCTCGGTGAAGTGCCGCTGGCGGTGAATCGCAGTCAGGTCCGAGTCGCCCTCGGCCTCGAAACGGGCTTCGGCGAATGTACCGGTGAAGACCTCGGCCGGCGACAGCTGACCCTGCCAGACGAGGCGGCCCTCCGACCCCTCGACGATCACCTCGTTGCTGAAGAAGGTCCGGTACGTGACCAGGGTGTTGATGTCGAAGAGGACGATCCCGTCCGCGGCGAGGTTGCGACGCATGCCGTCGAAGCTCGCCTCCAGTTCCTCGACGTCGAGGAGGTAGTTGAGCGGATCGTTGATCGCCCAGATCAAGTCGAACTCGCCGATGTCCGGCAGCTCCCGCATGTCCGCCTCGAACAGGGTGGCGCGGTCGCCGATCTTCTCACGGGCGACGTCGAGCATCCGCGGCGAGATGTCGCAGCCGGTGACGGTCCAACCCCGGTCCAGCATCGGCAGCGAGCTCATCCCGGTGCCGCAGGCGATGTCCAGCAGGCGCCTCCCCCCGACCCCCGCCTCCTCGGCTTTCTCGAGGAGCTTCCCGGTCCACCGCTCGAACATGTACCCCTGGTTGAACTCGTCGTACACCGGCGCCCAGGCGTCATACGCCTCCTTTACCGATGCCCCTGCGGTCCACTGTTTCTCCATTTCACTCCTCCGAATAGACCGTACTAGTAAGGAACGGACGGTTCCTCTCCTGAGTACATAAGAGGAACCGTCCGTAAGGCTCAGCCAGCCTTGCTGGTGCTCACTGAAGGCATCACTTCCGTCGTGGCGTCGATCTTCATCCTGCTCACCCCCCTTCACAAGATTGCTTCTGGCGGCAGGATGATTTATCGGTGGCACGACTCGCCACTAATTTCTTTTTTGACAGACGAGTTTGGGGAAAATGAGTTTTAGTGCGAAAGGAATTAAGCTTTAGACATAGTGCTCAACGACTATTGAGAGGGACTGTGGCATCGGTCGTCCAAGAGAAGGAACCTTCGGCTTTCGGGATCAGTCCGAAAATGGCTCGAGCGGTTGCCGACCCCTGGCGGCTTCGAGTGCTTGCCGAGGTGGGGATCCGCCCCCTCAGCCCCTCGCAGTTCGTCGAGCGCTTCGGAGGCGACCTCAACCACGTCTCGCGATGCTTCCGGCAGCTGGCGAAATGGGACTACGTCGAGATCGTCGAAAGGCGACCAGGCAGCCGGCGCGGGGCCTCGATCGAGCACGTCTACAAGGCGGTGCGGCGCGCCCACTTCGACACCACGTCTTGGAACACCGTCCCCCAGGGGGAGAGGGAGACCGCGACCCGGACGATTCTCTCCTCCTACCAGGACCGCATCCGCGCGGCCTTCGCGGCGGGTACGTTCGACCAGGAGATCGACCGCCACGTCTCCTGGGACGTCGCCGCCCTCGATCGCATCGCCTGGCAGTCCCTCGGCGAGCGCCTCGACGGAATTCTTTCCGCCCTCCCGAACCATGAGCTGCAGTCAGCCAAGCGCCTCGAGGAAGCCGAAGGCGAGTCGATCCCGACCACCGTGAGCCTCGCGGCCTTCCGCTCGCCCGAGTCGCCGGAGGGGCTGCTGCACGGCGCCAACCGCCAGCAGGGCTCGGTGAACTCCGGCGAACGCGATGCACTCTTCGCGATCGGACCGAAGCTGGCAAAGGCTCTGTCCAACCACTGGCGCTGCAGGATCATCGCCGAGGTCGGGCTGAAGCCGCTCAGCCCCTCCCAGTTCGTCGAGGAGTTCGGCGGCTCGATGACCAACATCTCCCGCTGCTTTCGCGAACTGGCACGGTGGGGTTTCCTGGAAGTCCACGAAGAACGCCGAGGCGGACGTCGCGGGGGCGGGGTGGAAAGGATCTACCGCAGCACCCGACGGGCCTACTTCGACGCCCCGACCTGGGAAGCGCTCCCCCTGATCGTCCGCTCGGAGATCTCGACTTACTTCCTCACCACCTTCTTCGAGCGGGTGAACGCGGCGATCAAGGCCGGGACCTTCGACGCCGATCTCGACCGTCACCTGTCCTGGCGGCCGGTGAGGGTCGACCGGGCGGCGTGGAACACGATCGGGCAGTCGCTCGACGAGGTCCTGGCCTGGCTCCCCCAGCTCGAGACCGAAGCGCTGGAACGGGTGGATGACGCCAAGGACCTGATGGCGACAACGGTGGGCCTCGCCTCCTTCCGGTCCCCCGCACCCCTCTGAGCGCCGGTCCGAGTACGCAATCCGGGCATCGGACGTTTGCCGATTGCGGACGGTGACATCCGTCCAGGCGTGGATTTCTGCGCTTAGGGTCCCGCCACTTTGAGCGCTTCTGGCATTCAGGACGCTTCTTTTAGTCACGGATCGAAAGGGATGGTTCGATGAGCAAGGGACTTCGCCGGCAGGCGCCGGCGCTGGTGGTGGCGGGACTGGCGCTGGTCGCGGCGCTGAGCGGAACGGTGTACGCGGCCGGGAAGATCAGCGGCAAGACGATCAAGGTCAAGAGCCTGCCCGGGAACCGGCTGGCGCCGGCCTCGGTGCCGGGCAACCGGCTGAAGCCGGGGGCGATCAAGGGCAGCCAGCTGGCGCCGGGCTCGATCACCGGGATCCAGATCGACGCCTCGACCCTGGGCCAGGTCCCGAGCGCCGTCCACGCCGAGACGGCCGAGTCGGCCCGCGACTCCGAGACGGCGCTGAACGCGGTCAACGCCGAGAACGCGCGGACCGTGAACGGCTACGAAGCCGGCTGCCGCGCCGGCACCAGGGCCTTCGCCGGCGCCTGCTGGCAGACCAGCGCCAGCGACTCGGCCCTCAGCGCCCCGACGGCCGCCGCCGCCTGCGCGACCCAGGGCGGCGAGCTGCCGGACGCGCTCTCGCTGGCCGCCTTCGCCCAGCTGTCGGACGTGACGCTGGCGACGGGGGACGAGTGGAGCGGGGACATCACGAACGCCTCCGGAGTTGATACCTACGCAGTGCTCACCGTGTCTTCTTCCGGGGAAATTAGTCCCGCAGCTTCCACCGCCACCAAAAAATTCCGCTGCGTCATCCCGCTGGTCGGATGACGCAGCGGCTCAGGCCGTGTCGGCCTCGAGCAGGCGGCGGTAGTAGCGGTAGTCGCGGCGCTCCGGGCGCAGGTTGCAGGCCAGGGCCAGATGGTGGCGGGCGCGCCGCTTCTGGCCGGTCTTGCTGAGGGCCCGGCCGAGGCAGAAGTGGGCGAAGTCGTTGACCGGGTGGGACTCGACCACCGCCTCGAACTCTGCGGCCGCCGGAGCGAAGCGTCCGGCGCGGAAGTAGGCGCGGCCGAGCGCCTCGCGCACCGAGCTCTTCTCCGGCGCCCGCCGGGCGGCCTCGGCCAGCGGCGCGGTCGCGTGCTCGAAGTCGCCGTCCTCGAGCAGCTCGAGGCCCCGGCGGTAAAGCGTGTAGGTCGGCTCCAGGGCACCGTGGTCGGCCATCCACCAAGTGTAGGAGGCGGGCAAAGCCGCCAAACCGGGCCTCAGTGCTCGATTAGGCCGCAAATCGTGCGTGAAAGCAGGGCAAAAGAGCGACCCTGCTACCGTAGGAGAACGGGTTTGGCACTCGCGTCCCGCGCCGGCCCACCGCTTCTATGAGCACTACCACCGCGAACAAATGGACCTGCGATCAGTGCGGGGTGACCGTCAGCCGCCTCGGCGGCGAGAAGGTCAAGCTGCCCGCCAGCTGGGCGAACTCCAAGGAGGGCACCTTCTGCCTGCTCTGCCGCCGCGAGCGCGCCGCCCAGGCCGCCCTCGACGCCGCCCCGAAGGACTCCGGCCTCGAAGACCGGGCCAAGCTGCGCCGCGCCGCCCTGGTCGAGTTCGAGGTGCGCCGCCGGCCGAGCCACGGCAACGGCGAGATCGCCAAAGCGTGCCGCTCCTCGGTCGCCGCCGTCGTCGCCGCCCGCAAGCGGCTGAAGATCCCGGCCCCGAACTAGCTTCGACCGCGGCTCAGATCCGAGTCTGCGCGGCCAGGTCGGCGAGCAGCGCCGGCATCCCGCCCTCGGCGTGGACCCGGCGCTGGCGGTCGGCTCCGTTGCCCTCGGCGACGATCCGGTCGAGCTCTTCGAAGGCACCGGCGCCGCCGAGCTGCTCGGCGTAGGGGCGGGCCTCGGCCAGGGTGCCGCGGGCGACCTCGAGCGCCGGCGCCGCGGTCCGGTCGTCGACCATCAGCCGGGCCTGAAGGCCGTAGCGACCGGCCTGGTAGTAGGACTCCTCGATCGCCTCGCGGGTCAGGCCGGGCGCCCCCGGGCGGTCGATCTCCTTCGCGGTCAGGGCCTGGATCAGGGCGGCGACGGCGGCGTTCTGCTCGGGCCGCGGCTGCACGTCCATCCCCCGCACCTCGACCGTCCCCAGGTTCGGGTGGGGGCGCACGTCCCACCAGATGTAGGTGTAGTCGTCGACGCCGGCGGCGGCGATCAGCTGGTCGGCGACGCGGAGGAAGTCCTCGTAGTCGCGGAAGGCGCGCGGCATCTCGAAGCGGGGGTAGCTGCGGACGACGCTGGCGCGGGCGCTCGCCATGCCGGTGTCGGCGCCGTCGCGGAAGGGCGAGTTGGCGGTCAGGGCGGCGAGCAGCGGCAGATGGTGGCGCATCGCGTTGGCGACGGCGATCGCGGTTTCGGGGTCGGGGACGCCGACGTGGACGTGCAGCCCGCATGGCGGCGTCGAGAGCAGGCTGACCAGGTCCTGCTTGACCGGGACGTAGCGGGCCTTCTCGACCAGCGCCGGCTCGCCCGACTCGCCGGGGTAGAGGCCGGAGCCCATCAGCCGGGCGCCGGTCGCGGCGACCGCGCGCCGCACCTCCTCCAGCTCGGCGCTCGCCTGGGCGACGTCGAGGCAGATGCCCGTCTTCAGCTCGATCTGAGCGGAGAAGATCTCGGTCGAGACCGCGCCGCGGCGGGTGGCGTCGAGCCCCTCCAGCACCGCTTCGGCCTCGGGGACCAGGCCGCACTCGGCGTCGACCAGGAGCAGCTCCTCCTCGACGCCGATCGTCAGCGGCGGCGAGGCGCCGAACTTGTGCCCGCGGCGCTCGGCCTCCTCGCCCGTTTTGGATGAAGTAGCCATATCGGTCTGTGGGCTACCCGTGCCCTGAGCATCGTCAAACCGCGCCTATCCTGGCCCGATGCGAGGCTCGAGTCGGCTGGAGGTGCTGCGGGAACCGGACTACCGGCGGCTCTTCCTCGGTCGCACGACCTCGCTCGTCGGCGATGGGCTGGCGCCCGTGGCCCTCGCCTTCGCCATCCTCGACCTGACCGGCTCGGCGACCGACCTCGGCCTCGTCATCGCCGCCCACAGCCTCGTCCTGATCGCGCTGGTGCTGGTCGGCGGGGTCGTCGCCGACCGGATCTCCCCGCGGCGGGCGATGCTCGGCGCCGACCTCGCCCGCACCGTCTCGATGGGGCTGATCGCGGCTCTGCTCCTGACCGGGGTCGCGGAGATCTGGCAGCTGGCCCTCCTCTACGCGATCGACGGCGCCGCAACCGCCTTCTTCAATCCCGCCTCCAACGCGATCGTCCCGCAGATCGTCCCCGGCACGCGCCTGCAGGAGGCGAACGCGCTGCTCAACTTCTCCCGCTGGGGCGGCAAGGTCGCCGGGCCGGCGCTGGCCGGCGTCCTGCTGGCGCTCGGCTCGCCGGGGACCGCGCTCGCCGTCGACGCCGCCACCTTCCTGGTCAGCGCCGCCTTCCTCTGGCGGATCGGGGCGCCGGGCGTGCGGGCCGAGGACGAGGGCGAGCCCTTCCTGCTCGAGCTGCGGCACGGCTGGCGGGAGTTCTCGAGCCGCTCCTGGATGGTCGCGGTGGTGCTCGGCGCAGCGGTCACCAACGCGATCTTCTTCCCCGTCTTCCAGGTCCTCGGGCCGACCGTCGCCCGCGAGTCCCTCGGCGGCTCCAGCGCTTGGGCGCTGATCGCGGCGATGTGGGGCGCCGGCGGCCTGCTCGGCGGCGTCGTCGCCCTCCACCTGCGACCGCGGCGGCCGCTGCTGGTCAGCGAGGGGTTCATCCTCCTCTTCTCGATCCCGGTGATCCTGCTCGCGATCCCCGTCTCGACCGCGGCGATCGCGCTGGGGGCGCTCCTCGCCAGCGCCACCGTCGCTCTCGCCGAGGTGCTCTACGAGACCGTCTCCGCCCAGCACATCCCGCCCGAGGCGCTCGCCCGCGTCGTCGCCTACGACTGGTTCGGCTCCCTCGCGATCGAGCCGCTGACGCTGGCGCTGGTCGGCCCGATCGCCGCGGCGATCGGGATCTCGACCACGCTCTGGGCCGGCGCCGCGGCGATGATCGCCTGCCAGCTCGCGGTCCTCCTCGTCCCCAGCGTGCGGCGCCTGCAGGCGCGCCCGGAAGCGACCGGCCCCCCGCTGCCGCCGCGGCCGGTCGAAGCCGGCGACTGAAGGGGGGCGCGGCTAGGCGGGGCGCAGCGGCAGCGGCTCGGCGCCGAGCCAGGGCTGGCGTTTGACCATCTCGGCGACGTCGACCCAGCCCTCCTCGACCAAGCCCTCGGCGGCGTCCCAGATCCGGTAGCGCTGGCGCTGCACATGGGCGGGCTGGGACTCGAGCGTCACCACCCGCAGCTCGCCGGGGGCGAACCGGCAGCGCTCCTGCACCGCCGCCAGCAGCCGTTGGTCGTGGAAGTGGCCGTCGCCGAAGTTGTAGCCGAGGACGACGCCGGCGACGAGCTCCCCCTCGCGCACGTCGTAGGCGTCGACGTCCTCGACGGCCTGCGCCGTCAGCGCGTTCAGCGCCCGCCCGTGCGAGTGCATCGAGCGGAAGGCGAGGCCTTTGTAGACGAGCACGTCGATCATGTCCCGGTCGTAGAACTCCTCCAGCTGCCTGGTGACGATCGGCGCCGCCTTGACGATCTCGCGGTCGAGCTTGCCCTCCGCCCCGGTCTCGCGGCGAAAGAGCCACTGGCTGGTCGCCCAGTTGCCGGCGTAGTAGCGCATCGAGGGCAGGAAGGAGACGAGGTCGGGACGGAAGTTCCCCAGCACCGGCAGGCCGACGCAGAGCACGGCGAGGATCGCCAGCAGCAGCGGGTCGTCGATGCTCGACCAGGGCACGTCGGCGTAGTGGCCGAAGAGGAAGAAGAGGCCGAAGACCATGAACACGTTCCACTCCAGCGGCACCGCCAGGGGGAAGGTCGAGAAGATGTGGACGTGGAAGATCACCATCCCGGCCAGGGCCAGCGTCCCCAGCGGGCCGCCGTCGCTCAGCAGCAGGATCAGCGGCAGGCCGAACTCCATCACCGTGCCGAGATGGGCGGTCAGCGCGCCGAGCCCCGAGGGCCGCAGGTCCTCCGGATGGTTCGCGTATAGCTGCGCCTTCGCTCGCCGCGACCGGTTCCACGGCGTGTTGCTGATCATCACCGTGACCACGAAAGGGAAGTGGCGGTTGAGCTTCGACGAGGCCGCCCCCCACCAGATGCAGAAGAAGACGAGCTGGGCGGCGACCACCATGTTCGTCAGCGGGAAGAGGAAGACGATTGCGAGGGTGCCGTAGATCTCCGCCCGCGCCGCCAGGAAGGGAACCTTGTCGCGCAGCCCGAGGGCGGCGAGGAAGGCGAGGAGGACGCCGACCGCGACCGGATCGAGCACCTTCACGAAGGGGATCAGGAGAACGAGGATGCCGCCCGTGTCCACTGGGTCGATCCACGGCGCGCCGGCGTACTGGCCAGGCGAGAGCAGCAGGAAGATCGCCGTCGCCAGCAGCCCGGCGTAGAGGCCGACGTCGAGCCAGGTGCGCGTCGTCCCCTTGGTCCCCGGCACCTTCCCCGGCCAGGGCGGCAGCCGCGTCGTCCCCGGGCGCAGCCAGTAGAGGAAGCCGCCGACCATCGGCTTGAAGCGCAGCGTCAGCGGCAGCGAGCCGGCGCCGAGCCCCAGCACCTCCCAGAGCATCGTCCAGATCACCGCCTTCTGGAAGACGATCGGGTCGCTCCAGCTCGGCCAGCCGCTGGTCCCGAAGATCACCAGCGCCCCGAGACCGGCGTAGGCGAGGACCTTGAAGACGTAGAGGAAGTAGACCGCGACCGGGGTTCCGAACCCGTTCAGCGCCCAGTCCTGGGCGAGCGGCTTGATCCGCTCCAGGTGGGAGAGGCGCCGCCACTCGGAGACCTCGAACGGCGGCGGTGCGGGATCGAGCAGGCCCATGCTCGGCCAGCCTAACCGCGACTGCCTAGGGGAACTCGCCGCGGGTGAGGATTCGCAGGTCGTCGCCGAAGCGCTCTTTCAGCGCCCGCTGGAATTCCCGCGCCCGCTCGACGTCCCGAAGGTCCACCAGGATCCGGCCGTGCTGGTCCCCCAGCTGCTCCACCCCGCGCTCGACCAGCAGCTTGCGCGTCGCCTCCAGGGTCTCGTCGACGCCCGTCACCCGCTGGCGCACGACCCGCGCCGGCGTGCCGGGGGCCACGCCCCAGAAGTGGCCGGCATCGCGGAAGCTCTTCGGGTTGGCCGGGTCCTTCAGCCAGGCGACGAACGCCGGATGCCCGACGATCCGCTTGATCTCGTTCTCGAAGACGCGGTCGGTCTTCTCCCGCGCCCCGGAGTCCTCCGAGCTCGCGTCCACCGCCTCGGCCAGGCCCTTCGGGGTCAGCCGGTAGGTCCGCGGGCGGACCCGCTCCAGCAGCCCGAGGCCGACGATCCCCTGGTTGCCCTTGCCGCGGCTGTCGAGCTCGCGGTGGATGCGGTTGGAGTCGGGGTACTCGCGCTCGTAGCCCCGCAGGCCCCAGGAGGTGCGGTCGTCGGCCCAGGCGGCGACCAGCAGTTCCTCCGAGGAGAAGGTCTTGCGCAGGTCTCCCTCGCTGCAGGCGAGGGCGGCGCGGAGGAGCTGCTGGCGGAGGTCGGTCTTCTTGGTCGCCATCTACGGCAGCTCGCCCCCCGCGACCACGTAGTCCTGGAGCGCACTCCACATCTGCTGGACGGTATGGACCTGGTGCCGGTCGAAGGCGAGTTTGTGCTCCGCCCAGTAGCCCTGGCGCTCGTCGTCGCCCTTGCGGGTGAACTCGTCCTGCATCAGGACCTGGGTGACCATGTCCATCACCTTCTGGACGTGGAAGTGCCGCCACAGCGTCGCGTCTTCGGCCCGCTGCCGGAAGGCGAAGGAGGCCTCGGCGCTCTGCAGGTTCAGCCACCAGACGTTGTGCTCGAAGTCGCTCACCTCCTGCCAGAGAGAGGGCTGGTCGGGGTCGCCTTCGCGGATCGCGTCGGTGGCCGGGTCGAGGTCGCGGCCGGTCAGCAGCAGCCGCGGGAACCCGCTGCCCCGCTCCGGCTCCTCCTCGCCGCGGACGACGCTGACCTCGACCGGGATGCGGGCCCAGACCCCGCCCGCGTCGGGGTCCCCCGCCCCCGCCGTGACCAGGGTCGAGCCAAGGCGGTTGCCGACGACCCAGCCGCTGGGGCGTATCCGCACGATCATCGGGTCTTCCGCGTCGTGGCTCCAGCTCAGGTAGACGTCGGTCGCGCGTTCCCCTTGGTCGTTGGTCACCTCGGCGACGATCTGCTGCCGCCGGCCGAGCGGGAGGTCGATCTCGCGCGGGGTCAGGAGCACGTGGTCGACCGTCCACACCTCCACCGGCACGCGCGGGGACTCGACTTCGCCGCCGGAGGCGGTGGCCCACACCTCGGTCCGCCCCGCGGCCGTCGGCACCAGCAGGCCCGTCGAGTCGACCGTCGCCACCCCCGGATCGGCGCTGTGCCATTCCAGCTCGCAGGCGGGGACGGTGCGGCCCGCCGGGTCCTTGACCGTGGCGGCCAGGATCCGCTTCAGGTGGAGGTCCACCCCGAGCCCCACCCGCAGCACCGGGTCGGGGACGGTCAGCTCGATGCTGTCTGCTTCGCTGCCGTAGTCGGGCGGGGGCGGCGGCGGATCGTCTTCCGGGTCGCCCCCTTCGCCGGTCGGCGCCTCACCGCTGCCGTCTTCGGTCAGGAACCGGTTCTTGAACTCGTTCAGCCGGCTGTTCTCCTCGTGGACCTCGTCGAGGGACCGTTCGTCCAGGTTCTCGCTGCGCCGCTGGCTGACGCCCCGGGCCAGCTCCTTGATCTTCTCGCTCGCGAACAGGTCGACGGCCTCGACCAGCGGGCCGTCCTTCGGCCGCCGCCGGCCGTGGTCGACGTAGCCGGGCTCGAGCGTCGGCAGCTCGATCGTGCCGTAGACGAAGGCGGCGCCGGGCATGTTGGGGACGAGGTCGGAGATCGGCTTCGAGCCGATCATCTGGTGGTTCGTCCGGTAGCTCATCTTCCAGCGGGGGCGCAGGTTCTTGTATGCGAGCGGCATGTGCTCGCGCGAGGTGAGCAGGACGAGGCGGCCCTTGGGCCGGGCGCCGTTCTCGGTGGTGGTCACGACCTGGCCGTCGTCCAGCGGCAGCTCCTCGGGGATCTGGTAGACGAAGGGGCCCTCGAGCTCCGGGTAGGGCGGGATCTCGGGCAGCAGGAGCGGCTTGCCGCCCTCCAGCGGGACGCCGTTGTGCATCGCGTAGATCTGGACCTGCTGCAGCGCCAGCGTCGACTGCTCGTGGCGCGCGGTCCTGCGGATCAGCTCCTCGGCGTCGATCTGCCCACGGAAGAAGTCGAGCGGTTCGGTTCCCTCGACGAGGGTGAATGCGCCGCGACTCAAGATCGACTTGCGAACCCTGCGGGGCAGGTCCTCCGGGTCCATGCCGTAGGGCTCAAGCGCGATCCTCAGCTCGACTTCGACCGAGGCGATCGGGACCTCGCGACCGGAGGCCGCGTCGGGCACGAAGCCAGGCGTCCCCCGCTCGACCGTTCCCGCCTTGCCCTCGAAGCCCTTCGAGTTCCGCTTGCCGTCGCGGACGCCGACGATGCGGGCGGAGCCCTTGAAGAGCCGGTACATGTAGGCCTTGCCCCCGTTCCCCTGGGTCTGCTCCTCGGTGGTCCCCCGGGAGCGGGACGACGCTTCGGGGTCCTGCCAGGTGCTCCAGGCGGTGACGTCCTCGAGGGTCGCACCGCCGACGTCGAGCAGCCCGATCCGAGCGGGGCCCGCCGGATCGGCGTCGTTGAGCAGCAGCACCGCGCTGCGATCGCCGTCGGCCACCCCGGCGCGGTCGGCCTGGTAGGCGCGGCGCACGTTCTTCAGCCACTCGGCGATGCCCTCGTCGTGGCTGGAGATCCAGCGCGTCACCGCGTCCAGGGTGCCCTGCTCGTGAAAGCGGATGGCGTCGTCGCGCTCGATCATCAGCTCGCGTCCTCGCTTTTGGAGCGACCGCGGACGCGGCGGCGGGTCGCGGGCGCCGCCTGCGCGGGAAGGCTCCACTCCGCGAGCCCGTAGATCCCGCGGCTGGTCCGGACGATGTGGGGGTCTCGCGACACATGGGCGATCACGTTCGCCGGCTTTCCCCGGCCGGGGATCCGCACCCCGCGGCCCTGAAGACGGTCCATCAGCTCGGAGATGTGCAGCGGCCGTCCGGCCTCCTCCAGCTCCTTGATCGCCTCGCGGACGACCGGATGGGTGGGTGCGGAACGCGGCTCGGTCTCCGGTGCATCGGCCCCCGCCTCGGCGGCCCGGTCCTCCCCCGCCCGCACGCGCAACAGCTGCCCGAGCAGGTCGGATTCCTCCTTCGCCTCCTCCATCTCGGCCACCTTCGCCGCGATCTCGCCCTCCAGCGCCGCGACCCGCGCCTCGGATGCGTCCAGCGCCGCCTGCAGGTCGGTGCGACTGATCGGCTGCGGTACATCTTGCATTGCTAGAACGCTAGCAAAAATAGATACGGAATTACAAGACGTGTAGTTTTACTAGGAATTCGGCGCCGAGGGAGCCGTCGAGTTCGTAGGCGTCATCGATGGATTCATCGCCGCGATCGAGCGACCGCAGGAGATTCGAAACGGTTCTTCGCGATAATCCAGGCGCCCGTCGCGGTACCTGAATGTCCGAGAGAGACCTGCCGTCCGCATACCGACATGATCGTTGCCGCCGACTCCCCAAGCAACGAGGTCTTCTTGACGATCGTCATCCCCGCTTGGGATTTGGACGGTGCGCTCGACGAATGCCTTGCCAGCGTCGACCTCGACCCTGAGCCGTGCCGCGTCGTCGTGGTGGACAACGCATCGGCGAGGCCCCTGCGTCTCGGTCCGCGCGTTCAGGTCGTCCGCACCGCGCGACGGAGAACCTTGGCGGCCGCCCGCAACCTCGGGCTCGAACGAGTGGAAACCGAGCTCGTCTGTTTTCTCGATGGCGACGACGTCCTGATCCCGCCCGCGCTCGAATCCCTGGTCGACACGATGAGAGGGGACCCCGGGCTCGTCCTCGCCGCGGGCTCCAGTCTCTTGTGGGACCCGGAGCGAGACGTGGTCGCGCGCTCCTTCGTGCCGCCTCGACGGGCTTTTCTCTACTCCAGATACCGCCGGTGGCTGGCGGCCCGGCAAACGATCGACCGTGTCATCCCCACCCACGGAGCGGTAGTTCAGCGCACGGCCGCCCTGCGCGCGGTCGGAGGCTTTCCCGATACCGCCTATGGAGAGAACTGGTTGCTTGGCGTTTCGCTCGCCCTGGCCGGAGGCATCAGTCTCGACAGCAGACCGATGAAGTTCTACCGGGTCGGCCCGTCCCACAATCGCCTTTCCAGGCGACGCGATCGGGATTTCCGCCAAGGGCTCCGGGTCCGCCGGGAGATGCGGGAGACATTGCGCCGGGATGCCTGCTCCGGACGGCTGCTTCGACTCACCAGCTACTGGATTGCGCCCCTTCACCTCTACCTGGCCGCGCGGGCACGTTGGTCCAGACCGCGAGCGGAAAGGATCCTGGACGCAGAGGGCAGCGGAATCAGGCGGGCCTCCTACGAGACTCTTGCCACCGTGAAGCAAAGAACCAGAGAAATGCAGCCTCGGTGACCAGCGCATAGACCCCGACGCCGGTCAGCGGGATCCATAGGCGGAGGTCGGAATGGACCTTCCACCATTCCACGAGGAGAAATCCCCCGATGGCCAGCCCGGCATAAGCGACGCCGACCAGCAGGGTGACGGTTGCGATGTACGGGAACGCCATGTGCTCGAAGTCCTTAGCCGCCGGATCCTGCGACCGTCCCTCCCAGCCCATGGCCTTGACCCCAACCTCTTGGTTGATGCGCTGCTCGAGACGGCTCAACCAGAGGCTCGCCCTCTGAGACCGCCGGTACTCGCCCAACCAGATCAGCAGCCCCGCATGAGCGAACTGCGGGACGGCAAATATCGCGACGGCAGCAGCGACCGCATCGCCGATGTTTCGCGTCAAGAGTCCAGCCAAGAGGACAGTCAGCGCCGCAAATACGAAGTTCATCACGGCAACACGGTGCGCAATCGCCGCAAGCACCTCATCCCGGAGGGTCTCGTACTCGGCCAGCATGGCCTGTAGAGCGTCCCCCTTGCGTCCTCGCCTCACGCCGAGACGATACTTTCTTCCCGAGGGGCTCGGAAGCGATGCCCGCCCACGCGGTCGTCACTGGGAGACCGCAATACCGCTACGGGGATTCGAACCCCGGTTTCCGGACTGAGAATCCGGCGTCCTAGTCCCCTAGACGATAGCGGCGAGGAGATGGGCATTTTAGCGATGCGGCGGCGGCGGGGTGCGAGAGGTCGGTCACAGGGCCTACTGGGTCGGCGGGCGGAGGTGCTTGGCGCGCAATCGGTAAATTGGCCTCCCGCGCGGCTGTGGCGGAACTGGTAGACGCGCACGGTTCAGGTCCGTGTGGGCGAAAGCTCGTGGAGGTTCGACTCCTCTCAGCCGCACTAAGCGACCGATGCGGCGGACGCGCCCTCCGGGGCCCGCGCCGCGTTGGCGGCGATCTGGTCGACGAACTCGGGCCAGAGGGCCCGCGGCAGGTCGTGGCCCATGCCGTCGACCATCTTCAGGCGGGCTCCGGGAATGGCCTTCGCGGTGGCGCGGCCGCCGGAGGGGTTGACGAGGACGTCGTTGCTGCCGTGGATGACCAGGGCCGGGACGTCGAGCTTGCGCAGGCCCGGGGTGCGGTCGCCGGAGGCGGTGATCGCGTGCAGCTGGCGGGCGATCCCGGCCTGGCTGTGGCCGCGGTCGAAGGAGCGGCCGGCGATCGCGCGGACCCGCTCCTCCTCGAAGGGGTAGCCCGGCGAGCCGATCAACTTGAAGGTCTTAACGACGCGCTCGATCGCCGCCTCGCGCTCGCGCGGCGGCCTGCCCAACAGCAGGCCGAAGGTCTTGTAGCTCGGGTGGCCGACGCGACGGCTGCCGGTCGTCGACATGATCGAGGTCAGGGAGCGCACCCGGTGCGGGTGGTCGATCGCCGTGCTCTGGACGATCATCCCGCCCATCGAGGCGCCGACCAGGTGCGCCGACTCGATCCCCAGGTGATCC
This sequence comes from Solirubrobacterales bacterium, assembly GCA_035712025.1. Lineage (GTDB taxonomy): Bacteria > Actinomycetota > Thermoleophilia > Solirubrobacterales > 70-9 > VAYN01. The sequence goes on from DASTBO010000128.1 coordinate 45,182, forward strand.
ATCAGCCCGACGGTGTCGGCGGCCATGTCGCGGAGCAGGTACGGCGCCTTGGCGCGGCGGCCGACCGCCATCGCCAGGAGGTTGGGCACGCCGGCGCGGTCGATCCGGCTCGAGCGGCCGATGTCGCGGTTGTCGAAGCGGACGACGCGGAACCCGCGCTCGGCGAGCATCGCGCAAAGGTCCTCGTCCCAGGCGATCATCTGCGTCGCCAGCCCCATCACCATCAGCAGCGGCTCCCCGTCGGGGTCGCCCATCTCCTGGTAGCAGAGCTCGATCCCGTTGGCGGGCGCGAGCTGCTCGTCACCGAACCGATGCATCTGTGGATCGTACCCGTCCTGGCTGCCCAGCCAAACCGTCGG
>DASTBO010000129.1:0-5033 GCA_035712025.1 Solirubrobacterales bacterium
CCCTTCCACGAGGCGATCCTCGCCACCGAGCAGTGGGCGAAGGGGGAGACCTGCCGCGACCTGATGGAGGACAACGAGTGGCTGAAGTCGACCGCCCCGGCCGACCCGAAGCCGCCCGAGCCCTCCGAGGACGGCGGCGAGGTCGTCACCCGCGACTACAAGGTCGAGGTCTCCGGCAAGCTCTTCGACGTCAAGGTGATCGGCGAGGCTCCCGCGGGCGGCGTCGCCGGCCCGGCCGCCGGCGGCGGTAGGAAGCCGCCGAAGCGCGAGCGCAAGGCAGGCGCCGGAGGAGGTGCCTCCAGCGAGGCCCTGATCGCCCCGCTGCAGGGCACCGTCTTCAAGGTCGCCGTCGAGCAGGGGGCCGAGGTGAACGAGGGCGACCTGATCTGCGTCATCGAGGCGATGAAGATGGAGAACGAGATCAACGCCCACCGAGCGGGCAAGGTCGAGGAGCTCCCCATCTCCGAGGGCACCGCCGTGAGCAGCGGCGACACCCTGGCCGTCATCAAGTAGCTCCCTCCGACCTTCTCCTCGCTCCAGGAAGGAAAACCTCGGAGGGGCGAACTCTGGGCGCCTCCCCCCTAGCGCTCCGAAGCAACCCAACTGTCGAGGGGCGGGAGGGTGTCCCCCTCCAGACACTCGACATCGAGCCAAAGCGAGATGTGTCTGGAGGGGGACACCCTCCCGGCCTCTACCGCTGCGTCCGTTTGTGGTGCCGCTTTTCTTCCCGTTCCTTTTCTTTGCGCCGTTCTTCTTCGCGCCGCTGCTTGTCGACCTTCCGCTGCTCCTCGCGGGTGAGCGGGAACGGCGGGGCGACTTCCTGGCAGGCGCGGCCGACGCAGCCCTCGAGCCGGACCAGCTGGGCGTGGAGGAAGGCGCGGATCGGCGAGAGGTTGCGGACGCGGACGATGTTGTTCAGCTCGTAGGGGTCCTTGGTGATGTCGTAGAGCTCTTTCTCGCCGCTCGGCCACTCGATGTACTTGTAGGGGCCGAGGCGGATTCCGAGGTAGTCCTTCGGCGGCGCCACGATCGAGGCGCTGGCCCCGTCGCCGGTGCCGCGTCGCGCCCGCCGCGCGGTCGGTTCGCCGTTGGCTTCGACGTCGGCGGTCTCGACGAAGGACTCGAAGAGGATCGGTCGCCGAGTGCGCAGCGCCGGGTCCTTGGTGAACGGCACCAGCGAGCGTCCGTCGATGCTCTTGTCCGCTTTCACGCCGGCCAACTCGAGGATCGTCGGCGCGATGTCGATGTTCGCCGCCAGCTCGCCGGTCGAGGTCCCGGCCTTGATGCCCGGGCCCCGGATCAGCAGCGGCAGGTGGGTGGCCGGCTCGTAGGCGAGGAACTTGCCGCCGGTCAGGCGGTGCTCGCCGTAGAAGAAGCCGTTGTCGGAGGTGAAGACGATGTAGGTGTTGCGCAGCCGTTGCAGCCCGCCGAGCGTGTCGACGATCGTTTTCACGCCTTCGTCCACGGCCCGCAGCGACTCCAGCGCCTTCTGGTAGTAGACGCGGTAGGTGTGGATCTCGTTCAGCGAGAGGTAGGGCGCTTCGCGGATGAAGCGGGGCTTGTCGTTGACGTTGCCCTCGTTGAACCCCTGCGAGCGGCTGTGCGGGTAGGGCGCGCCGGCGAAGGTGTTGTAGTGGCGCGTCGCCGGCTCCGGGCCCGCGGGGCGGCGGAAGTCGCCGTGCGGGGCGGTGTAGTCGAGCTGCAGGTAGAAGGGCTGTTCGGGCGAGGTCCCGGCAATCTCTTCGGAGGCGATCCGGGTGAAGACGTCGGTTGCGTAGAGGCACGGTTTCCCGTTCAGCGGCGCGGTCGGGCAGCCGAAGTCGTCGCGTTCGCCGTATTCGCGCGTCTCCCAGCTGCCGGATTCCCCGTAGGGGCCCTCGAGCACGCCGTTGTTGTTCAGGGTGTAGCCGTAGAAGTAGTGGTTGGTGTCGGCCTTGAGGACCGAGTGCCAGGCGCTCCACCCCGGCGGCACGTCTTTGCCTTCGTCGAACGGTTCGTCGCCGTAGCCGTTGAGGAACTTGCCGACGTGGATCGTCCTGTACCCGGCCCCCTGCAGCCAGGTGGCGAGGTTGTGGGTGTAGGCGCCGCGCGCCTTGAACCCGGTGAAGCCGCCGTTCGGCGGCACGTTGCCGCGCACGTTGTTGTTGTGCGAGTAGCGGCCGGTCAGGAGGCTGACCCGCGAGGGGCAGCAGAGGGGGTAGGGGACGTAGTAGCGGTTGAAGGTGATGCCGCGGCCGGCGATCAGCGAGAGCGTGTAGGGCATCGCCTGCACTTCGATGCCGCCGACGTTGAGGCTGTCGTAGAGCTGGTCGAGCGTCTCGTCGTCGGTCTGGATGACGACGAAGCTCGGCTTCTGCAGCGCCGAGGTCTGCGCCGCCTGCGCGCTCTGCATGCCGACGACGACCAGGCTCACCAAGAGCAGGCAGAGCCCGAGCGCGATGCCAAACCGGGCCCGGGCACGGGCAGGCAACGGGCTGGTCTGTCGAGCGTACGTCTGCATCAGTGGGTCGAGAGCCGCAAGTACCCCCGAAACCGGGTCCTCGCGCCTGAGTTGCGGCCTGAAAGCTAGAAGACGCTCAGGACGCGCCGAGCTTTTTCACGGCTTCGCGGAAGTTCTTCACGGTCGCGCTGGGGGCTTTGCGCCCTTCCAGCTTCTCGCCGTGGCGGTTGACCCAGATCACCGGCACGTTCATTTTCAGCACCGGGGCGATGTCGGTCGTGTAGTCGCAGCCGATGTGGAGCCAGCCTTTCTTGCCGCCGATCCGCCGCGCGCACTCTTTGAAGTGGACGGGGTCGGGCTTGTAGCTGCGTACCTGCTGGGCGGTGACGACGAGGTCGAGTTCGGTCCGCAGGTGGCGGCGGCTGATCCCCAGAAGTTTGTCGTCGACGTTGGAGATGATCCCGATCTCGTACTTCTTGCCGAGCCGGTCCATCGCCGCGTTGGCCTCGCGGAAGGGCAGCCAGTAGGCGACGCTGTTGGGCAGGAACTGCGCCCGCGAAGGCTCGACCTCCCAGCCGATCTCGCCGGCCACTTTGACGATCGTGCGGCGCAGCACCTCGGCGTAGAGCTCGTAGGAGCCGGCCATGATCTCCGCCTGCACTTCCATGAAGCGCTCGAGGAACGGCCCCTCCTCGAAGCTGAACCCGTCTTTGGCCGCCTCTTTCTTGCAGGCCTCGACGATGCCCTTCTCCCAGTCGATGAGGGTGCCGTAGCAGTCGGTAGTCACCCATTTGATGTTTTTGAGGCTGGGAAGGGGCATGGCGGCGGCGCATTATGCCATTCGGTAGTCTGCGCCGCCGCGCCCCTGGGCGCACCCTCCTATGGACCTCCTCGAGTATCAGGGCAAGCAGCTGTTCGCCAAGCACGGAATCGCCGTGCCCAGCGGCGAGGTCGCCGACACGGTCGAGGACGCCGTCGCCGCAGCGGAGCGGATCGGCTATCCCTGCGCGATCAAGGCCCAGGTCCTGATCGGCGGCCGCGGCAAGGCGGGCGGGATCAAGATCGCCCAGAACGCCGAGGAGGCGCGCGAGTACGCCGACGCGATCCTCGGCATGGACATCGTCGGTCCGCACGGCGAGGGTCCCTTCCGCGTCGATCAGGTCTGGATCGAGGGCGGCTCGGACATCGCCGAGGAGTACTACGCCTCGGTGATCCTCGACCGCGGCGAGAAGAAGCTGCTGGCGATGGTCTCCGCCAGGGGCGGGATGGACATCGAGGCGGTCGCCGCCGAGGATCCCGACGCGCTGGTCAAGCGCCACATCGACCCGACCCGCGAGTTCGACGCCGCCGCGGCGCGCTCGATCGTCGCCGACGCCGGTCTCGCCGAGGACGCGCTCGACGAAGCCGCCGACGCGCTCGTGAAGCTGGCCGAGGTGGCGCGCGAGGAGGACGCGAACCTGATCGAGGTCAACCCGCTGATCGTCACCGCCGGCCGCGAGGTCGTCGCCCTCGACTCGAAGGTGACGATCGACGGCAACGCCCTCTTCCGCCACCAGGACCTGGCCGAGATCGCCGACACCGTCGACGACCCGCAGGAGCAGATGGCGAAGGAGAAGGGCCTCACCTACGTGAAACTCGACGGCAACGTCGGCATCCTCGCCAACGGCGCCGGCCTCTGCATGTCGACCCTCGACGTCGTCGCCCAGGCCGGCGGCGCCCCGGCCAACTTCCTCGACGCCGGCGGCGGCTCCAAAGCCGAGGCGATCGTCAACGCGCTGGAAGTCATCAAGAGCGACGCGAAGGTGACCGCGATCCTCTTCAACATCTTCGGCGGCATCACCCGCTGCGACGAGATCGCCAACGGGATCGTCACCGCCTCGCAGCAGATCGACCTCGGCGTGCCGCTGGTCGTCCGCCTCGACGGGACCAACTCCGAGGAGGGTCTGAAGATCCTCGCCGACGCCGACCTGCCCAACCTGCACCAGGAGAAGACGATGCTGGACGCCGCCCGCCGCGTCGTCGAGCTCGCCGGGAGCGCCTCGTGAGCATCATCGTCGACGAGGGCACGAAGCTCGCCGTCTCCGGCCTGACCGGCCGCGAGGGTTCCTTCCACGGCCTGCGCAACAAGGCCTACGGGACCGACCTCGTCGCCGGCGTCACCCCCGGCAAGGGCGGCCAGGACGTCGAGGGCGTGCCGGTCTTCGACACGATCTCCGAGGCGGTCGGCGAGGCCGGCGCCAACACCTCGATGATCTTCGTCCCCGCCCGCTTCGCCGCGCCGGCGATAAACGAGGCGATCGAGTCCGGGGTCGAGACGGTGATCGCGATCACCGAGGGGATCCCCGTCCTCGACATGCTGAACACGTACTGGAAGGCGAAGGAGGCCGGTGTCCGCCTGATCGGCCCCAACTGCCCCGGCATCCTCTCGCCCGGCAAGGCCAACGTCGGGATTATCCCGGCCCAGTTCTTCGACCCGGGCCCGATCGGCGTCGTCTCCAAGAGCGGCACCCTGACCTACCAGATCGGCAACGAGCTGAAGCAGGCCGGGACCGGCAACTCCTCGATCGTCGGCATCGGCGGCGACCCGATCGTC
>DASTBO010000130.1:0-2916 GCA_035712025.1 Solirubrobacterales bacterium
GTGCGGCCCTCCTGCCAGGCCTCCAGCACCCGCTTCGAGCGCGACCAGCGGTCGCGCCGCGGCCGGTAGTCGCGGCGGGGAAGCGACGGCGTCGCCGCCAGCACCTGGTGGTGGAAGTCGCGCCAGCAGAGCTGGCGGACGAAGGCCGCGCCGCCGCGCCGGTCAGCCGCGCCGCGCGCCAGCTCCAGCGGCGAGACGCAGCCCCAGCGGATGTAGGCGCTGAGCCGCGAGGTGCCGTCGCCGGGCAGGTCGTCGTGGCGGTCCTCGTAGCCGCCGATGCCGTCGCGCAGCCAGGAGCGCATCAGCTTGCGGCCCTCGGTCTCGCCTCCCGGCAGCCGCCGCGGCGAGGGCGTGCCGACGATCAGGGACCCGGCCGCCGGCAGCCGCCCCCCCTTCAGCCTCGACGGCACTTCGAGCTTGCGCGGGGCGCCGTGCCGCTCCCGCCGCGGCAACCCGCTCCAGGCGCGGTAGTAGGGGGTGAAGACCTTGAAGTGATCGCCGCTGGCCGGCGTCGCCGCCCCCGGCGGCACCACGGTCACCCCCGGGTGCGCGGTGAATTCGATCCGCTCCTCCGCGCAGGCCCGCGCCAGCCGCTCCTCCCGCGCCCGCGCGTAGGCGCTCCAGTCGGCGCTGACGTGGATCGCGCCCGCGCCGCACTCGCGCGCCACCGCGATCGCCTCGCGGACCGGGTCCCCCTGGCGCAGGAAGAGTCGGCCGCCGGCGCGGCGCAGCCGCTCGTCGAGGTCGCGCAGCGCCTCGAGCATGAAGGCGACCCGGTTCGGCGCCGCGAACCGGGAGCCGAGCAGCGTCGCGTCGAAGACGAAGAGCGGCACCGTGCGCTCGGCCTTCGCCGCCGCGGACAGGGCGGGGTGATCCGTCACCCGGAGGTCCCGGTTGAAGAGCACGACTGCGGTCCCGGTTTGCATAAGGTCTTCTAATGGAGAACGGAACCCCGCGGGGGAAGGATCAAACCGACCGCGAGTCGGGTCGCGACGAGACCGAGGAGGAACGCCTCGACCGCAACCTGGCCGAGCTCCTGCAGGAGCTGCGGGTGGCGTTGCCCGGCGTCCAGGTCCTCTTCGCCTTCCTGCTTGCGGTCCCGTTCCAGCAGGGCTTCGAAAAGATCACCGAGTTCCAGAAGGGCGCCTACTTCGGGACCCTGATCTGCACCGCGATCTCGGCGGTGATGCTGATCTCGCCGACCGCCTACCACCGGATCACCTTCCGCTACCAGCAGAAGCGCCGGCTCGTCTACTACTCCAACCGCTTCTCGATCATCGGCCTCGGCTTCCTGGCGCTGGCGATGACCGGGGCGATCATGTTGATCACCGACGTCCTCTTCGGCACCACCGCGACGGTCGCGATGACCGCGGCGACGATCCTCGTCTTCGGCTTCTTCTGGTTCGGGATGCCGCTGCAGCGGCGGCTCAGGCTCTCGGCGGGGCAGGAGCCTCTAGGCAAGCCCGAAAGCGAGTGAGCTCCGCCTCGAGCTCGTCGAGGAAGGGCACCTCCGGCGCCTTCTCGCGCAGCAGCTCCAGGTCGGCTTCCCAGATCTCGGTCTTCAGCTCGATCGGGACCTTGAATTCCTCGCGGACCGCGTCGCCCTCGTCTTCGTAGGCGGCGCGCAGGGTCCTGACGTTGGTCAGCTTGTCGGCGCCGTAGATCGCGTGGGCGCCGTCGGCGGCCGCCGCCACCCGTTCGCGGTGCTCGGCCTTGCGCTGGCGATAGGGATCGATCGATTCGTCGTCGGTCAGCGCCCCGACGATGCCGGCGACCTCGTCGCCGAATGGCTCGCGCAGCTGCTCGAGCGTGGTCTCGGAGTCCTCGACGACGTCGTGGAGCAGCGCCGCCGCCAGCACCGCCTCGTCGTAGCCGTGCTCGTCGAGGAGCGCCGCCACCGCGACGGGATGTTCGACGTAGGGCATGCCGCCGGAGCCGTTGCGGACCTGCCCCGCGTGCGCCTCGCGCGCCTTCGCCAGGGCCGAGCGCACGAGCGGCGAGCGCTCGGCGGCTGCCTCGATCCGCTCGGCCGGGGACACGCCCCTCAGACTAGAGCGCCCGGAGCGCGGGCTGGCAACTCGTAGGCGGCCCGCTCCGCCCCCAGCTCGATCCGCGCCGGGTCGCCGCCGAACCCGATCCAGCGATCGCGCGCTTCGCGCCCCAGCTCGTCGAGCTGATCGTCGGAGTGCATCGGGTCGTGGTGGAAGAGGACGGTGCGGTCAGCGCCGGTCCGCCGCGCGAAGCTGAGCGCGTGCGAGATCGCCGAGTGGCCCCAGCCGACGTGCTGGGGGTACTCGGCGTCGGTGTATTGGCCGTCGTGGATCAGCAGCGAGGCGTCGCGGGCGAGGGCGAAGCCGGAGATCCAGTCCTCCTCGAGCTGGTCGAGATCGGCCCCGAGCGCCGGCTCGTGGTCGGGGATGTAGGCGAGGGAGGAGTCGCCGTCGTCGATCCGGTAGCCGAGGGTCGGCCCGCGGTGCGAGACCGAGGCCGAGCGGATCCGGGCCGAGCCGATCTCCCACTCGCTCTCCGGGCAGTGGCGGAAGGAGACGTCGCAGGGCAGCTCGCGAACCTCGACCGGCGAGAGCGGGGCGGAGATGTAGCGGGCGATCCGATCGCGCAGCGAGGCCTCCGGCGAGGCGGGCCCCCAGATCACGATCTCGGTCTGCGGCCGGAAGGCGGGGGCGAAGAAGACGAGGCCCTGGATGTGATCGAGATGGAGGTGGGTGAGGAGGATGTGTAGGCGCGCCGGCTCGTGATCGGGGATGTAGGCGAGGGAGCTGCCGCCGTCGTCGATCCGGTAGCCGAGGGTCGGGCCGCGGTGCGTCACCGAGCCGGCACGGATCCGCGCCGAGCCGATCTCCCACTCGGTCTCCGGGCAGTGGCGAAAGGAGACGTCGCAGGGCAGCTCGCGAACCT
>DASTBO010000131.1:0-35954 GCA_035712025.1 Solirubrobacterales bacterium
ACCACCGGGTGACGATCAACGACGAGGCCTTGGCAGCTGCTGCCGAGCTCGCCGACCGCTACATCTCCGACCGCTTCCTGCCCGACAAGGCGATCGACCTGATCGACGAGGCGGGCTCGCGGATGCGCATCAAGTCGATGAGCTCGCCGCCGGTCTACCGCGAGCTCGAGGAGGAAATCGAGAAGACGCGGCGCGAGAAGGAGGCCGCGATCGAGGCCCAGGAGTTCGAAAAGGCCGCCAACCTGCGCGACACCGAGCGCCAGCTGACGACGAAAAAGCGCCAGCTCGAAGACGAGTGGGCCGAGGGCGAGAACGGCGAGCGGCCCGAGGTGGGCGAAGAGGAGATCGCCGACATCGTCTCGATGTGGACCGGGATCCCGGTCTTCAAACTGACCGAGGCCGAGACCAAGAAACTGATCCGCATGGAGGAGGAACTCCACAAGCGGGTGATCGGCCAGGAGGTCGCGATCACCGCCGTCTCGAAAGCGATCCGCCGCTCCCGCGCCGGGATCAAGGATCCCAAGCGCCCGGCCGGCTCGTTCATCTTCCTCGGCCCCTCCGGGGTCGGCAAGACCGAGCTCGCCCGCACCCTCGCCGACTTCCTCTTCGGCGACGAGGAGGCGATGATCCGGATCGACATGTCCGAGTACATGGAGAAGCACGCCGTCAGTCGTCTGGTCGGCTCTCCTCCCGGCTACATCGGCTATGACGAGGGCGGCCAGCTGACCGAGGCCGTGCGCCGCAAGCCCTACTCGGTGCTGCTGCTCGACGAGATCGAGAAGGCGCACCCGGACGTCTTCAACATCCTCCTGCAGATCCTCGAGGACGGGCGCCTCACCGACGCCCAGGGTCGCACCGTGGACTTCCGCAACGCGATCGTGATCATGACCTCGAACATCGGCGCCTCGGAGATCTCGAAGAACACCTCGATCGGGTTCACCGTCGCCGACGAGACCGGCATGTCCTACGGCGACATGAAGAACCGGATCATGAGCGACCTGAAAAAAGTCTTCCGGCCCGAGTTCCTCAACCGGATCGACGAGGTCATCGTCTTCCACAAGCTCGCCAAGGACGAGGTCAAAGAGATCATCGACCTGATGATCAACCGGGTTCGCGTCCAGGTCGCCGAGCACGAACTGCAGCTCGAGCTGACCGACGAGGCGAAGGAACTGCTGGTCGACAAAGGCTGGGATCCCTCGATGGGCGCCCGTCCGCTGCGCCGCGCGATCCAGCGCTACGTCGAGGACCCGCTGGCCGACGAAGTCCTGCGCCAGGGCGAGATGGTCTCCGGCTCGACCGTGATGGTCTCCCGCAACGAGGCGGGCGACGAGGAAGACAAACCGCTCGACCTCGAGATCATCGCTCCGAAGAAGCCGAAGGCGAAGCCGCCGGAGGAGCCCAAGCGCGAGAAGGTCGGCGTCGGGGCAGCGAAGAAGGACGACGACGGCGAGTCTGGCCCCGAGGACGAGGGCACCGACGCCGCCCCCGACGTCGAGTCCTGAGCGGAGACGCAGCGTGAGAGAGCCGGGCCGGGCCGCGATCGGCACCTGGAGCGGAGGGCGGTTCCTCCACTTCGGGGAAGCGATCGAGGAGGAGCGGCTGGAGGCGCAGCTGCGACCGGGAGGCGGGATCGACACCCTCCTCACCGCCGATGCCTACGGGCAGGGCGAGGCCGATCGGGTGCTTGGACGGGCGCTCGACGGCGTGCCGCGCGAGGACTACAGCCTGATCGGCGCGGTCGGGCACGACTTCTACGAGGGCGAGCGGGAAGGGCCGAAAGGGTTTCCGCGCTTCACCGACCCGCGGTTGCGGGGCCCCGGCGAGTACGCGGGCTACCTGCGGATGGCGACCGAGAGGAGCCTGGAGCGGATCGGCGCCGACTCCTTCGACCTGCTGCTGCTCCACAACCCCGACCGCATCGGCTACTCGAGCGAGGTCGTCTGGGACGGGATGGCGGCGCTGCGCGAAGCGGGGCTGACGGCGCGGATCGGCGTCGCGCCCGGGCCCGCCAACGGCTTCACCCTCGACCTGATCGCCTGCCTCGAGCGCTTCGGCGAGCGGATCGACTGGGCGATGGTCATCCTCAACCCGCTCGAGCCCTGGCCCGGCGAGCTCTGCCTCGATGCGGCGGCGCGGCACGACGTCAAGGTGCTGACCCGGGTGGTCGACTACGGCGGCCTGTTCTGGGGCGACCTGCGCCCGGGGATGGAGTTGGCCGAGCGCGACCATCGCAAGTTCCGGCCCGAGGGCTGGATCGAGGCGGGCGTCGAGAGGATCGAGCGGCTGATGCCGATCGCCGAACGGGCGAGGCTGACCCCGATCCAGCTCGCCTGCCAGTGGAACCTCGCCCACCCGGCGGTGGAGTCCGTGGCGCCGACGCTGATCCAGGAGATCGGCCCCGAGGCCTGCCCGATCGAGGCCAAGCGGGTGGAACTCGCGCACCTGCCGGCCGAGCAGCGGCTCACCGCCGAGGACGTCGAGGAGATCCGCGCGATCGGCGACAACGCCAACTGCATGACCCTGAAGGGCGCCAGCCCCGAACACGAGGGCGAGGAACGCCCCGACCGCTGGCCCCTCACCGACGACCTGACTGAGGTCGGCGCCCGTTGGGGCATCGACCCCGCCCGAGACCTCGTCGCGACCCACTGATCCCGCGGTTTCGCCGCGGGCGGCGATAGCGTCGCCGCCGTGAACCGGAAGTGGTGGACCCTGGCGGGGGCCTGTGGGGGGCTCTTCGTGCTGATGCTGGACTCGACCGTGGTCGCCCTGGCGCTGCCGCAGATCCGGCACGACGTCGACGCCACGCCCGAGGGGCTCCAGTGGGTGATGAACGGCTACCTGCTGACGATTGCGGTGCTGGTCGTCACCGCCGGCCGGCTCGGCGACATGTTCGGGCGCAAGCGGGTCTTCCTCGCCGGACTCGTCCTCTTCGCCGTCGGCTCGGTCGTCTCGGGCGCCGCCGGCAGCCAGGACGCGCTGATCCTCGGCCGCATCCTGCAGGGAGCCGGGGCGGCGCCGATGCTGACGCTCTCGCTGGCGCTCGTCTGCAACGTCTTCCCCGCCGAGGAGCAGCCGCGGGCGCTCGGAATCTGGGCCGCGGTCTCGGCCGTGGCGCTGGCGATCGGCCCGCTCGCGGGCGGCCTGTTGATCGAACTCGACTGGCGGGTGATCTTCTGGATGAACCTGCCGGTCCTCGCCCTCGGCTTCGCGATCACCCTCGCGGCGGCGCCGGAGTCGACCGACCCGGGAGCTGGAACCCGGATCGACTGGGCCGGCCTGGCGCTCCTCAGCACCGGCGTCACCGCCGGCGTCCTCGCCCTCGTGCAATCGCAGGCGTGGGGCGCGGGGCCCGTCCTCGGGCTGGCGCTCGCCGCCCTTGTCCTGCTCGCCGGGTTCTGGATCGTCGAGCACCGGGCGCGTGAGCCGATCGTCGACTTCGCCCTCTTCCGCAACGGCCCCTACTTCGGCGCCAGCGCCGCCGCCTTCGCGCTGGTCGGCGCCTACTGGGCGGTGATGTTCTTCCAGCCCCAGTACCTGCAGGACGTCCGCGGCCATTCGCCGGTCCTCAGCGGGCTGATGATCCTGCCGGTGACGGTGCCGATGATCTTCATCTCGCCGTTCTCGGGCCGCCTGATCGCCCGCTTCGGCGCCCGGCGCCTGATGACGACCGGGATGACCCTCGGCACCGCCGGCCTGCTCGTCCTCACCCGGTCGGGGCGGACAGCCCATATGGCCTGATCCTCGCCGGCTACCTGCTCTTCGGGATCGCCCTCGGCCTCGTCTACGCGCCGATGTCGACCGCGGCGATGGCGGCGATGCCGCGGGAGAAGGTCGGGATCGCCTCCGGCGTGCTGGCGATGGACCGCGTCCTCGCCGGCGCCGTCGCCCTCGCCGCCACCGGCGCCGTCTTCCACGCCCTGCTCGGCGACGGCCACTCGTTCGCCTCCTCGATTGCCGGCTCGACCTGGGTCGCGGTCGTCCTCTGCGCGATCGGCGTCGGTCTCACCTGGTCCTACGTGCGCGAGACGGGCGATCCGTCACCCTGGGAGCCCCAGCACCGAATGCACCATCGGCGCTTCCATCTTTAGGTCGCCTTGACAAAGGTAATTCCGACCTGTCCACTAGGAATCGAGCAAGCCGCATTCCAGAGCCCTTTCTGCCATCCTCTTAAGCGATGCCTGATTTGTCTGGGGATGAGCTTCAAGAGTTGTCTGAACGCCAGGATCCCCGACTTCTAAGAGCTCTCGACGTCGTCGCCCCCGGCGGTGCCCTGCGGGAGGGGATCGACAACATCGTCCACTCGCGGACGGGCGGGCTGCTGGTCGTCGGCGACCTCGACGACATCTCCCACCTGCTCTCGGGCGGGATCAAGCTCGACGTCGACTACACGCCGGCAATGCTCTACCAGGTGGCGAAGATGGACGGGGCCATCGTCCTCAACGGCGAGGCGACGAAGATCGCCTGGGCCAACGTCCAGCTGATGCCGGACCCGACGATCCTCAGCTCGGAGACCGGCACCCGGCATCGCACCGCCGAGCGCGTCTCGAAACAGACGACGGCGCTGGTGATCGCGATCTCCCAGCGCCGCGACGTCGTCTCCCTCTACGTCGAGGGGACGAAGTACATCCTCCAGGACATCCCCGCGGTGCTGGCGAAAGCGAACCAGGGCCTGGCGACGCTCGAGAAGTACCGCCAGCGTCTCGACCAGGTCTCGGCCCGGCTGACCCAGCTCGAGTTCGACGGCGGCGTCGTCCTCCACGACGCCCTCTCCGTCCTCCAGCGCGCCGAGCTGGTGACGCGGATGGCGGTCGAGGTCGAGCGCTACATCGTCGAGCTCGGCACCGAGGGCAGGCTGATCGAGATGCAGCTGGAGGAGACGATGGTCGGCGTCGCCGCCGACAAGACCGCACTGATCCGCGACTACAGCGTCGAAGACTCCGAGGCGAACCTGACCGCGGTGCTGCAGGCGCTGGGGCGGATGCCCCACCAGGACGTGCTCGACTTCGGTCGCCTCGCCGAGCTGCTCGGCTTCGACCGCAAGATCAACACCCTGGACTTCCCGGTCGGCCCCCGCGGCTATCGCGTGCTGGGCCGGGTGCCGCGGATCCCCAAGCTTGTCGTCCAGAAGATCACCCACGAGCTGGGCGGGTTGGAGGAGGTCCTCGCGGCCTCCGATGCCGACCTCGCCGCCGTCGACGGAGTCGGCTCCGCCAGAGCCAAGGACATCCGCGAGGGCCTGCGCCGGCTCCAAGAGGTCGATCTGGTCGACCGGTACTTGCAGAGCTGACGGCCACCTCGCCGTCGAAAACGAAAGGAGTCACCGATTTCCGAGCTAGACGAGGCCACCGTGGAGGCTGTCTTCGAGGACGTGGAATACGTCTGCGACTTCGAGGAGGGCGACAAGGTCGTCTACCCGCATCACGGCGCGGGCCTGGTGATGACCAAAGAGACCCGCGAGCTGATGGGGGAGGAACGCGAGTACCTCACGATCAAGATCCTCCACAACGAGCTGACGGTGATGGTGCCCTGCGAAAACGCCGGGAAAGCCGGCCTGCGGCGAGTCATCGACGAGGAGGAAATCAAGAAGGTCACAAACGTCCTCACCGACGACGTCTCGGAGATGCCGAAGAACTGGAACCGGCGCTTCAAGTACAACCGCGAGAAGATCAAGACCGGCGACGTCTTCGAGCTGGCCGAGGTGGTCCGCAACCTCGCCATCCGCGAGATGGAAAAGGGCCTCTCCACGGGCGAGAAGCAGATGTACACCCGGGCGAAGAAGATCCTCGCCTCGGAGTTCATGTACGCGCTCGACAAAGACGAGGACGGCGCCGAGGAATACCTCGACTCGCTCCTCGAGGAGCGTTACGCCGCCACTGCCACCGCGTAGTGCAGTAACCGCGGTCGTCGCGGCCGCCGGCTCCGGGGAGCGCCTCGGAGCCGGTGGCCCGAAGGCCTTCGTGCCGGTCGCCGGGAAGCCGATGATCGAGTGGTCGATCGACGCCTTCAGGGTTTGCGACCGCGTGGGCTCGATCGTCGTCGCCGCGCCGCCCGGCCATGGCGGCGACCTCGACGGCGACGATCTCGCCGTCGTCTCCGGCGGCGCCACCCGGACCCAGTCGGTCGCCAACGCCCTGGAGGCGGTCGAGACCGAGTACGTCGCGATCCACGACGCCGCCCGGCCGCTGGTGACGCCGGCGCTGGTCGGGGCGCTGGTCGCCGACCTCGACGCGAATCCCGACGCCGCCGCCGTGATCGCCGCCGCTCCGGTCACCGACACGATCAAGCGCGCATCCGTCCGTTCCTTATCGTCGGATAGCAACGAAAAGGAACAGCTGAAGATCGAAAGCACCGAGGACCGCTCGCGACTGTGGGCGGCGCAGACGCCGCAGGTCTTTCGCACCGACGCCCTGCGCGCGGCACTTGCGGCTGCGGAGCGGCCGGACGAGGCGACGGACGAGGCGACGGTCGTCGAGTGGAGCGGCGGCATCGTCCTCATCCACCCGGTCGCCGAGCCGAACCTGAAGGTGACGACACCGCTCGACCTGCGCGTCGCCGAGCAGCTCCTCGTCGAGCGCGGCGCCCGGCCCGACTAATCGCGCAGCAGGACGAAGACCAGCATCGCGGCGAAGCAGAGCTGGCCGATGCCCATCGCCGTGCCGAGGTTCTTCGCCCCGGCCAGCAGGGCGATCGCGGTGCCGCCGGCGAAGGCCAGGAGGAGGAGCAGGAGCTGACGGCGCATTCGGCGCGAAGTCTATGCTCGCTTTCATGCTGACCGACTACCACCTGCACCTGCGCCCGGATGAGGACGGGACCACCTTCGAGCGCTACTTCACGGCCGAGAACGTCCAGCGCTACCTGGCCGCGGCCGAGGCCGCCGGGATCGAGGAGCTGGGCGTCTCCGAGCACGTCTACCGCTTTCGTCAGGCGCTCGACCTCTGGACCCATCCGCTCTGGGTCGAGAACGCCCGCGACGACATCGACGCCTACTGCGAGTTCGTCCGCGGCACGCCGCTGCGGCTGGGGGTCGAGTGCGACTACGTGCCCGGCGCCGAGGAGCGGATCGCCGAGCTGCTCGACGCCCGCGACTTCGATTACGTGGTCGGCTCGGTCCACTTCGTCGGCGAGGGCGACGCGGCGGTCGACCACGACGGCTTCGACGTCTGGGATGGGGACGGCGACGCCGACGAGATCTGGCGGCGCTACTTCGAGGCGCTCGCCGCCTGCGCCCGCTCGGGCCTCTACGACATCCTCGCCCACCCCGACCTGGTCAAGGTCTGGGGCCGGTCCCGGCCGCTGCCCGATCGCGACCTGCGCGCCTTCTACGAGCCGGCGGTGGAGGCGATCGCCGAGAGCGGGATCGCGGTCGAGATCTCCACCGCGGGCCTGCGCAAGCCGGTCGGGGAGCTGTACCCCTCGCGCGAGTTCGCCGAGCTCTGCGTCGAGGCGGGCGCCTCCTTCGCCCTCTCCTCCGACGCCCATCTGCCCGAGCAGGTCGGCTTCGAATACGACCTCGCGGTCGACTTTCTCGGCGAACTGGGAATAGACGAGATATGCGTCTTCGAGCAGCGCCGGCGGAGCTTGGCCCCGCTCGGCGCACGCGTCGCCTGAGCATGGTCGGGCTCGGCTACGACAGCCACCGCTTCGCGCCGGGGCGCCGCCGCGTCCTCGGCGGGGTCGAGATCGAGCACCAGCAGGGGCTCGACGGCCACACCGACCCCGACGTCCACACCCACGCGGTGATCGACGCCCTGCTGGGCGCCGCCGGCGGCGGCGACATCGGCACGATGTTCCCTGACGACGACCCCCGCTGGAAGGACGCCGACTCGATCGACCTGCTGCGCACCGTGGTGGGCACGATCGCCGGACCGATCGTCAACATCGACGCGACCCTGATCTGCGAGCAGCCGCGACTGGGCCCCTACAAGGCGGAGATGGAGCGAACACTCGGCGAGGCCACCTCCGCCCGGGTCAGCGTCAAGGCGACGAGCAACGAGGGCATGGGCTTCGTCGGCCGCGGCGAGGGGATCGCCTGCATGGCCGTGGCGAGCGTCGAGACCGAATAGGGTTCGCGACGGGATGGCGGACGCGAAACTGAGCGCGGCGGGCCTGAAGGCCTCGATCTCCGACTCGATCTTCGAGGTGAAGGTCCTGCGCGAGGCCGGGATCGTCGCCCCGATGCGTCCCGACAAGGCGCTGAAGATCGGCAGCGCCTTCCTCCGCTGGGGAGCCTCCCCGGCCCTCGGTGTAACGACCGCGGCGATCCACCATCCGCACGAGCTGGCGATCGTCGACGAACGCGGCGCCCTCAGCTGGGAGCGCTTGCACCGCCGCACCAACGCGCTCGCCCGCTCCTTCGCCGACATGGGCATCGCTCCCGGCGACGGGGTCGGGATCATGTGCCGCAACCACCGCGGCTTCGTCGAGGCGACCCTGGCTGCGGCCAAGCTCGGCGCCAGCGCCCTGTACCTGAACACGATGTTCGCCGGCCCGCAGCTGGTCGAGGTGACCCGCCGCGAGGGCCCGAAGGCGCTCGTCTACGACGAGGAGTTCGGCGACCTGCTCTCCGGCGTCGACGACTCGGTGACGCGGATCGTCGGCTGGTGCGACGGCGAGACCGCGGCGGAGCCGACCCTGGAGAGCCTGATCGTCGGCGGCGACGAGTCCGACCACAAGCCGCCGCCGGACAAGCCGAAATTCGTGATCCTCACCTCGGGCACCACCGGCACCCCGAAGGGGGCCCAGCGCTCCAGCCCCGACGGGCTGATGGCGATCGCCTCGCTGATCGACAAGATCCCCTTCCGCTCCGGGATGACGATGATGATCGCCGCCCCGCTCTTCCACTCCTGGGGCTTCTTCCACTTCGTGATGAGCCTGCCGACCGGCGCGACGATGGTGTTGCGGCGCCGCTTCGACCCCGAGGAGACGCTGAAGGCGGTCGAGCAGAGCCGTGCCGACGTCCTCGCCGCAGTGCCGGTGATGATCCAGCGGATCCTCACCCTGCCGGACGAGGTGCTCGCCCGGTACGACCTGCCCTCGCTGCAGATCACCTCGCTCTCCGGCTCGGCCTTGCCGGGCGAGCTGGCGATAGAGTGGATGGACCGCTTCGGCGACAACGTCTACAACCTCTACGGCTCGACCGAGGTCGCCTACGCGACGGTCGCCACGCCGGAGGACCTGCGCGCCGCGCCCGGCACCGCCGGGAAGGCCCCGCGGGGGACGAAGATCTGCCTCTACGACGAGGCTGGCAGGGAGGTCCCGCAGGGCGAGGTCGGCCGCATCTTCGTCGGCAACGAGATGGCCTTCGAGGGCTACACCGGCGGCGGCGGCAAGGAGATCATCGACGGGCTCTACTCGAGCGGGGACGTCGGCCACTTCGATGCCGACGGCCGCCTCTTCATCGACGGCCGCGACGACGAGATGATCGTCTCCGGCGGCGAGAACGTCTTCCCGCGCGAGGTCGAGGACCTGCTCGCCGACCACGAGGCGGTCGAGGAGGTGGCGGTGATCGGGGTCGAGGACGACGAGTTCGGGCAGCGGCTGAAGGCGTTCGTCGTCGTCCGCGGCGGGGTCGAGGTCTCGGTTCAGGACCTGACCGCGCACGTGAAGGCGAACCTCGCCTCCTACAAGAGCCCGCGTGAGATCGAGTTCCTCGAGGAGCTGCCTCGGAATGCGACTGGGAAGGTCTTGAAGAAGGATCTTCGGGCTCGCGATAAGGAGACTTCGGCTTAGAGGGGGCTGGTGTGGGGGAGGGGCGGGTGTGTCCTCCCCAGACACATCTCGCTATGGCTCGATGTTGAGTGTCTGGGGAGGACACACCCGCCCCTCCTGCTGGCCGCTGAGGGGGCGCAAATTGCGGGGGCTTTGGTTGGAGGGCGGGTTGGGTTCCGGCGCTGGTAGTAGGTTTGCGCGGAATGGGCGAGGCGGTTAGGCATTTGCAGCAGGTCGGTGAGGCGACGCGGGCTATGCGTGGGGTCGCCGATCAGGCGCTCGAGTGGGTGAAGGTCAGCGAGGAGCGGGTCGCGGCAGCCGAAGCGCGGACTGAGGCCGTCAGGGGCCAGGTCAAGGAGGGGGCGATGCTGACGCTTCGCAAGGTGACCTCCGAAGCACGCGAGCGGATCGCCGCCGAGCGCAAGGCGCGGACCGAGGCCGACGCCCGCGCCGCGGCGGCGGAGGCCGCCCGCGACCGGGCCGAGCGATCCTTCGAGGAGCTGCAGCGGAACTCGCAGGCCGAGCGCGAGGCGATCGTCGCCAAGACCTCGGAGGCCCGTTCTGCCGCCGAGCGGTCGGCGGCAGAGGCGAAGGCCGCGGCCGAGAGCGCTGTCGCCGAGGCCGAGGCCAGGGCCGACGAAGCCGTCGCCGGGGCCCAGAGGGCGGCCGCGATCGAGCATGAGGTCAAGCTCGAGGCGGCGCGGCAGCAGATACAGGCCGAGGCCGACAAGCGGATCGCCGCCGCCGAGCAGCGCGCCGCCGAAGCCGAAGCCGCGGCGGCCGAGTCGCACGAGGCGGCGGTGCGGCTCGAGACCGAGATCGAGAAGCGGGTGATGGCCGGCACCGAGGACGTCCGCCGCGAAGCCGAGGAGAGCATCAGGCAGATGCTCGAGAAGGTGGAAAGGGAGGCCGAGGAAGCCGCCCGAGCTCGCGCCGAGGACCAGCTTCGGGTCGAGTCCGACCGAATCCGCGTCCAGGCGCAGAAGCGCGAGGAGCGGGTTCGCGAGGCGACCGAAGACGAGATCAAGGCCAGCGTCGGCAAGGCCCGGCGCGAGGCGCAGGCGGCGGCTGAGGAGATCGCCCCGGCCTGGCTGCGCGGCGGCGAGTCCAAGGCATCGACCGCCGGCTACCGCACTTTTTGATCTAACCTCGCCTGCGCAATGCGCGAGGTGAGGATCAGGGACACGCTCAGCAGCGAGCTGCGCTCGCCGGAGCCCGGCTCGGAGGTCGGGATCTACGCCTGCGGTCCTACGGTGTACAGCCGCATCCACATCGGCAACGCGCGGCCGTTCGTCGTCTTCTCGCTGTTCGCCCGCTTCCTCCGCTCGGAGGGCTACCGGCCGAAGCTGGTCGTCAACGTCACCGACATCAACGACAAGATCTACGTCGCCGCCCGCGCGGCCGGCAAGGGCTCGGAGGAGTTCGCGCGGGAGATGACCGCGGCCTATGTCGAGGACACCGACCGGCTCGGCGTCGGCCGCCCGGACGCGGAGCCGCTGGCGAGCGAGACGGTCGACGGGATCGTCGCGCTGATCGCCGAGCTGGTCGCGAACGGCCACGCTTATGAGTCCGGCGGCGACGTCTACTACCGGGTGCGGAGCTTCGAGGATTACGGCAAGCTCTCCAACCGCCGCCCGGAGGACATGGACCAGGGCGAGGACGCCGGCTCGGCCTCGCTGAAGGAGGACCGGCTCGACTTCGCCCTCTGGAAGGCGCACAAGCCCGACGAGGACACCAGTTGGGACTCGCCCTGGGGCTCCGGTCGCCCCGCCTGGCACATCGAGTGCTCGGTGATGGCCGAGCGGGAGCTGGGCGCGAGCTTCGCGGTCCACGGCGGCGGCTCCGACCTCGTCTTTCCTCACCACGAGAACGAGATCGCCCAGTCCGAGGGCGCCGGCCGCCCCTTTGCCCGGATCTGGATGCACAACGGGATGATCGAGACCGACGCGGCGAAGATGTCGAAATCGGAGGGCAACATCTTCCAGCTCTCCACGGCGCTCGACGCCTATGGACGCGAGGCGGTTGTCGCCTACCTGATCTCGGGGCATTACCGCCAGCCGCTTGCTTTCGGGGAGGGGCAGATGGAGGAAGCAGCGGCCCGGGTCGAGCGGTTGCGGAACTTCTTCCGGGAGAACCCAGTGGTCGTTGAGGGGGAGGCCGGGGGGGTGTCCTCCTCACAAAATGGGGAGGGTTCGTCGGACACCCCCCCGGCCTCCCGACTGGCCGCTTTCAGGGATGCGTTGGCCGATGACTTCAATACGCCGAAGGCTCTCGCCGAGGTTTTCGAGCTCGTGGGGGAAGCGAATCGGGGAGAGGTCGATTCGGCCGCCGCGGCTACTGCGCTTGCGGAGATGCTGGAGCTCGTCGGCCTCAGCACCCTTACCCAGCCGGAAAAGGGTGCCGAGGGCGACGAGCGGGCTCAGAAGTTGATGGAGGAGCGCGAGCAGGCTCGGGCCGCCAAGGACTTCGCGCGCGCCGACGAGATTCGGGACGAGCTGGCCGAGATCGGGTGGACGGTGCGCGATTCTGCTGACGGCCCCAGCCTCGTCCCGAAGTCTTAGATGGCGAACCAGTTCGTCTACGGGCGCAACCCGGTTGCCGAGGCCGAGCGGGGGCGGCGGCGGGTGCACCGGGTTTGGCGCGCGCCGGAGACCTCGGCGGGGGAGCTCGAGCGGCTCTGCGGCTCGCCCGATCATCAGGGCGTGGTCGCCGAGGTCGATCCGTACCCGTACGGGGACGCAGTCGGGATGCTGCGGGAGGGATCGCTGCTGGTCGCCCTCGACCAGGTCCAGGATCCGCGCAACCTCGGCGCCGTCTGCCGCTCGGCGGAGTTCGCCGGCGCGGCCGGGGTGGTCGTCCCCGAGCGGCGGGCGGCCGCGGTTACCCCGGTCGTCTGTAAGACCTCGGCCGGCGCCGTCGAGCACCTCGAGGTCGCCCACGTCCGCAACCTCGCCGACTGGCTCGGCGCGGCGAAGGAGGCGGGGTTCTGGATCTGGGGCGCCGACGCGGAGGCCGACCAGGCGCCGTGGTCCACCGACCTGACCGGCTCCACCGTGATCGTCCTCGGGGGGGAGGGCAAGGGCCTCCGCCCGCGCGTCGCGGCCGCCTGCGACGGCCTCGTTTCGCTTCCGAGGCGAGGCAGGATCGAGTCCCTGAACGTTTCTGCCGCCGCCACCGCCCTGCTTTTCGAGGCCCTGCGCCAGCGGGGCTGACCCCTGCAAATGCAACGGCGGTTGCAAAAAGTCGCACTTTGGGGTTGACAGAACTCTGCGGTGCCGTAAGACTGCGGCGCAATAAGGGTGAACCTCAGCTTGAGGTCAGCCCGGTGAATAGGGCGCCTCTGGGGAGGTAAGTGGCGCCACGACCCTTCAGCAAGGAGAAGGATCTGTGGCACTATCGTCGCCTACGCAGGAATTGCCGGCTCCGGTCGCTCCGGCCAGCCGCCGTCCCCCCAACACTAACCCTCAAGTTGAGCTTGATGATCATTACCTCGTCGCCCTCGCCAAGGATGGGCGGCCCGACGCCTACGACGCGATCGTGCGCCGCTACCGCGGCTTCGTCCGTCTCAAGGCGTCCTCGTACTTCCTCCTCGGCGGCGAGTCCGACGACCTGATCCAGGAGGGCCTGCTCGGCCTCTACAAGGCGATCCGCGACTACCGAACCGACCGCGAGTCGAGCTTCCGCAACTTCGCCGAGCTCTGCATCACCCGCCAGATCATCACCGCGGTGAAGACGGCGACCCGCAACAAGCACACGCCGCTGAACCAGTACGTCTCCTTCAGCCAGACGCCGGCCGCGGCGGGCGACTCGGAGACCACCCTCGACGAGATCCTGCCGGGGCCCAGCGTCCACGACCCGGTCAACCAGGTGATCGCGACCGAAGAGCTGGCGAGCCTCGTCTCCTGCCTCTCCGGCGTCTCCGGGGTGCTGTCCGAATTGGAGAGCCGGGTGCTCTCGCTCTACCTCGATGGCCACTCCTACGAGCTGATCGCCGAGCGCCTCGAGTGCGACACCAAGACCGTGGACAACGCTCTGCAGCGGGTCAAGCGCAAGGTCGGGGCGCACCTCGCGTCCCGCGAGGTGGCCGCCTAGGCGGCCTGCGGGAGGTCCGCGAGGACGTAGTCGAGCAGCTCGCGCCCGTGGTCCGAGGCGACGGCAACGTCGTCGGCCTTGACTCGGACCCGGTGCAGCGACTGCATCCGCAGCACGTCCCCGTCGGTGCGGTGGTTCGGGAAGACGCCGGCGTAGGAGACTCCGAGTCGCTCGAGGTGGCCGGCCAGCAGAGCCGTCGCCGGCCGCTCGAGCGGCAGGTCGACGTAGATCGCGTCGAGGTTCTCGCGGTGGAAGAGGTGGTGTCGCTCGGCGCCGATCGCCGCCTCCAGGTCCGCACCCGGCGCGAGCACGGTCAGCAGCGCCAGGTTGTGGTCGCGGTCGACCTCGACGTGGAGCTCGGTCCGCGCGGGCAGGCCGCACCCGGCGGGAGGCTCGGCAAGCGTGCCCCGCAGCTCGCAGAGCTCGATCGTGCGGGCCACGACCGCGCGGTGGCGCTCGGGCGCGTAGACGCTGCGCTCGTGCCCGTCGTTCAGCTTCGTGTAGAAGAGCGCCGCCGACTGGCGGCCGCGCCGTTCTCCGGCGGCGTCGTTGCTGACGGTGGCCGGAATCCAACCGAGGAGGAACCCCGTCTCGTGGGCGCCGAGGTCGATGTTCGCCTTCTGGCTGTAGGGGTGGGCGGCGGTCGCCTCGCTGTACATCCCGGCCAGTCCCCGCTCCCGCGCCCACTCCATCAGGTGGCGCTTGGTGCGGGTGAAGAGGTGCTGCCCACGCGCGGCCGGCAGGGTGACCGCCTGGCCCGAGTGGGCGACCGCGTCGCCCGCGGCGGCGAGGCTCATCCCGATGTGGCAAAGCAGCTCGCCTGCGGGGCTTTCGGCGATGCAGGAGACGTAGGTTCCGGCGCCCAGCCGAGCCGCGACCTCGACCGGGTCGTAGACCCACCGCACGTCATAACTTTGACCATAAGCCGCTTCGATAGCGGTCGTCAGCACGGTACCCTCGTCGGGCCCCAAGAATCTGAACGTCACGTCCATCCCGGACATCATCGCCACCCTGCCCGCCTAGCTCAACCTGGGAGAGCGCCTCATTTGTAATGAGGAGGTTGTCGGTTCGAACCCGACGGCGGGCTTTTTCCCTGCCGCAACTTTCCTTCTTCTTCCCGTTTACGCAAACGGCGCTAAGCGCTGAAGGCAAGGGAAGTCAAACGAAGGAGGCAAGGAAAGATGCGGCAGCAGGAGATGTTCGAAAGGGGAGACGGGCATCGGTCGCGGCGGTTGGCGATCGCGGTCCTCTGCGCGGTAAGCGCCCTGGCGCTCGCCATGGCGACCACGGCGCAGGCGTCGGTGATCAAGATCGGCAGCGTTCTGCCACCCGAATGGGAATCGAAGAAATTCGATCGAGTGGAAACGGTCTTCAACACGGCGCTGCCGGAGCCGGGGGCGACGCTCGCCTCGCCGGTCAACGGCGCCGTCATCCGTTGGAGCGTCCAGGGCGCGGTCGGCGGACCGTTCTACCTGCGGGTCCTGCACCCGGACGGCAAAGGGGCCTACGAAGCGGCCGGCAAGAGCGCGGCGGCGGTACCGGTCTCGACCGGGCTGCTCACCTTCGAGACCAACCTCAAGATCCAGGCGGGTGACCTGATCGGGGTCGACCCGACCAGCGAGAGCGATGAAATCGGCGTCAAGACGGAATCCGGCGCCAGCTATGCGTCGATCTTCCCGACCCCGTTCGAAGGGACGATCGCGCCGCCGAGCAAAACCTTCTCCGGCGCGGAGATCGAGCTCAGCGCCGAAGTTCAGCCCGCTCCGGAAGTCTCCGCCGTCACCCCGGCCTCGGGTCCTGTCACCGGTGGCACCCTGGTGACGATCACCGGCAAGAACCTGACCGGCGCCAGCGCCGTCAGGTTCGGGACCGCGCCGGCGACGAGCTTCACGGTCGATTCCGACACCGAGATCACCGCCACCGCGCCGTCCAACCTGCGGCCCGGCAAGGTCGACGTCTCCGTCGCCACCTTCGCCGGCGAGAACCCCAACACCCGGTTCGACGACTACGTCTACCGAGCCTGCGTCGTCCCGGCGATCAAGGGCAAGACCCTGAAGAGGACGAAAACGCTGTTGCGCCGCCAGGGCTGCAAGCTCGGGCACGTGAAGAAGGCCGACGCGCCGAAGCCGAGCAAGGTCGGCAAGGTGCTGAAGCAGGCCCCGAAGCCGGGCAAGGTGCTGGCGCCGGGATCGCGGGTCCGGATCACCCTCGGTGAGTAGGGGGATTCGCTAGGAGGGAGACGAGTCGCCGCCGAGGAGCCTGGCCTTCTCGGCGGCGAACTCCTCCTCGGTGAGGATGCCCTTCTCGCGGAGGGAGCCGAGCCGCTCGAGCCGCTCGAGGCGGGCGTCCTCGGGACTGCCGGGGAGGGTCGCGGTGGGGGCCTCCGCGGCGGCCTCGCTGTCGCTCCCGCCCGGTCGCTTCACCTCCGGCAGGCGCAGCTTCGAGGCCTGCTCGCCGACCTTCTCGGTGATGTTCGAGTCCTTGACGGCGCTGACGACCTTGTCGCGGGTGCCGCCGAAGGTCTCGTCGTAGGTCGCGCCCGGGAACTCCTCTTCGGTCTGCCGGCGCAGCTCGTGGATCCCGAAGGCGGCCATCGCGGCGACGATCAGCGTCGTCAGGAAGGTGCGCAGACCCTGGGTCGGGCCGCTGAGGAAGTAGAAGCAGACGACGATCGCCAGCCCGACGTAGACGTAGACGACGTGGAGGCGCAGGGTCGGCGCCAGGAAGCGGCGAGTGGACCGGGCGCCGGCGGTCGGGGAGGCGAGCCAGCCGGCGGCGAGGAAGAGGATGCCGACGACGATCACGGTGGTCGCGATGCTGGTCATCAGCGAGGTGCCGATCGACCACGCCGCTTCGCCCGCGGGCTTGGCTCCCTCATCGGTGACCAACTGGTCGACGACGATGCCACCGGCGATGTGGCGGGCGACGATCACCGCGAAGCCGGCGGCGATCAAGCCGACGCCGATCAGCAGGACGGTGACCCAGCGCCCGTCGCGCGAGAGGTAGATGGCGGCGCCGAAGCAGGCGAAGGTGAGGAGGGTGAGGAGGATCGCCAGGCCTTTGATCGCCACCGCGACGTCCTGCGCCGTCTTCAGCTCGTCGGACTTGAGGATCTCGATCTGGGCCGCGTCGGGCGGAAGTTTTTCGGCCAGGTCTTCGCCGATCCCGACCTGCTCGGCGAGGTTGGTGAGCAGGCTGCCGAGGTTGAGCTTGACGTCCCCGCCTTCGGTTTCGACCGCTTCTTTCTTGTTTTCGAGCACGGCGAGGAGCTGTTCGTGCGTGGTCCGGTTCGCTTCTTCCCACAGCTCCTGGGCGGTCGCGCTTTCGAGGACTTTTTCCGCGCCCTCGCCGGCGACCTGCCGCAGCCCGCCGGCCGCCGGGCCGGCGAGGTCCTTGGTGTCGCCGGGCAGGATCTCCTCGAGTTCCTTGCGCACGTCGACGTTTTCGTAGAGCTGGTCGACCAGGTAGGTGGACAGCTCTTCGCGGATCGTCTCGTTGTGCAGGAGGCGGGCGCTGGTGTCGACCCAGTCGTCGGTGTTGAGCGCCTGGCGCTCGGTCCAGATCGCGAAGACGCTGAGGAAGGCGAGTACCGAGCCGAGGATCACAAGACCTCTGACCAGGCGACGGCGTCCGCGACTCATGACGGGGATGCTATACGTGAGCCATGAAGCTAGAGGGCATTCACCACATCACCGCGATCACCGAGAACGCCCAGCGCAACGTCGACTTCTACGCCGGCGTGATGGGACTGCGGCTGGTCAAGAAAACCGTCAACCAGGACAACCCCACCGTCTACCACCTGTTCTTCGCCGACGAGGGGGGCGACGCGGGGTCCGATCTGACCTTCTTCGAGTACCCGGGCGCGCCGCGGGGCCGCGCCGGCGCCGGCATGGTGCACCGGATCGTCTGGCGGGTCGGTGCGGCGGAGGCCCTCGACTTCTGGGCCGAGCGGCTGCGCGCCGACGACATCGGGTCCGAGCGCGACGGCGACAGTCTCGTCTTCGCCGACCCCGAGGGCCTGGAGCACGAGCTGCTGGTCGCCGAGGTTCCCGACCAGCCGTTGATCGCCGACCATCCCGAGGTGCCGAAGGAGATGGCGCTGCAGGGGTTCCACGCGGTCCGCGCCTACGCGATGTCTCCCGACGCCTCCTCCCAGTTGCTCGAGGCGCTCGAGTTCGAGCGGTCCGGCGACGCCTGGGAGGCCCGCGGCGAGCAGCGCGGCGGCCTCTACCTCTACGACGAGGCACCGGCCGAGCGCGGGCTGCAGGGAGCCGGCAGCGTCCATCACGTCGCCTGGGCCTCGACTCCGGAGCAGCTGCTGGACTGGCGCGAGAAGGCCGTCGCCGGCGGCGCCCAGCCGACGCCGGAGATCGACCGCTTCTACTTCCGCTCGATCTACTTCCGCGAGCCGAGCGGGGTCCTGTTCGAGATCGCGACGCTGGGCCCCGGCTTCACCGTCGATGAGCCGGTCGAGCATCTCGGCGAGAAGCTCTCGCTGCCGCCGGCCTTCGAGCACCTGCGCGACGAGGTCGAACCGAAGCTGCGGCCGGTCGAGAACCCGCGCCTGAAGACCCAGGGTTGACCGCGGACTTCGTCTGGCGCGACGCCGGGCGGACGGTGGTCTTCCGCCGCGGCGGGGTTGCCGCGGCGGTCGGGGTGCTGCGCGCGGAGGGCGTCGGCGAGTTCGAGCTGCTGAGCACCGAGCGGGCGCTGGGGGACGCGAGGGATCTGGCCGCCGAGGCCTTCGGAGTGCATCTCGTGGCGCCTGGACAGGTTCCCGCCGCCGCAGGCGCGTTGACGGGCGCACTCGCACCCCCATCGCAGGCAGGGGAGGGGGTGCGAGTGCGCCCGCTCGTCGCGTTTGGCGGCGGCCGGGTGGTCGATGTGGCGAAGGCGCTGGCGGCTGTGTCAGGAGCCGTGGTGGTGGCGATTCCTACGACGTTGTCGGGGGCCCCGATGACTGCGATCCATCGCTTGCCGGCGGGGGCGGAGGAGCGGGCCGGGGGGACGGTGCGGCCATCGCTGGTGATCGCCGACCCCGAGGCGATGACCGGGCAGCCGGAGGAGGAGATGCGGGCGAGCGCGATGAACGCCCTCGCGCACGGGGCGGACACTCTCTACCTGCCGAACTCGAACCCGGTGTCGGAGATGACCGCGCTGCGCGGGGCGGAGCTGATCGCCGGCGCCCTCGACGAAGGGCGGGAGGAGCGCGACCGCCCCCCGTTGGCCTTCGGCTCGATCCTCTGCGGCTACGCGATCGACTCCGCCGGGATCGGGTTGCACCACCTGATCTGTCAGACCTTGGTCCGCATCTGCGGCACCCCGCACGCCGAGACCAACGCCGCGATCCTCCCGCGCGCCCTGGCGTTCCTGGCCACGCGAGCGCCCGAGCCCTGCGAACGCCTCGCCACCGCCCTCGGCACCGACCGGGACCGTCTCGCCGAGCGCGTCATGTCTCTCGGCCGCCCCCCTCGCCTGAGCGACCTCGGCGGCGACGAGTCGAAGTTGGGCGAGGCGATCGAGGCGATGCTCCAGCGCCCCGAGCTCGAGCGCGTCCCCGGCCCCGTCACCGCCGAGGACCTCGAACGCCTCGTTCGCGCGGCCTGGTAACCGGACCCACTGCCGCGAGACCGCAAAAAGGCACCCTCAAGGTGCTTTATTGCGGTCTCGGCGGGTGGGGGCGTAACTGCGGCTGGTCGCGCGTGTAGCGCTACGCGTGACCCCGGAACGTTTGAGCCCCGAGCGGCTCGCCTCCTACCACGCGTACACGCGCAAGCACAGCGTCAACTGGCCGCTGTACCACCTGGCCCGACTCTTCCTGCTGCCGTTCTTCCTCGTCTACTTCCGAATGGAGCGGCGAGGGCGCGAGTACGGGCGGGTCAAGGGCGGGGTGATCGTCGCCTCCAACCACCGCAGTTTCCTCGACCCCTTCGTCGCCGGCGCCTGCCTGCCCTGGCGGCGGCCGATGAACTACATGGCCAAGGTCGAGCTCTTCGAGCGTCGCTGGCAGGGCTGGCTGCTCTCGCGGCTCGGCGCCTTCCCGGTGCGTCGCGGCGAGTCGGACGAGGACTCGATGCTGACCGCGCGGATGATCGCCGAACGCGGCGGCGCCGTCTGCCTCTTCCCCGAGGGGACCCGGATCCGCCGCGGCACCCTCGCCGCCCCCAAGCGCGGCGTCGGCAGGCTCGCCCTGCAGACGGGAGCGGTCGTGATTCCCACCGCCGTGCTCGGGACCGAACACGTGCGCCGCGGCTGGCGCATCCGACCGCGCAAGGTGAAGGTGCGGATGGGGCCGCCGATGACCTTCCCGCGCGCCGAGGAGCCCTCGCCGGCCCTGGCCGAAACGGTCACCGCCCGGATCTGGCCCAACGTCCTGCTGCAGTGGGAAGACCTCGGCGGCCTGCCGCCGATGCGCCGCGCCGCCGTGATCGGCGCCGGCAGCTGGGGGACGGCGGTCGCCGTCCTGCTGGCCCGCGGCGGCCTCGACGTGCAGCTTGGGGCGCGGACCGCCGAGCGGGTCGAGGAGCTGATCGAGGACGGCGAGAACCGCCGCTACCTGCCGGGGGTGCCGCTGCCGGAGTCGATCGACGTCCGTCCCGCCTCGGCGATCGAGCTGGCCGGCCTCGACCTGATCTGCCTGGCGATCCCCTCGGCGGGGCTGCCGCAGGCGGTGGGGGCGATCGCCGACCGGGTCGGCTCGCGCAGCGCCGTGCTGATGCTGACCAAGGGCCTGATCGGCTCCCAGGGCCAGCTCCCCTCCGAGTACGTCGGCGAACGGGTGCGGGCGCGCGCCATCGCCTGCCTCGGCGGCCCCGCCCACGCTCGCGAGGCGGTCTCGGGGTCCGCGGCGCTCGTCCTCGGCTCCGCCGACGAGGAGCTGCGGGTCCAGATCGGCGAGGTCTTCGACCGCGCCGGCCTCGTCTGCGAGCGCTCGCGCGACATCACCGGCGTCGAGCTGGCCGGAGCCGCCAAGAACGCCGCCGCGCTGGCCGCCGCGGCCGCCGAGCCGCACGGGCTGAACGCCGCCGGGATCGCCGTCGCGGCGATCTGGCGCGAGTGCATCGACCATGCCGTCTCCCGCGGCGCCGAGCCGGAGACCTTCGCCGGCCTCGCCGGGGTCGGAGACCTGACCGCGACGATGATGGCTCCCTCCGGCCGCAACCGCCGCGCCGGTGAGCTGCTCGGCACCGGCACGCCGGCGGCCGAGATCCCCGGCAAGATCGGCCAGGCCTCCGAGGGGCTCGACACCGTCCCGATCCTCGCCGAGGCGGCCGCCGCCTCCGGAGTCGAGGCCGAGGCTCTCACCGCCCTCGCGGCGTTGATCCGCGGCGAGTCGAACGTCGAGGAATGGATGGCGAGCCTGCGCCAGGTCGAGCGCCAGAGGCGGGCCGCGTGATGGGTCCCCGGGTAGGCTTGGCCGGTGAGCGGTCCCGAGCAGAACGTCGAGCCGGCGGAGCTGGCTCCGGCGGCCAAGGCCGACCTCGACCGCGCCTTCGAGGACTTCTACCGGGCCCACCTGCGCGACGTCTACTCCTACGCCTACTACCGGGTGGGCAACCACCACGACGCCGAGGACCTGACCGAGCAGGCGTTCCTGCAGGCATACCGGCACTTCGACCGCGCCCGGCGCGAGTCCGACGGTCGGCCGTTGCGCCCGTGGGTGATCCGCATCGCCCACAACCTCGCCTCCAACTACTACCGGGACCGTTCGCGCCGGCCGCAGACGCCGCTGGAGAGCACCGAGCCGATCGCCGCCCGTCACGACACCGAGACGATCGCCGAGGGCCGCGAGGAGCTGCGGCAGGTGATGAAGCACCTGGAGCACCTCCCCGAGGACCGGCGCGACGCCCTGATCATGCGCTTCGCCCTCGGCATGGACAACCGCGAGATCGCGCGGGCGCTGGGCCGCACCGACGGGGCGACGAAGGTGCTGATCCACCGTGCGATCAAGCAGCTGCAGGAGGAGATGAGCGATGAGCGAGCGGCGTGAGACCCTGAGCGGGTCGACCTGGGACGTCGAGCAGCTGCTGGGCGACGCGCTGCGCCCGATCGAGCCGCCGGAGCGGCTCTCGGGCCGCTTCGAGGACACCATGGCGGCGGTCACCCAGGCCGCGGCGGAGGAGCTCTCCGACTGGGCCGACGAGCTCTCCGAGAGCGAGCTGCGCGCCCTGCGCGACCCGCGCAACTGGGTACGGCCGGTGGTTGCCGTCGGCGCCGGCGGCGCCGCCACCGGGGCGCTGGTCCTGCTCGAGCTGCGCCGGCGCGGCCGCAACCGCAGCGAGAGCGGCCTACGCTCGCTAGCCGGCGGGCTTCGCTCGCGGCTCTAGCTTCGTCCGCGGCGTCCCGGCCGCGGCCGCGAGGCCGAGCAGACCGACCGCGAGGTTGAGCGCGCCCGTGCCCCAGCCGACGATCGCCAGCAGGACGAAGAGCGCGCCGACGGTCAGCGCGTAGGTGCGCGAGGAGACTCCCGCCACCAGGATCCCGACCGCGCCGACGGCGATGTAGAAGAGGTTGAGCCAGCCGTTCACCTCGATCGCGCCGAGCGCCTCCTCGCAGCGGTCCAGGTCGCCGAAGGAGGCGTCGTAGAAGAAGCCGACCGCGCCGAGGACGAGGAGCACGGCGCCGGCCGCGGCGGCGTAGAGACGGGCGGGGCTGGGGGCCTCCATCGGCGGCGATTGTAGGCTGCCTGGCTCAGATGATCGATCCCGCGACCGTCTAATGGCCGAGACCTGTTACCGCCACCCCGACCGCGAGACCCGTGTCTCCTGCTCCTCCTGCGGGCGGCCGATCTGCCCCGACTGCATGACCCCGACCCCGGTCGGGATGCGCTGCCCCGAGTGCGCCAGCCAGCGCACGAAGGTGGTGCGGAACCCGACCGGCACCCCCGGTGCCGGCGCCACCCCGGCCACCTACGCGCTGATCGCGATCAACGTCGTCGTCTTCCTGATCGAGCTGTTCGGAGGAGCGGGAGGGCTGTCGGTCAGCAACGGCAGCACGGTCTTCCGGGACTTCGCCCTCTTCGGCCCGTCGGTGGCGGAAGGCGAGTGGTACCGGCTGATCACCTCCGGGTTCCTCCACGTCTCGATCATCCACATCGGCTTCAACATGTTCCTGCTGCTGATCCTCGGCCGCCTGCTGGAGCCGGCGCTCGGCACGCCGCGCTTCCTCGCCCTCTACTTCGCTTCGCTGCTCGCCGGGTCGTTCGGGGCGCTGGTCGTGGAGCCGAACGCGTTCACGGTCGGGGCCTCGGGGGCGGTCTTCGGCCTCGCCGGCGCCGTCTTCGTCATCGCCCGCGGCCGCGGCATGGACCAGCTCGCCGGCGAGATCGGCTTCCTGATCGTCTTCAACCTGGTCTGGAGCTTCGTCGGCTCGAACATCAGCGTCGGCGGCCACATCGGCGGGCTGATCGGCGGCACGAT
Organism: Solirubrobacterales bacterium; assembly: GCA_035712025.1. GTDB lineage: Bacteria > Actinomycetota > Thermoleophilia > Solirubrobacterales > 70-9 > VAYN01. The sequence continues at coordinate 23,220 of DASTBO010000131.1, forward strand.
CTGCGCCCTGGCGATCGTCGCCGGCGAGAAAGGGATGCTGGGCCGCAACCGGCAGCCGCTGGAGATCGCGGCGATGGTCCTCGTCGCCGCCGTCTCAGTGGCCGGCGCGCTCGCGGTGGCCTGACGGCGCCCGCAGGGCGACGAACCCGACGTTGCCGGGCGGGTCGACGAGGTCGGGGTGGAGGACGTGTCCGAGCAGCTCGACCCCGTCGACTAGGCGTGGCCCGGGATCGGCGAAAAGCCTCCCGTCGATGGCGTAGAGCCGGGTCGCGCCGAGGCCGGCGATCCGCTCCCAGTGCTCCATCGCCTGCGCCTGCGCGTTCTCGACCGAGACCGCGGGCATGACCACGACGACGTCGGCGCCCAAGCTCGCCAGCTCGCCCCAGCCGACGGCCGCGGGGTTGAGCCCGGGGTCGCCGGCGACGTCCTCGCCGCCGGCGATCGTCAGCATCTCCGGGATCCAGAAGCCGCCGACGCGCGGCGGGTCGAGCCGCTGCAGGGCGATCACTCGCGGCGAGCCGACTCCGGCGACGGCCGCGCGAATCGTCGCCAGCCGCCCCTCGAGCTCACCGCGCAACTCGTGGGCGTGATCCTCCATCCCCGTCGCCTCACCCAGACGCACGATCTCTTCGAGCATCTCGCTGAGCGTGGCGATTCGCATTGCTCGGTCAATATCGCAGCTAGCGAGCGCCGTCGCGCCTGATCGCCGGGACGGGCAGCTATATTCACGAAGCCGAATGGCCGAGGACGTCCCAGCCCGAAGTACCGGGCCGCATAGCCGATGAGCGTCCTGCTGCTCGTCTTCCTGCTGCTGTTGATCGCGGTCAACGGCTTCTTCGTCGCGGCCGAGTTCGCGATCGTGCGCTCGCGCCGGTCCCGGTTGGAGCAGATGCGCGACGAGGGCGCCCGCCGGGCCCCGCTGGCGCTCGACCAGATCGACCACGTCGACCAGTACGTCGCCACCTCGCAGGTGGGGATCACCCTCGCCTCGCTGGGGATCGGCTTCCTCGGCGAGCCCGCCCTGGCCGAGCTGGTGGAGCCGATCTTCGGCGGCGTCTTCTCCCATGCGGTGGCGCTCGGCGTCTCGATCGCCTTCGCCTTCACGATCGTCACCTTCCTCCACGTGATCCTCGGCGAGCAGGCGCCGAAGATGCTGGCGATCGGTCGCGCCGAGGGGGTGCTGCTGCGGGTCGCCGGGCCCCTCCGCTTCTTCCGGCGCCTGCTGCACCCGCTGATCGTCGCCACCAACGCGCCCGCCAACTGGATCGTCGAGAAGGTCTTCCGCGTCGACGTCGACGCGAACGAGGAGACCTCGCCCGAGGAACTGCGGCTGCTGATCTCCCGCGGGGCCCAGCGCGGGCGCCTCGACCCCGGCGAGGCCGGGATGCTGGGCGGCGTCTTCCACCTGCACGAGCAGGAGGCGCGCGAGGTGATGACGCCGATCCCGGCCGTGGTCACGGTCGACGCCTCCGACTCGGTCGAGGCGGCGCTGAGGCGCTGCGTCACCTCCGGCCACACCCGGCTGGTGGTGATCGAGGACGACAACCCCGACCGGGTCAAAGGAGTCGTCCACAACAACAGCCTCGCCCGCCTGTACATGAGCGAGGGGCCGGACGGGTCGCTCGACACCGTGGTCCGCGACGCCCTGATCGTGCCGGAGACGCGCCCGCTCGACGACCTCCTCCACGACCTGCAGGTGCAGCGCACCTCGCTCTCGGTGGTCGTCGACGAGTACGGGCGGACGGTCGGGATCGTCACCGTCGAGGACATCCTCGAGGAGGTGGTGGGGGAGATCGAGGACGAGACCGACCCCCGCGCCGCCGCCCTGCGCAAGCTCGCCAACGGCGACTGGTTCGTCCGCGGCCACGTCTCGCTGGGCGATCTCGCCGACGCCGGCATCGACCTCCCCGTCGACACCGAAACGTACAACTCGGTCGGCGGCTACGTCTTCGGCGAGCTGGGGAGGCTGCCGAAGCGCGGCGACTCGATCGTCGCCGACGGCTACACGATCCGGGTGGAGGCCGTGCGCGAGAACCGGATCGAGGCGGTGCGGATCAGCGGCGGCAGCGCCGATTCCGTCCGCACCCCCGCCTAACTTCATCGGGCAACCCGCTTCCGCTCGAATCCTGGAGGTACCGCATGTGGGTTGTTCGCCTGACCGACAAGCAGCTCGAGGTCCTGAGGGCGCTGCTGCGCTCCGAGGAGCACCTCGGCCCGGCGCTCAAAGGCTCGATCGAGGCCCTCGACCTCGCCCGCTGGGACGACCTGCCCGAGGCGGAGCTGCCCTGGGAAGAGATAGAGACCGTCGCTCGCCGTCAGGGCATCAGCGAGGCCGACGTGATCTGGGACATCAGCGGCGGAAGGAAAGCGGCGTAGTTGGTAGGGGGAGGGTCGGGTGCCCCTTCCACAAAGACCGTCGCGCAGCTGGGCGGACTTGTGGGCGCAGACGTGACTTCTTGAGCCTTTGTGGAAGGGGCACCCGACCCTCCTGCGACACGCACCTTCGGCACGGCCGAAGTCACAAGAGCTTCTATATAGAAGCTCTTGAACCTCGGGCGGTATTCAGGGCTCGCTCGTTAGGAGGGTGTTGGTGGGGGTGACTGGGTACTCAGCATGGAGCCGGGCCAATCCGGTTTGAGGCGCCAGCCGAAAAGCAGTCAGTTCACCCGGCGGAGGTGCTCCCAGGCACCCCCACCAACACCCTCCGGGACTAGTCGTAGCTGTAGAACCCCGCGCCCGACTTCCGTCCCAATTTCCCCTCATCGACCATCTTGACGATGATCGGTGGCGGGTCGTGGGTCGGCTCGTTCGATTCGGCGTAGAGGGCGTCGCCGATCGCCTTCGAGACGTCCATGCCGACGAAGTCGAGCAGGGCCAGGGGGCCCATCGGGTGGCCGGCGCCGAGCTTCATGCAGGTGTCGACCGCGCCCGGCTCCATGCCGGTCCGTTCGACCATCCGCGCAGCGTCGAAGAGGTAGGGGAAGAGGAGGCGGTTGACGACGAAGCCGGCTTCGTCGGGGACCTCGACCGCGGTCTTGCCGAGCGCCGCGCACCAGGCGAGCGCCTTCTCGCGCGAGTCGGCGGCGCCGTCGGGGATGCAGACCTCGACCAGCTGCATCCGCGGCACCGGGTTGAAGACGTGGAAGCCGTAGAGTTTCTCGGTGCCGGCCGCCGCGGCGATCTCGGCGATGCTGAGCGAGGAGGTGGTGGTCGCCAGGTCGGCGTCGGGGCAGGCCTCGGCGATCGTCCGCAGCAGCTCTCCCTTCGGTCCGACCTCCTCGACGATCGCCTCGACGATCACGTCGCACTCGGCGAGGTCCTTCGGGTCGGTGGTGACCCGCAGCCGCGAGGGATTGCCGCCCTCGATCTTGGCGCAGGCGGCGACGACTTTCTCCTCCGCGCGCCAGGCCGACGCCTCGCTGCGGGCGAGCAGGATCGTGTCTGCGGTGGTGGTCGAGACCGCGGCTAGGCCGGTGGCTATCGCCCCGCTGCCCGCGATCCCCGGACTCGTGTACCCCTGGTTAGCGCTCATTGGCCGGGGCTTCTATCACGCATCGTCCGGCCAGTGCTCCCCGGGGCAGGATTGGCTGACTGACCAGTCAATCGGCTACCCTCCGTGGGAGATCTTTTAGAACGGAGGCTGGCGATGGACAACGGCAAAGGCAGGTTCGGCGGCCGCGAGGTCGTCATCGTCGAGGCGGTCAGGACCCCGATCGGTCGCGGCCATCCGGAGAAGGGCTACTACAAGGACCTCCATCCCTCCAACCTCCTCGCCCGCACCTACAGGGAGCTGATCGACCGCGCCGGGATCGACCCGAACGAGGTCGGCGACGTGGTCGCCGGCTGCGTCCAGCAGTTCGGCGAGCAGGGGCTGAACATCGGCCGCAACGCCTGGCTCGAGGCGGGGCTGCCGCAGGAGGTGCCGGGCACGACCGTCGACCGCCAGTGCGGCTCGGCCCAGCAGGCGGTCAACTTCGCCGCCGCGCTGGTCGCCGCCGGCGTCCACGACGTCGCGATCGGCGGCGGGGTCGAGCACATGGGCCACATCTCCTTCGCCGACTCCTACTCGGTGATGGAGGAGCACGGGATGGCCTTCTCGCCCGAGCTGATGGAGAAGTACAACCTGATCCCGCAGGGCCTTTCGGCGGAGATGATCGCCGACCAGTGGGAGATCCCCCGCTCCGAGCTCGACGAGATCGGCCTCCGCTCCCAGCAGCTGGCGGCGAAGGCGACCGAGGAGGGGCGCTTCGATCGCGAGATGGTGCCGATGCAGGTCAACGGCGACACCTACGCCAGCGACCAGGGCCTGCGGGAGACCACCCTCGAGGGCCTCTCGGCGCTGAAGCCGGCCTTCAAGGAGGACGGCAAGATCACCGCCGGCAACTCCTCCCAGGTTTCCGACGGCGCCGCCGCGGTGCTGCTGACGACGCGCGAGAAGGCGGACGAGCTGGGGCTGAAGCCGCGGGCGCGGATCTTCGACCAGACCACCGTCGGCGTCGATCCGGTGATCATGCTGACCGGCCCGATCCCGGCGACGCGGAAGCTGCTCGAGCGCAACGGGATGACGATGGACGACATCGACCTGGTCGAGATCAACGAGGCGTTCGCCTCGGTGCTCGGCGCCTGGCGGCGCGAGCTGGAGCCGGACATGGACCGGGTCAACGTCAACGGCGGCGCGATCGCCCTCGGCCACCCGCTGGGCTCGACCGGCGCCCGGCTGATCACCACCCTGCTGCACGAGATGGAGCGCTCCGACAAGGAGATGGGCCTGGTGACGATGTGCTGCGGCGGCGGCCTGGGGACCGGGACGCTGATCCAGCGGGTCTGAATGGGGACCGGGGCAGGGGATAGCGTCCCCGCCTCGTCCACCCCGATTCATAGGAGTCAACTTGAACAAGGCATCCCTTGCGGCCCTCGCCCTCCTGGTGGCGCTCGCGGCCCTCGTCACCGGCTGCGGCGGCGGCGACGAGACCACCGACAGCGCGACCGTCGCCCTGACCAAGGCGGAGTTCATCAAGCAGGGCGATGCGATCTGCAAGCAGGGCAACGAACAGAGCGAAGAGGAAGCCGAAGAATTTGCCGAGGAGAACGGCTTCACGCTGGAAAAAGCGAGCGACGAGGAGCTCGAAGAAGCCGTCGCCGAGGTTCTGGTCCCGAGCCTGAGCCAGCAGGCGGAGGAAATCGGCGCGCTCGGTGCGCCGGAGGGCGACGAGGAGAAGGTCGAAGAGATCGTCGTCTCGCTCGAAGGCGCGGCGGAGGAAATCGAAGAGGATCCGGGCCTCGTGTTCGAGGGGGAGGTCCTCGAAGAGCCCGAAAAGCTGGCCCAGGGCTACGGCTTCAAGGTCTGCGGCGAAGAATGAGCCACCACGGCTGACGGCTTGAAAGGGCGCCTCCGGGCGCCCTTTTCTTTTCGCATTTTTGCGCGTCGTTGACTTACCGAGACCTTTTCCCTTATAGCTCTCCCGATTAGTCAAACAAATCAAAGGCGGGCAGAGTCGTGCAGAGGTGGATCATCGGTGTGGTTGTAGGGGCGGTTTTGGTGGCGGCGCTCGGTGTCGGCTGCGGCGGCGGAGACGATTCCACGACGACGATCACCAAAGTGGCGTTCATCAAACAGGCGGAATCGGTCTGCGACAAGATGCAGGACGAACTGAGCGACCAGCTTGCGGATTTCGAAAAAGGGGCAAAGAGCAGGGGCGAAAAAGTCGGCGGTCAGGCCAACCTCGACACACGGGTCGAGGACGTCTACGTCCCCGTGATCCAGGGCGAGGCGGAAAAGCTCGAAGCCCTGGGGGCGCCGGCCGCGGACGAGAAGAAGATCGAAGCGATGATCCAGAACCTCAACAGCGCCAGCGAGATCATGGAAGACGAAAAGGCGGCCGGGATGGAACGAGCCGGCGCGTCGCTGGAAAAATTCATCGAACAGGGGACCGACTACGGCCTCAAATGCACCTAGCCTGAGCCTTGGCTGAGCGGCCAGACGATCCCTATATGCTCCCCTCCGATGGACCTGACGCTGTCGCCATCGGAGGAGGAGTTCCGCGACGAGGTCCGGTCCTGGCTGCAGGAGAACCACCCCGGGCCTGAGCCGGAGGCCGGCCTCGACGAGGTGATGGCCTTCCGGCGCGAGTGGCAGGCGCGGCTGCACGAGGCCGGGTGGGCCGGGATCTCCTGGCCGCAGGAGTACGGCGGCCGCGGCGCGACGATGATCGAGCAGGCGATCTTCGCCGCGGAGGCCAGCCGCCAGGAAGCGCCGGCTCCGGCCAACGTGCTCGGCTTGGCGATGGGCGGACCGGTGGTCATCGCCCACGGCAGCGACGAGCAGAAGGCCCGCTACCTGGAGCCGATCCTGACCGGCGAGGAGATCTGGTGCCAGGGCTTCTCCGAGCCCGAGTCGGGCTCCGACCTCGCCTCGCTGAAGACCCGCGCGGTCAAGGACGGCGACGAATGGGTGGTCACCGGCCAAAAGGTCTGGACGACCTTCGCCCAGTACGCGAAGTGGTGCATGCTCGTCGCCCGCACCGACCCCGACGCGCCCAAGCACCAGGGGATCACCTACTTCCTGATGGACATGGAGCAGGAGGGGGTTCAGACCCGGCCGCTGGTCCAAATCACCGGCGAGGGCGAGTTCAACGAGGTCTTCTTCGAGGAGGCGCGGGTCCCCGACGCCAACGTCGTCGGCGGCGTCGGCAACGGCTGGGCGGTGGCGATCACGACCCTGATGAACGAGCGCGCCGGCCTCGCCTTCGGCGCCATCTCCCAGATCCAGAACAGCCTCGGCCGCCTCGCGAAGCTGGCCCGTGAGACTCCGACGAACGGCGGCACCGCCGCCGACGACCCCTACTTCCGCCAGCGGATCGCCCAGCTCCACATCGAGGTGGAGACGATGCGGCTGAACGCCTACCGCGGCCTGACCAAGACGATGCAGTCGGGCATTCCCGGCCCCGAGGGCTCCTTGGGCAAGTGGCAGTGGGCCGACATCAACCAGGACCTGACCGAGCTGGCACTGGAGATCGAGGGCGCCTACTCGGTCCTCGCCCGCGGCTCCGACCACGCGGTCGCCGGCGGCGCCTGGCAGTACGGCTTCCTCCGCTCCCGCGCCAACTCGATCGAGGGCGGGACCACCGACATCCTGAGGAACATCATCGCCGAGCGGGTCCTGGGCCTGCCGCGGCTGCGCTAGGGCCGATGGAAGCAAGAGCGTTCTAACCATGTACTTCGACCTCACCGACGAGCAGCAGGCGATCAAGTCGACCGCCCACGACTTCCTCGCCTCGCGCTTCAAATCGGAGCGGATTCGCGAGATCGCGGCCAGCGAGAGCGGCTTCGACGAGGCGGGCTGGAAGGAGATGTCCGAGCTCGGCTGGGCCGGGTTGGCGCTGCCCGAGGAGTGGGGCGGCCAGGGCCTTGGGACGGTCGAGCTGGCGGTTCTCTTCGAGGAGATGGGCTACGCGCTGGCGCCCTCGCCGCTGCTCTCGAGCACGATCGCCGGCCTGGCGCTGGCGTCCGGCGGCTCCGACGAGCAGAAGGAGCGCTGGCTGCGACCGCTGGCCGCGGGAGAGCTGATCGGCACCCCGGCGCTGGTCGATCCAGACGGGCCGGGCGAGCCGATGAAGTTCAAGATGGCGGCCGAGCCCGACGGCGACGGCATCGTCCTCAACGGCCAGAAGGCGTTGGTGACCGACGCCGCCAGCGCCGGCTTCTTCCTCGTCTCCACCGCCGACGGCCGACGCCATGTCGTCGAGCGCGGCGCGGAGGGCGTGACGGTCACTCCGCAGGAGTCGGTCGACCCGACCCGGCGCCTCTCCACGGTCACCTTCGACCGGGTGAAGGTCGCGGCCGGCGCCTCGCTGCCGGGCAGCGCCGAGGACTACTACGGGGTCTTCCTGCGAGTCTGCGTGGCGTACGCGGCCGAGTCGACCGGGATCGCGCAGCGGGCGCTGGAGATGTCGGTCGCCTACGCCAAGGACCGCCAGCAGTTCGGGCGACCGATCGGCGCCTACCAGGCCGTCTCCCATCGCTGCGCGCAGATGTTGCTGGAGACCGAGAACTCGCGCTCGGCGGTCTACGGCGCCGCCTGGGCCGCCGACGCCGAGCCGGAGTCGCTGCCGCTGGCCGCCTCGATGGCGAAGGCCTATGCCTCCGATGCCGGCCGGCGGGTACCGGACGCCGCGATCCAGGTCCACGGGGGGATCGGGTTCACCTGGGAGCACGACCTCCACTTCTTCCTCAAGCGCGGCCTTGGGAACGCGGCGATGGCAGGGGACGCGAAGTGGCATCGCGAGCAGATCGCCGACGTCGTCCTCGACGACGCAGCCGCGCCGGTCGCGGCCTAGCCCGACCGTGAGCGCCCTCGACCGCATCTCCGTCGCCGCGATCGGCACCTCGGTCGCCGACCTCGAGGCCGAGACGCTGCGGGCCGAGGCCGCCGGGGTCGAGTGCGTCTGGGCGCCGGAGCTGTTCCGCAGCGCGGTCACCCAGGCGACCTACCTGGCGGCGAAGACCGAGCGGATCGACGTCGCCACCGGCATCGTCTGGGCCTTCACCCGCAGTCCCTTCATCCACGCGATCAGCGCCCTCGACGTCGACGAGATGTCCGGCGGCCGCTTCCGCTTCGGGATGGGGGCGGGCGTCAAGCGCCTCAACGAGACCTGGCACAACGCCGACTACGGTCGGCCGGCGCCGCACCTGCGCGAGGCGATCGAGGCGACGCGGCTGATCATGCGCCAGGCGAGCGCCGGCGAGCCGATTCGCTACGAGGGCGAGTACTACGACATCGACATCAAGGGCTGGGTGCGACCGCACCCGGCGCCACGCGACGCGGTGCCGATCTACACGGCGGCCGTCCAGGCCGGGATGGCGCGAATGGCCGGCGACGTCGCCGACGGGCTGATCGGCCACCCGATCCAGAGCCTGCGCTGGATCGACGAGGTGGTCGTTCCCGCCTTCGAGGAGGGGCTGCGGCGCTCCGGCCGCGAGCGCGCCGCATTCGACTACCTGCCGACCGTCTGCTGTGCGATCGACGACGACGAGGGCCGGGCGATCGATATGGCCCGCCGCACGATCTCCTTTTACGCGACGGTCAAGACCTACATGCCGCTCTGGGAGATGCACGGCTTCGCCGACAACGCCGTCGCCGCCGGCGAGGCCTTCCGCCGCGGCGACCTGGCAGCCGTCCCGGCGGCGATCAGCGACGAGATGGTCGAGGCCTACTGCGCCGCGGGGCCCCTCGACAAGGTCCGCGCCCGGGTCGGGGCCACCGCCGAGCGCGCCGACGGCCTCTTCCTCACCCCGCCGACCTACTTCATCTCCCCCGAGGAGCTGAGCGAGTTCCAGAACCGCATCATCGACGCCTTCGGCCCCGGCGCGTGAGCGCCGAGTCCGCGAAAACGGCCCCTGGAGAGCCGTTTTCGCGGACTCGCGAGTTCGAGGTGCTGGAGCGGGTGCGCTCGATCCCGGTTGGATTCGTAAGTACGTATGGGGACGTGTCGCCGGGGGCGCCTCGGTTTGCCGGGGCGGTTCTCTTCCACGACGACGATGCCGACCTGCCCTGGTGGCGCGTGGTCCGGGTCGACGGCTCGCTCGCCAAGGGCGACCGGCAGCGGGCGCTGCTTCGAGCCGAGGGGGTGCCGTTCCGAGGCAACCGGGTCGACATGAGCCGCGCCCGCGTCGCCCAGTCTTCCTAGCTCCGCTCCATCTCCCGCTGGACGTCAGCCTCGGTGATCCGGTTGCTGGGACCGTAGGTCTTCCAGCCCTGGACGACGAGGACGACGGCGACGCCGAAGGCGACCCAGACGGGCCAGGGGAAGCTGTCGTCGCCGAACTGCCAGACCAGGAAGCAGAGGGCGACCGCAAGGGCACCCCCGGCGGCGATGCCCTTGAAGTCCTGCTTCATCTTCAGGCGCTGGATCGCCAGCTCGCGCGCCTGCTCGGGCCTGTCGATCCCCTCCTCCGCCATGTCGAGATCCTAGGGGCAGATCACGATCAGGTGGAAGTCGGCGTCCTCGTTGTTGCCGTCTTTGTCTTTGGTCCGGACCTCGATCGCGTTCGGGTTGGCGGCGGAGGCGTTGGTCTGCGCGTAGCCCGCGTTGGGCACCGAGGTGCCGGCGTTGTTCCGCCCGGCGACGTCGGCGCAGCCGGAGACGTTGAACGGGAAGGTGACGGTCACCGCGCCACCGCCCTCGACTGCCGCGATGTTGGGGCCGCTGGCCCGGGCGAGGGCGGCGTTGCCGGGGCTGGTGGGGTTGTTGACGACCGCCCAGAAGGTATGGGTCGCGACCTGGGAGAACGGCACCGTGCCGAGCTTGTCGGTGTTGATCTGGAAGCCCGTCAGCGTGTCCTTCTTCAGCTTGCCGCCGCCGATCGTCTGCTTCTTGATCGCGCCGCCGTTGATCGTCTGCGCCGCATACGCCGTCCCCGCCAGGGCGACGACGAGCGCAACCATCGCCACCACCATCGCCGGCGACGGGCGCATCCTCTTCAGCTTGCTCATCCTGGGCTCCCTTTCAGTCGGTGACCGAGTACCCAAATCCAGTAACCCGCTGCGAGGCGAGTCGCTGCGGTGGGGCTACCCCGGAAGCCGCGAGACGAACCGCTCGAAGGCGGCGACGTCGGTCACGGCGGGGCCGTGGCCGGGGAGGATCAGGGAGGGATTCAGCGCGGCGAGCTTGCGGATCGAGCGGCGGTTCTCGGCCGGGTCGGGGGTGAGGTCGGCGGGCGGCTCGGCCAGCTTGGTTCGCAGGGTGACGTAGGTGATGTTGCGGATCACGTCGCCGCAGATCGCCACCCGGTCGGAGTCGCGGAAGAAGATCACCTCGCCGGGGGCGTGGCCGGGAGCGTGGACGACGCGGAAGCCGGCGACCTCGTCGCCCTCGCGCAGGACCCGGTCGACCTTGTGCGGCGGCCCTTCCCACATGCGGGCGAAGGCCTTGGCGCCCGGCTTGGCGGTCGCGGCGACCGCGCGGCGACCCTCCATCGCGTCGACGTCGTCCTCGTGGCAGGCGAGCGGCACGCCGCGCGCCTCGCAGACCGCCTTGGCGCAGCCCTGGTGGTCGGGGTGGACGTGGGTCAGCGCCAGCATCGAGATCTCGCGGCCCTCGAGCTCCTTGAAGATGCGGCCCCTGTCCCAGCGCCGGCCGGCATCGATCAGGACGTCCTCGGCGAGGTAGACGTTGATCAGCGGGCGGGGGACTTCGCGCAGCCGCCAGACGCCCGGCGCCAGGTACTTCAATGCGAGATCCCGAGCCCGTCCCGCGGCTCGCCGCTGTGCCGGGAGAGGTCTTCGAGCCGGGCGATCTGCCGCTCGCCCTCGACCCGGGCCGGGTGGTCGGCCGCCAGCGGCTCGATCAGGCGGCGGATGCGGTTTCGGACCTGCAGCGAGAAGTGAGGGGTGACGGGACCGGCGAGGGCGCGAATGTCCTCGACCGTGATCTCCTTGGTGCCGCCGAGCAGCTGGGGGTTCTCGGACTCGCTCATTCTTCTTCCCCGATCTTCGCAAGCTCGGCCAGCGCGTTGACTTCCGCCTGCTGGTCGACGCCGATCGCGTCCTGGTCGCCGATCACCCAGACGTGGTTGTAAAAGGCCCGGGTGGGGTCGCTGGTGTAGCCGGGCTTGACGTCGAGCAGGTAGTTGCGGACCGCCTCCGGCAGCTTGTCGGCGGTGTCGGTGAGCAGCAGCGGGCCCCAGGTGCCGGACCCCGAGAGCGGCGCCGCGGCGGCGGCGTCGGCGGGCGCGTCCGAGCGGGCGAGGACGAATCCGTGGCCGGGGTCGTTGACGTTCCAGCCGAAGCTGCCGTCGCGGTAGCGGGCGAGGGCGAGCGCGTTGGCGACCGGGTCCTCGCCGGACACCCGCTTGACCCGCTTGGAGACCTTTGCGATCTCGCGCACCACCTCGGAGGAGACGACCGAAGAGGGGCCGAGCACGTAGACGGGCACCTTCGGGTGGGCCCTCAGCGCCGCGGCGGTTGCCGCCGGGAGCTTCTTCGCAGCGGTGAAGAGGATCGGGTCGCCGGAGCGAGCCGCCCAAGCGGCGGCGGGAGCGGCGAAATCGGGGCGGGAGCCGGAGGCGACGACGATGTGCTTCGGCGGCGCGCCGGCGAGGCGTTCGCGCAGGGCGGCGATCTGGGCCCCGGTGCCGGCGGGTTGGCCGGAGTCGATCGGCGCCGCCTGGCCGGGGTAGGCGACGGAGCCGATCGCGAAGAGGGAAGCCTGCCCCGTCTCCTCGCCGCCCTGCGGGTCGAGGGCGGCGAGCGCTTCCTCGCTCACCTCCGGCATCTCGTCGGGGCTGGAGAAGAGGATCGGCGCCCGCACGGGAGCCGCCATCAGCACGGCGGCCGCGATCGCCCCGGCCCAGTCGTCTTCGCCGACCACCGTCACCGCCGCGGGGCGCTGCTCGGGCGCGGTCGAGGGGAAGACGGCGAGCGCCGCACCGGCGGCGTTGGCGGCCGGGTCGGAGCCGCCGATCCGGGTCGTGTTGTTGGTCGCGAAGCCAGGATAGCCGAGCTCTTCGGCGGTCTGATCGCCGCCGGCTTCCGCCGGCTTCTCCTCGGCGGGCGCCGGGGTCGGGGCGGGCGTCGCGCTGGTGCCGCCGTCCTCGCCACCGCTCGTCCCCCAGACGACGGCGACGACGATGAAGACGACCGCGAGCGCGACCAGCGCGATCAGCAGCTTCGGAGCTCCGAGCGCCGACCGCGTCTCGGCGTTCGTCCTTGGACCGGTATGTCCGTCCGAAGGACGA
>DASTBO010000132.1:0-48664 GCA_035712025.1 Solirubrobacterales bacterium
GAGGGGCGCTCCGGTGGCTATGCGATCCAGACCCTCGGCTCCTCGCTGGTCGAGCGGCTCGAGGGGAGCGTCTCCAACGTCGTCGGCTTGCCGGTCGGGCTGCTGGCCGAGCTGGCGCCGGCGTTGTTCGAGCGCGGCTGAGTCAGTCCCTGAGGGCGACGGCGTCCTCGAGGTGGGCGAGGAGGACGTCGACGATTTCCGGGTCGAACTGAGTGCCGCGGCCAGCCTCGATCACGGTCGCCGCCTCGGCGACGCTCAGCGCCGGCCGGTACGGCCGCTCGCTGAGGAGGGCGTCGAGAACGTCGGCGACGGCGACGATCCGCGCTTCGATCGGGATCTCCTCGCCCGCCAGCGCCCGGGGGTAGCCGCTCCCGTCGAACCGCTCGTGATGTCCGCGGGCGATCCGCGCCGCCATCTGCAGCAGCTCGCTCTCGGATTCGGAGAGGATCCGGTGGCCGACCTCGGTGTGGCGCTCCACCCTCACCCTCTCCTCGGGCGTCAGCGGGCCCGGCTTGTGGAGGATCTCCGGGGGCACGGCGACGTTGCCGATGTCGTGCATCGGCGCGGCCGCCTTCAGCATCTGGACCTGCCTTTCCCCGAGGCCGAGCCGCGAGGCGAGGTAGCAGGCCGTGCGCGCCATCCGGCCGGCGTGCTGCCTGCCTTCGGAGACATACGGCGCGACCGCGCCCGCGAGCAGCTCGACCGCCTCCTGCCGCGAGGAGCGCAGCTGCTCGATCGCCTCTTCCCGCGCTTCCACCTGGCTCTGCTGCGACCGTTCCTCCGCGCGCTGGGCGGTGATCTCGGTGGCGACGCCGACGATCCCGGCCAGGTTGCCGTCGGGTCCGATGTAGGGGAAGCGGACGGTGAGGAAGGTGCGGTCCCGGCCCATGATCTCGACCGTCATCTCCCGGTAGCTGGACTCTTCGTCGCGGAGCACCCGCATGTCCCCCTCGCGGATCACCTGCTCGGTCTCGGGCGAGTGCATTTCTGCGTCCGTGCGGCCGACCATCTCTCCCGGCGCCTGCCTCATGACTTCGTGCATGAACCGGTTGGCGACCAGGTAGCGGCGTTCCAGGTCTTTGGCGAAGATCGGAATCGGCGCCCGGTCCACCGCCGCCTGGATCGTCTCCTGGAGGCTGCGGCGCCGGGCCCGCTCGGAGGCTTCCACCTCGAGGCGCCGCAGCGCGACCTCGGTCGTGATCAGCAGCTGGCCGGCCGAGAAGGGCTTGACCAGGTAGCCGTAGACGCCGATTTCGAGGGCGTGCTCGATCAGCGAGGGGTCCTCCGTGCCCGCGATCGGCACGACCGCGGTCGCCTCGTGCTCGGCGGCCAGCTCCTCGACCAGGGCCAGGCCCGACTCGCCGGGCATCTCCACGTCGCAGAGGACGACCTCGAACCCGTCCCCTTCGAGCTGCCGCCGCGCCGCGGGGAGGTCGCCCGCCAGACTGCACGCGTAGCGCCCGCCGAGGACCTGCTGCACAGTCCTCAGGGTTTGGGGGTCGTTGTCGATCGCGAGGATCCTCGCGTTGGGCGTCTTCATGTTCGCTGCGGCTCCGCGAGAGATATCTCGAGTACTCCTCCTCTCTCGATGGTACGGCGCTGCGGCCGGCCCTGCAAAGGCCGGATTTTGCGGCTCTGCGATCATTTCCCTTCTGGACCATCGCGTTCACTTACAGAGGGCAACCAATTGGGCTCGCTCAGTCGTCTGATCCGCCTCGGCGGCCGCGACATGGCCGTCGACCTCGGTACCGCCAACACCCTGGTCTACGTTCGGGGGCGCGGGATCGTCCTCTCCGAGCCCTCCGTGGTGGCGATCGACTCGCTCAACGGCCACGTCCACGCCGTCGGCGTCGAAGCGAAGCGGATGCTCGGCCGCACTCCGGGGACGATCACCGCGATCAGACCGCTGAAGGACGGGGTGATCGCCGACTTCGACGTCACCGAGCAGATGCTGCGCCACTTCATCGCCGCCGTGCACTCCAACCGCTTCGCCCATCCGCGAGTGGTCGTCTGCGTGCCCTCCGGCGTCACCGGGGTCGAGAAGCGGGCGGTGGAGGAGGCGTGCCTCTCGGCCGGGGCCCGGCAGGCGTACCTGATCGAGGAGCCGATGGCCGCCGCGATCGGCGCCGGGCTGCCGGTCGCCGAGCCGACCGGCTCGATGATCGTCGACGTCGGCGGCGGCACCACCGAGGTCGCCGTGATCAGCCTCGGCGGGATCGTCGTCTCGCAGTCGATCAGGGTCGGCGGCGACGAGCTCGACGAGGCGATCGTCAGCCACTGCAAGCAGCGCTACAAACTGGCGATCGGGACGCAGACGGCGGAGGAGGTCAAGCTCGAGGCCGGTTCGGCCTCGCCGCTGTCCGAAGAGGTGCGGACCGAGATCCGCGGCCGCGACCTCGTCTCCGGGCTGCCGAAGACGATCGAGCTGACCTCCGAGGAGGTGCGCGGGGCGCTGGAAGAGCCGGTCAGCCACATCGTCGCCGCGGTCAAGGAGACCCTCGACCGCACTCCCCCGGAGCTTGCGGGTGACATCATGGACCGCGGCATCACCCTGGCCGGGGGCGGCGCGCTCCTGCAAGGCTTGGAGCAGCGCCTGCGCGACGAGTGCCAGATGCCCTGTCAACTGGCAGAGTCGCCGTTGACGTGCGTGGCGGTCGGCTCGGGCATCTCGCTCGAGGAGGTAGAGACCATCCACCGCGCCGGCAAGAACAACGGAGCGCGGCCGCGGCGCTAGCCAGGGCCCCGCTCATGCGAACCATCCGAGAACTCAGGCACCCAACGTGTATCGAAAGCAAGTACGCCGCCGCCGGGCGGTGCTGGCGCTGCTGATAGTGGGCTCGTTCGCCTTGCTCACCGTCACCTACGGCCAGGGATCCAACGGAATGCAGCGGGGCGTCAGCGCCGTCTTCAGCCCGATCCAGTCGGTCGCCGACCGGGCGCTGAAGCCGGCCCGCGACACGATCAACTGGTTCGACGAGACCTTCGACGCGAAGGGGCGCAACGAGCGCCTGCACTCGGAACTGGAGACCGCCCGCAGGCAGGCGGTCGGCTCGCAGGCGGCGCTGGCCGAAAACGAGCAGCTGCGAAAGCTGGTCGGGCTCGACCGCAGCGGCGCGATCCCGGGCGGGTACACGCCGGTGACCGGGAGGGTGATCAACCGCTCTCCGAGCGTCTGGTTCGCCGACGTGACGATCGACGTCGGCTCCGGCGATGGGGTGGAGGTCGACGACCCGGTCGTCAACGGCGACGGCCTGGTCGGCACCGTCTCCGCCGTCACCGGCGGCTCCGCCCGGGTGACGCTGATCGCCGACCACTCCAGCGCCGTCTCGGCGAAGGTCGTGCCGAGCGGCATCCAGGGCGTGATGAAGCCCTCGGTCGGCGACCCCGAGGACCTGATCCTCGACTTCCTCGACTCCGAAAAACGGGTGGGGAAGGGTCAATCGGTCGTCACCTCCGGCTGGCGCGGGCTGGGGATCGAATCGAGCTACCCGCCGAACCTGCCGATCGGCGAAGTGGTGGAAGCCTCGCTGCTCGTGCAGGAGGCCCAGCAGCAGGTCCACGTCCGTCCCTTCGCCGACCTGCGCGACCTCGACCTGGTCCAGGTCCTGACCGGAGGCTCGCGCGGGTGATCCTGACCCCGAACATCCTCGCCCGCCTGGTCGCGATCGTGATCGGCGGCGTGATCGTCCAGCTCTCGCTCTTCTCGCAGGTCACCCTCTTCGACGTCAGCCCCGATCTGCTGCCCGCCCTGGTCGTCGTCCTCGGCCTGCTCGGCGGCTCGCTGACCGGAGCCGTCTGCGGCTTCTCGGCCGGGTTGCTGCTCGACTGCCTGCTGATCGTCCCGCTCGGCGGCGGCTCCCTCGTCCTCCTCGCCGTCGGCTACCTGGCCGGCCTCTTCCGCGAGCGCTTCGAGATCCACAGCCCGCTGGTGCCGCCGCTGCTCTGCATGGGCCTGACGATCTTTGCCGAGCTCGGCTTCGGCGCGGTCGAGATGATGCTCGGCTTCGACGCCCCGATCAGCACCCTGATCGTCCGCGACATCCTGCTGAAGGGCATCTTCGCCTTCTTCGGCGGCTGGGCGATCTACGTCGGCGCCCGGCGGGCGCTGCGCCCGGCTCTGGTCGACGAGCACTCGGTGCGCCGCAGCGGCAGGCGGCCGAGCGTGTTGGGAGCATAAGACGGTGTACCTGCGCAACGACTCACGACCCCGGGGAAGCCGCCTCTCGCTGCGGGTCGCGGTGATCGGCGGCGTCGGCGTCGCCCTCTTCGCGGTGCTCTTCTTCCGACTCTGGAACCTGCAGGTCCTCGCCGGCGACGAGTACCTCGCCGAGGCGAAGAACAACCGCACCCGCGAGTTCAAAGTCATCGCCCCCCGCGGCGACATCCTCGACCGCGACGGCGAAGTCCTGGTCGACAACCGCACCAGCCTGGCGCTGCAGCTGAACACGCAGAAGCTGCCCGAGGACCCGGCCGAGGAAAAGGCCGAGCTGGAGCGGCTGGGGGAGCTTGCCCACATGTCGCTGGCCAAGGTCCGGCGCACGATCGAGGAGAGCGAAGAAGTCGCCGCCGGGGCGCCGGTGACCCTGCGTCAGGACGTCGGCTACGAGCTGATCGCCTACATCGAAGAGAACCAGCGCGAGTTCCCCGGGGTGACGGTGCAGCGGGTCTTCGTCCGCCACTACCCGCATGGCACCCTCGCCGCCCACGTCCTCGGGAGCGTCGGGGAGATCGAAAAGGAAGAGCTGAAGGAAGCGCGCTACCAGGGCCTCGAGCCGGGCGACGAGATCGGTCAGGCGGGGGCCGAGTACGCCTACGACAAGTACCTGCGCGGCGACCCCGGCCGGACCCTGATCCAGGTCAACGCCCTCGGGCAGCCGACCCCGGGGGGAGACCTCACCTCGACCCCGCCGACCCCGGGGGACAGCCTGAAGCTGACGATCGACGGCAAGGCGCAGACCGCCGGCGAAGCCGGGCTCGGCGCCCGCGGGCTGCCGGGGGCGTTCATCTCGATGAACATCGACAACGGCCAGATCCTCGCCCTCGGCTCGAGCCCCACCTACGATCCGACCGACCTGATCGAACCGAGCCAGGCGCAGGTGAACGAACTGTATCGGGACGAAGTGGCGCCGCTGGTCAATCGCGCGACCGAAAGCGCCTACCCGACCGGGTCGATCTTCAAGATCGTCACCGCGCTGGCGGCGCTGGAAAACGGCGTCATCACGCCCGACGACGTGGTCGAAGACCAAGGCTTGATCGAAGTCGGCACCGACACCTTCGAAAACGCCGGCGGCGAAGCCCACGGGCCGGTCGAACTGCGGCGCGCCCTGCAGGTCTCCTCCGACGTCTACTTCTACCTGCTCGGCCTCGACATGTGGAAGACGAACCATCTGCAGGAATGGGCGCACAAGCTCGGCATCGGCCGCCCGGCCGGGCTCGACCTGCCGGAGGAAGGCGAAAGCCTGTTGCCGGACAAGCAGTGGCGCAACCAGCTGTACAAGGAAGAACTGACCGACCGGCCGTGGTCGGCCGGCGACAACATCCAGTTGGCGACCGGGCAGGGGGACCTGCAGACGAACCCGCTGCAGATGGCGCTCGCCTACGCGGCCCTGGGCAACGGCGGCAAGATCGTCTCCCCCCATGTGGGCCTGGAAGTGGAGGACCCCGCCGGCCGGGTGCTGAAGGAATTCGAGCCGAAGATCCAGCGCCGCTTCCACATCGACGCCGGCTCCCGCAACGCGATCCTCGAAGGCCTGCACGCCGCCGCGCAGGAAGGCGACGGCACCGGGGCGGGCGTCTTCGGCGGCTTTCCGATCCCGATCGCGGGCAAGACCGGGACCGCGGAACGACCCGGCCACGCCGACCAATCCTGGTTCGCGGCGCTCTCTCCGTACCCCAACCCGCGTATCGTGACCATTGCCACCGTCGAGGAAGGCGGCTTCGGAGCCGAATCCGCGGCCCCCGTCGTCCTGGACATCCTCGAAGCGATCTACGACAAGCAGGCTTCGGAAGTCTTGAGCGCCGGTGGTGCCGAATAGATGATGTACGCGACCCGAACCAGAAACGCCCGGCCGGAGCCGTTCACGGTCCACGTCGGCATCGGCGAGCGCCTCGGCCTGGCCCACATGGACTGGCCGCTGACGATCGCCGCCTTCGCGCTGATCGCCTTCAGCGTCTTCGTCCTCGGCGAGGCGACCCAGGCCGACGTCCCCGGCGACCCCAACTACTTCCTCGAGCGGCAGGCGATCTACGCCCTGCTCGGGATCGTCGGGATGGTGGTGCTGACCCGGATCGACTACTCGCGCTTCCGCGAGCTGCGGGTCGGCATCTACACCTTCCTCTGCGTCAGCATCTCGCTTGTCTTCTTCTTCGGGTTTGCCGCCCGCGGCTCGCGGCGCGCCTTCGAACTTCCCTTCTTCAGCTTCCAGCCATCGGAGCTCGGCAAGCTCCTGCTCGTGCTTGCGCTTGCCGGGTTCGTGATCGATGGAGCCAGGCGCGGCTCGGAGGTCCAGCGCACGGTGCGCTACCTCTGCCTCGGCCTGGCACCGGCTGCTCTCGTCTTCCTGCAGCCCGACCTCGGCACCTCCCTGGTGTTCGGGGCCGCCACCCTTGGCGTCATGTACTTCGGAGGCGTCCCCTGGACGCATTTCGCGGTCATCGGCGCCGCCCTCGCCGCGCTCGTCGCGCTGGTCCTCGTCGCCGCTCCTGCGGCCGGGGTCCCGGTGCTCAAGGGGTACCAGGAGGAACGGCTGACGTCGTTCCTCAGCCCCGACGAGCACGAAAGCGGCGCTGGCTACCAGCAGAACCAATCCAAGATCGCCACCGGCTCCGGTCAGTTGACCGGCCGCGGCGACAAAGCCACCCAGACGCGGCTCGACTTCGTTCCCGAGCGGCACACCGACTTCATCTTTGCGGTGATCGGTGAGCGCTACGGTTTCGTGGGCGCCGCGTTCGTCCTATCCCTTTACGCCCTGCTCTTCTGGCGGGCGCTGCGGATCACGACGCTCTCGAAGAACGCATACGGGACCCTGGTGGCGGGCGGCATCGCCGTCACGCTGCTGTTCCAGACCTTCGTCAACGTGGGGATGAATCTCGGGATCATGCCGATCACCGGGATCCCCCTGCCGTTGATGAGCTACGGAGGGTCCTCCGTCGTCGCTACCTTGTTGGCGGTCGGCGTTCTTCAGAGCATCAACGTCCAAGCGCATCTCAGCCGGAGGGGAAGGTTCGCCTGGTGATCTCTTGAAAGGGGTCCGGCATTGCGTACCTACTTGAACTGAGCTGAAAAACCAATGAAGAAAACGATTCTGGTCTCCGCCGAGCGCGGCGAGACCCGTGTGGCCGTCCTCGAGGCAAAGCAGAAGGGCGGCAAGACCGACGTGGCCGAGCTCTACATCGAGCGGCGCGGCCGCCGCTCGATCGTCGGCAACATCTACAAGGGCAAGGTCGACAACGTCCTGCCCGGGATGGAGGCCGCCTTCGTCGACATCGGCCTCGAGCGCAACGGCTTCCTCCACGTCGACGAGATCGTCCTGCCGGGGGGCGAACAGGCCCCCAAGCGCGGCCGCGGCAGCGGCCGGCGGATCAACGAGCTGATCAAGCCCGGGCAGGAGATCCTCGTCCAGGTGGTCAAGGACCCGCTGAAGACGAAGGGGGCCCGGCTCTCGATGAACGTCTCGATCGCCGGCCGCTACCTCGTCTTCGCCCCGACCGGGAGCGGCGTCGGCGTCAGCCGCCGGTTGACCGACAAAGAGCGCGACCGCCTGCGCAAGATGGTGGACCGCACCTACAAGGGCCCGGGCGGGCTGATCGTCCGCACCGCCGCCCACGGGGCGAAGAAATCCGACTTCGTGCGTGAGATCAGCTACCTGCAGAAGCTGAACGAGGTGCTCGAGCGTCGCTCGGAGGGAACGAAGGCGCCGGCGCTGGTCTTCCAGGAGGCCGACCTCTCGATCCGCGTCCTGCGCGACGTCTTCCTCAGCGAGTTCGAAAAGGCGATCATCGACTCGCCCAAGCAGTTCGAGCGGGTGACGAACTTCTTCCAGCGGACCGCCCCCGAGCTGGTCGACGGGGTCGAGCTCTACGAGGGCAAAAAGCCGCTGCTGGAGAAATGGAAGATCGACAAGGAGATCGAGTCGACGCTCAACCGCCGGGTCGACCTGCCCTCCGGCGGCTACCTGATCATCGACTACGCCGAGGCGCTGACCGTGATCGACGTCAACAGCGGCTCCTTCACCGGCCGCGGCAAAGGCGGCCTCGAGGAGACGATCACCAAGGTCAACACCGAGGCGGCCGAGGAGGCGGTGCGGCAGCTGCGCCTGCGCGACATCGGCGGCATCATCGTCATCGACTTCATCGACATGGCCCGGGCCAGCAACCGCGACAAGGTCCTGAAGACGATGCGCAAAGCGCTCGACGCCGACAAGTCGAAGAGCTACGTGGTCGAGGTCTCGCCGCTGGGCCTGGTCGAGATGACGCGCCAGAACGTCACCGACGGGGTGCGGGAGATCCTCACCGCGCCCTGCCCGACCTGCGCCGGCGAGGGCGTCGTCCTCTCGGCCGAGACGGTGGCGCTCGAGGGGCTGCGGAAGATGAAGGAAATCGCCGCCGACAACGGCGACGCCGAGGCCTTCCTGATCCGCGTCAACCCGAAGGTGGCCCACGAGCTGACCGACCCCGACAGCGGCCTCGCCGAGGTGGAGGAGGAAACCGGCAAGCGGTTCCACTTCGAGGGCGGCGACGCGCTGGCGATCGACACCTTCGAGGTGGTCGAGCGGGGCAGCCGAGCAGAGATCGAGGAGCGGGCGCTGCCGTTCAAGGTCGGCGAGGAGGTGCTGGTCAAGATCGACGAGCCCCACATGTACAACGCCGACGACGCGGTCGCCCGGATCGACTCCTACATCGTCAGCGTCACCGGCGGCGGTCGCTTCGTCGGCGAGCGCAAGATGGTGCGCATCGACGAGGTCGAGCGCTCGGCGGCGATCGCCTCGCTGCTGGGCGGCGAGTCGCCCAACGGCTCCGGAGGAGGCGGCGAAAATGGCTCCGAGCTAGAATCCGGCGCTCCTTCGCGTAAACGCAGTCGCGGCCGCCGGGGCGGTCGAGGGCGTTCGCGCGCCAATCAAGGCAGCAAGGAAGACTGATGAGCACGTATGCAGTAGTCGAAACCGGTGGCAAGCAATACAAAGTCGAGGAGGGCACGTCCCTGCTCGTCGACCGCCTCGATGCCAAGGAAGGCGACAAAGTCGCCCTCCGCCCGGTCATGTTCCGCGGCGACGACGTCGTCGCCGGAGCCAAGGATCTGACCAAAGTCAAAGTCGAGGCCAAGGTCACCGAGCACCTGCGCGGGCCGAAGATCAAAGTCTTCAAATACAAGGCAAAGAAGGGCTACCGCCGCCGCGCCGGGCACCGCTCCGAGCTGACCCGGCTCGAGGTGACGACGCTGAAAGGGAAAGGCTAGGCATGGCTCACAAGAAAGGCCTCGGCTCCAGCCGCAACGGCCGCGAATCGAACCCGAACATGCTCGGCGTCAAGGTCTTCGCCGGCCAGCGCGTCTCCGGCGGCGAGATCATCGTCCGCCAGCGCGGCACCCGCTTCTGGCCCGGCGAGGGCGTCGGCATCGGCCGCGACCACACGATCTTCGCCACCCGCGAAGGCGTCGTCGAGTTCAAGTCGGCCCGCAAGGGGCGGACGATCAGCGTTCTGGCTGAGTAGTTGTCGGGGGGAGGGGTGGGTGCCCCTCCCCGGACACATCTCGCCTATGGATCGATGTCGAGTGTCCTGGGAGGGGCGCCCACCCCTCCCTGCAAGCCGCCAAGCGCTTCGGTTTAGGCTCGTTAGCTGATGTATGACAAGGCGAAAATCTGGGTCGAGGGCGGCGCCGGTGGGGACGGCAGCCGTAGCTTTCGTCGCGAGGCCCATGTTCCCCGGGGTGGGCCCGAGGGGGGGGATGGCGGGCATGGGGGAGACGTGGTGCTGGTCTGCGATCCGTCGCGGCGGGATTTGGGGGCCCTGAAGGGGAGCAAGCACTTTCGGGCGCAGCGGGGACGGCACGGGGAAGGCGCGAACCGCCACGGGGCGCGGGGGGAGGACCGCGAGATCCCGGTGCCGCCGGGGACGCAGGCGACCGCCGTCGACGGCAGCTCGATCGACCTCGTCGCCGCCGGCCAGCGGGCCGTCGTCGCCCGCGGCGGTCGCGGGGGGCACGGCAACAAGCGCTTCGCCAGTTCCACCCGCCAGGCGCCGCGCTTCGCCGAGAAGGGCAGCGCCGGGGAAGCGGACTGGATCGAGCTGCAGCTGAAGCTGCTGGCGGACGTCGGCCTGGTGGGGTTGCCGAACGCCGGCAAGTCCTCGCTGCTCGGGCGGCTGACCCGGGCGGCTCCGAAGGTCGCGGACTACCCCTTCACGACGATCTCGCCGGTGCTGGGGACGATCGAGGGCGAGGACCGCCAGGCGGTGATCGCCGACATCCCCGGCCTGATCGAGGGTGCGGCCCAGGGGGCCGGCCTCGGCCACGAGTTCCTCGCCCACGTCGAGCGCTGCTCGATGCTCGTCCACCTCGTCGACCTCGCCCCGAGCGAGGGCGACCCGGTCGCCAACTACGAGACGGTGGGGGCCGAGCTGGAGGCGCACGGCGCCGGCCTCGAGCGGCTGCCCGAGCTGGTGGTGCTGAGCAAGCGGGATCTGCTGCCCTCCGACCGTGTCGAGGAGGAGGTGGCGACTTGGAGCGCGCGGCTCGGAGACGGAGTCCTCGGCGTGTTCGCGGTCTCCTCGGCAACCGGCGAGGGGTTGGACGGGCTGCGTCGGCGAATCCTCTCCGAGTTGCCCGAGACCCCTGTCCCGGTCGCGGCCGGGGCAGTCGCGCCAGAGGCGGAATTCGAGGCCGAGCACCGTGTCTACCGGCCGGCCGGCGAGGGCGGCTACTGGGTCGAGCGCGAGGAGGACGGCGCTTTCCGCGTCCTCGGCCGCGGCGTCGAGATGCTGTTCGAACGCCACGACACGAAGAACGAGGAGGCGCTCGCCTACCTCGAGCAGCGGCTGAAGGAGATGGGGGTGTTGGCGGCGCTGGACCGGGCCGGCTTCGAGGCCGGAGACGAGGTCCGAATCGGCGAGCACGAGTTCGAGCTGCACGTTTGAGCTAGTCGAGGCTGGAGAGGCCTGCCGCGACTGCGAAGCCGAGGACCGTCACCAGGCCGGCACCGCGGCCGGCGTCCCTGCGGGCGTCGGGGATCATCGAGTCGATCAGCATCACCAGCAGGGCACCCGCGGCGAAGCCGTCGATCGCGGCTCGCGCGTCGGCGCTGACCGCGTCGGCGGCCAGGTAGCCGGCGACCGTCGCCAGCGTGCAGATCGCCGCCACGAGGACCCAAAGTCGCAGGATCGCCTCGCGCGAGCGGCCGGCCTCGCGCATGTCGCTGGCCGACCCCAGGGACTCGGGCAGGTTGGAGACGAAGATCGCGACCAGCAGCGAGACGCCGACCCCGGCGCCGCCGGCGATCCCGATCCCCAGCACCAGCTGCTCGGGGATCCCGTCGAGGAAGGCGCCGAGCGCGAGGGCCGTGCCGCTGCCGCCTCCTTCGGCCCGGCCCTGCCGCCCGCGCCCGGTCGCCAGCCGCCGCGATATGAGTCCGTCGAGGAGGTAGTAGGTGACGGCGCCCACGGCGAGGCCGACGCCGGTGTGGCCGGCGCCGCTGATTGCGATCCCCTCGGCCGCGAGCTCGAAGCTGACGGCGCTGATCAGCGCCCCGGCGCCGAAGGAGAGGACGTAGCCGACCTGCTTCTCGGGCCAGCGGCGGGCGAAGCTGAGCGCGGCGCCGATGACGAGAGAGCTTGCGGCGAGCGCGCCCCAGCCGATTGCGGACCCCATCTCGGCTACTTTCCCCGCCATGACCGTGGTCGTCAAGCTCGGGTCCTCGATCGTCGCCGCCGACGACGGGGAGCTGCGGGCGGACGTCCTCGATTCCGTCTGCGAGCAGGTCGCGCGGCTGGAGCAGGGAGGCGAGCGGGTGGTGATGGTCACCTCCGGGGCGATCGCGCGGGGCATGCGGCTGATGGAGCTGCCGGCGCGGCCGCGGACGATGGACGAGCTGCAGGCGGCTTCGGCGGTCGGCCAGGGCGACCTCTTCCGCGCCTACGAGAGCCGCCTTGCCGGCCACGGCACGCGGGCCGGCCAGGTCCTGCTGACGGCCGCCGACATCGCCGCTCGCACCAACTACCTGAACGCGCGCCAGACCCTGCGCCGCTTGATCGAGTGGAGGGTGGTCCCGGTCGTCAACGAGAACGACACCACCGCCACCGACGAGATCACCTTTGGCGACAACGACTTCCTCGCCGCCCAGGTGGCGCTGTTGATCGAGGC
The DNA here is from genome assembly GCA_035712025.1 of Solirubrobacterales bacterium. Lineage (GTDB taxonomy): Bacteria > Actinomycetota > Thermoleophilia > Solirubrobacterales > 70-9 > VAYN01. The sequence continues at coordinate 12,353 of DASTBO010000132.1, forward strand.
CCGCCTGCTGGTCCTGCTCACCAACGTCGACGGCCTGCTCGCCGGCGATCCACGCCTGCAGCCGGAGGCCGAGCTGATCCGCGAGGTCGCCGACTTCTCCCAGCTGCGCGATCTGCAGATCAACGACCGCACTTCGGTCTTCGGCTCCGGCGGCATGCGGAGCAAGGTGGGAGCGGCGGAGATGGCGAGCGAGGCAGGGATCCCGGCGGTGATCTGCAACGGGACCAGCGCCGGGACCCTGCTGGCGGCGGTCGCGGGCGAGGCATGCGGCACCCGCTTCGCGCCCGGCGAAGGCAGAACCTCCAGTTTCAAGCTCTGGATCAAGTACGCGAAGCCGACCCGCGGCAGACTCGTCGTCGACGCAGGCGCCGCCAGGGTCCTGCGCGAGAGCGGCTCCAGCCTGCTCCCGGTCGGGATCGCCGCCGTGGAGGGGAATTTCGAACCCGGCGACGCGATCGACGTCGCCACCGACGGCGAGACGATCGGCAAAGGCATCAGCGAGTACTCCTCGCGCGAGCTGCAGCGGGTGATCGGGATGCAGAGCGCGCAGGTGCAGGAGCTGCTCCCGCACGCCGCCGACGAGGTCGTCCACCGCGATCGCTTCGTCCTCCTCTAACTCGCCTGTTCCTTTTGGTCGGATAGCAACCAAAAGGAACAGGCGAACGAAGCCACTACCCTTATCCGATGGCCGTGACCGAGACCACCGTCGCCGAGAGCTGCGCCGCCGCCAAGCGCGCCGCGCGGGCGCTGGCGAGCGCCTCGACCGCGACCAAGGACGCCGCCCTGGAGGCGACCGCGCGGCTGCTCGAGGAGCGCTCGGCCGAGATCCTCGAGGCGAACGCCGGCGACCTCGCCGACGAGCGCGCCGCCGGGCTGACCGAGGCGCTGCGCGACCGCCTGCGCCTTACCCCGGAGCGGGTCCAGGCGATGGCCGACGGCGTGCGCGTCGTCGCCGCGCTGGACGATCCGGTCGGTGAGGAGCTGGAGCGGAAGACGCTCGAGAGCGGGCTGGACCTGCGCAAGGTCAGGGTGCCGCTGGGGGTCGTCGCCGTCGTCTACGAGGCGCGGCCGAACGTGACCATCGACTGCGCGGCGCTGACGATCAAGAGCGGCAACGCGATCGTCCTCCGCGGCAGCTCCTACGCCGAGCGCTCCAACGCGGCTCTGGCGGCGCTCGTCCGCGAGGCTCTCGGCGAGGCGGGGCTCCCCGAGGACGCGGTCCTCTCGCTGGGCGGCGGCGGTCACGAGGAGCTGGCCGAGCTCGCCACCCAGGAGGGGCTGGTGGACCTGCTGATCCCCCGCGGGGGCGAAGGCCTGAAGGCGGCGATCAAGAAGGTCGCGACGGTGCCGGTGATGTACGCGGCGGCGGGCAACTGCCACGTCTACGTCCACGCCGAAGCCGACCCGGAGATGGCGCGCCGGATCGCGGTCAACGCCAAGGTGCAGCGGCCGGGCGTCTGCAACGCCGCCGAGACGCTTTTGATCGACGCCGCGATCGCCGAGAGGATCGCCCCGGCGATCCTCGCCGACCTCGCCGCCGCCGGCGTCGAGCTGGTCGGCGACGAGCGAGTGCGCGCCGCCGCCGGGGACGTCACGGTGGGCCCGGCGGCCGAGGAGGACTGGGACAGCGAGTACCTCGGCCTGAAGATGGCGGTCGCCGTCGTCGACTCCGTCGAGGACGCCGTCGAGCACGTCAACGGCCACGGCACCGGCCACTCGGAGGCGATCGTCACCGCCTCGGAGGAGGCGGCCGAGGAGTTCGTCGCCGGGGTCGACGCCGCCGCCGTCTACGTCAACGCCTCGACCCGCTTCACCGACGGCTTCGAGTACGGGATGGGGGCCGAGATCGGCAACTCGACTCAGAAGCTGCACGCCCGCGGGCCGATCGGGATGCGCGAGCTGACGACCTTCAAGTACGTGGCGCGCGGCGACGGCCAGGTGCGTGAGTAGCGACGATGGCGCCGCGATCGGCGTGCTGGGGTCGGCCTTCAACCCCCCGCACCTCGGTCACCTGGCGCTCGCCCAGGAGGCGCACTGGCAGCTCGGCCTCGAGGAGGTGGTCCTCGTCCCGACCGGCGAGGCGCCCCACAAGCGGATCGCCGACGACCCGGGGCGCTCGGAGCGCCTGGAGATGACCCGGCTCGCCGCCGCCGGCGACGCGCGCTTCACGGTCTCCTCGCTGGAGGTCGATCGCGAGGGGCCGTCCTACGCGTATGAGACCTTGGAGGCACTTGCAGAGGAACGGGCCGACAGGAAGCTGGTGTTCGTGATGGGAGCGGACGCTGCGGTCGGCCTGGAGACCTGGCGCGAGCCCGAGCGGGTGGTAGAGCTGGCGAGCATCGCGGTCGCCCGGCGCGCCGGCGTCGCCGACTCCGACGTCGCCGCCGCGCTGCGCGGCCTTGGCTGCGAGCAGCGGGCGACGACGCTGGAGATGCCCCAGTTCGGGGTCTCCTCATCGGCGGTGCGGGAACGTGCCAGGCAGGGCCGACCGCTGCGCTACCTGGTGCCCGCGCCGGTCGCCGAGTACGTCGAGGAGAAGGGGATCTACCGATGAGCCAGTCGCAGTCCGAGCAGCTGGCGCGGGATCTGGCGGCGATCGCCGACTCGAAAAAAGCCGAGGAGGTGGTGGTCCTCGACATGCGGGAGCTGGTCGCCTACACCGACTTCCTCGCGATCTGCACCGCGCGCAGCGAGCGGCAGGCGCGGGCGATCGTCGACGAGGTGCGGGTGCGGGTGAAGCGCGAATCCGGGCTGCTGCCCGGCGGCGTCGACGGCGGCGGCGAAGCGGGCTGGACGATCCTCGACTACCTCGACTGCGTCCTGCACGTCTTCACCCCGGAGGCGCGCGAGCGCTACGGGCTCGAGGAGCTGTGGCGCGACGCGCCCCGCCTGGAGCTCGACCTCGACGCCCCGGAAGCGTCCTCCGCCGCTGTGTGACGAACTTACCGTCCGAGCGCCCCCATACGGTGCCGCCTGATGAATCGGTTCAGGCGCTCGCTGCTCGGGTACCGCCGCACGGAGGTGGAGGACGCGATGTCCCTCCGCGACGCCCGCATCCTCGGCTTGGAGCTGAAAGCCGACGGCCAGCGGGCGACGATCGACGAGCTCGAGGGCGAGGTCACGGCTCTGTCGGGAATGGTGCTGGAGCGGGAGCGTGAGCTCCGGGTCCTCGACCAGCGGCTGCGCGAGGCGAACGAGTGCCACGACCGCAGCATCTCCTCGCTCGACGCGATCTCCGCCCGGCTCGAGGAGCTCGAGACCCAGGCTCGCGGACAGGCGACCAGGATCCGGATGAAAGCCCTGCGCGAGGCGGTCGAAGTGAGCAAGAAGGTCAAGGCTCTGGCCGATGCCGAAGCCGACGCGAGCGAGGCGGGGACGGGTGCGGCGGAGCCCGCGCCAGCCGACCAGGGCCTCTTCGCGGGGCGCGTCAAGCTCGAGATCGGACCGCTTGGCGACTTCTCCCAGCTGGTCGGGTTCGAGGACGCGGTCGGCCAGATCGGCGCCTCGGAAATCTCGGTCGAGCGATTCTCCGAGGGTCGAGCGACCCTCTCGATGAACCTCGACCAGCCGGTCGACCTGTTGCGCGAGCTGGAGGAGCTCTCGAATGTCGACTTCAAGGTCCGCCGCACCGCGGCGGACAACCTGATCCTCGACGTCGACGAGGATCAGGGCCCAGAGCAACGGGCCGCATAGCTAAACTGCCCTCTGTGCATGGGGCTGTAGCTCAGCTGGAAGAGCGCATCGCTGGCAGCGATGAGGTCAGGGGTTCGAGCCCCCTCAGCTCCATTCTTCTCTCGGACCCACCAGCTCGGCGGCACCGGCTTCTCCTTCGGCCCTAGCCGCCTCCGGACGTACCGGAAAGCGCATATGGCGGGTTCCCGCACCGCGGTTGAGTTCTTCTCTATGGACCTGGGCACGGCGGCCCAATTCCCTGCGCTAGATGCCGCGGCGCGACGACCCCCAGATCGGTCTCGGAAAGGCCATTCGCCAGCTCCGCCAGGACGGCGGGCTGAGCCAGGAGACCCTCGGCCACCGGGCTGAAATACACCCCACCTGGATCTCCCACATCGAGTCGGGCCGGATCAACCCGACCTGGGGCAACGTGCGGCGGATCTCGACGGGCCTGAAGGTCCCCCTGGCGCAGCTCGCGGCGCTCGCCGAGGACCTCGAGAGCAAGCTCGACGAGGCTTGATCGAGGCGCTCGCCTCAAAGGGCCGGGGGGATCTGCCGATGGACTAGGCGATGAGCGGCGCGAATCAGCATGTCTTCAGCCACGGCATGCGCGATACGCGTGCCACGCTCGAGATGTGGAGCGAGGGTCGCTGGCGCGTCCTTCGCGCCTGGACCGCCCTCAGCCTCGCGGTCGCGCTGACCCTGCTGGCCGCCGTCTGGGTCGTCGCCGGCTTCCTCACTCCCGACCTGACTCCGGTCCACATCGCCGGGCTCACCTATCCCTCCGAGCCCGACGACCTGCTGCCGATCCTCTGGCGCAACTCGCTGGTGCTCGCCCTTCACGGCACCGCCTGCGTCGCCGGCTTCATCGCCGGCGCCTCGATGCCGATCGCCGCCGCGCAGCGGACCGGCGTCAGCCGCTGGATTCACGTCAAGGCGGGGGAGTTCGCGATCCTCTTCGTCTGCGCGGTCACCCTCTTCTCGCTCTCGACCCAGGCGCTCTACCTCGGCTTCCAGGGCTCGACGATCGCCTACCAGCTGCAGATCACCCGCTTCGAGCTGATCCTCAGCGTCCTCCCGCACGCGATCCCGGAGCTGACCGCCCTCTTCCTCCCGCTCGCCGCCTGGCTGATCGCCAGCCGCCGCGGCGAGTGGAACCAGCTGCTCGCCGCCACCTTCATCACGGTGACGCTGGCGATCCCGGTCCTCCTCGGCGCGGCGCTGATCGAGGTCTACGTCTGGCCGCAGATCCTCGAGCAGCTCTCGCCGGGCCTCCGCCCGCTCGTCTTCTAGCGGCGACGCCGCCGCGCCGCTTCGGGTCCGCCTCGTAAGATCGCAGCCCGATGGCGGGCTACGAGCCGAAAGAGATCGAGCGCAGGTGGCAGCGGGTCTGGGCCGATGAGCGGACCTGGGAGGTCGCCAACCCCGGCCAGCCCGGATACGAGGAAGGCAAGCCGAAGTCCTACGTGCTGGAGATGCTGCCCTACCCCTCCGGTGAGCCCCACGTCGGGCACCTGAAGTGCTACGCGGTCGGCGACTCGATCGCCCATTTCCGCCGCCGCCACGGCTTCGAGGTGATCCACCCGATGGGCTACGACTCCTTCGGCCTGCCGGCGGAGAACAACGCGATCAAGACCGGCGAGCCGCCGCGGGTCGCGACCGAGCGCTCGATCGAGTCCTTCCGGCGCCAGTTCCGCGAGTGGGGGATCTCGATCGACTGGTCGCGCGAACTGGCGACCCACACCCCCGAGTACTACCGCTGGACCCAGTGGATCTTCCTGCAGCTGTTCGAGAACGACCTCGCCTACCGGACCGAGGCGCCGGTCCAGTGGTGCCCGAAAGACGCCACGGTGCTGGCCAACGAGCAGGTCGTCGACGGCCGCTGCGAGCGCTGCGGCACCGAGGTCGTGCAGCGCAACCTCGAGCAGTGGTTCTTCCGCATCACCGAGTACGCCGACCGCCTGCTCGAGGACTTCGAGGCGCTCGAGTCCTGGCCCGAGCACGTGATCACGATGCAGCGCAACTGGATCGGCCGCTCCGAGGGCGCCGAGGTCGTCTTCCGCTGCGACGAGGTCGACCTCGACTTCCCCGTCTTCACCACCCGTCCCGACACCCTCTTCGGCGCCACCTTCTTCGTCCTCGCCCCCGAGCACCCCGAGCTGGAGCGCCTGGTCGCCGGCACCGCGGCCGAGGCCGAGGTGCGCGAGTACGTCAACCGGGTCGGCCGCGAGTCGGCCGAGGAGCGCGGGGCCGAGGACCGCGAGAAGACCGGCGTGCCGCTCGGCCGCTCGGTCGTCAACCCGGTCAACGGCGAGGAGATCCCGATGTTCGTCGCCGACTACGTGCTGATGGAGTACGGGACGGGGGCGATCATGGCGGTGCCCGGGCACGACAGCCGCGACTACGAATTCGCCCAGAGGTTCGGGCTGCCTGTGAAGCGGGTGATCGCCGGGGAGGATCCCGAGGCAGCCCGGGGCGACGACGGGCTGCCGTACCCCGGCGACGGCGAGATGACCGGCTCCGGCCGCTTCGACGGCAAGGACAACCGCGAGGCCTACGACGAGATCGTCGCCTGGCTCGGGTCGGAGGGGCGCGGCAGGCCGGCGGTCAACTACCGCCTGCGCGACTGGCTCGTCTCCCGCCAGCGTTACTGGGGAGCGCCGATCCCAGTCGTCTACTGCGACGAGTGCGGGATCGTCCCGGTCCCCGAGGATCAGCTGCCGGTCGAGCTGCCGGAGGTCGAGGACTACGCCCCGCAGGGCAAGAGCCCCCTGGCCGCGGCGGAGGAGTGGGTCGCGACCGATTGCCCGCGCTGCGGCGGCGCCGCCCGCCGCGAGACCGACACGATGGACACCTTCGTCGACTCCTCCTGGTACTTCCTCCGCTACCTCGACGCGCAGAACCGCGCGGCCGCCTGGGACCGTGAGGCGGCCGACTTCTGGATGCCGGTCGACCAGTACATCGGCGGCGTCGAGCACGCGATCCTGCACCTGATGTACGCGCGTTTCTTCACCAAGGCCCTGGCCGACCTCGGCCACCTGGGGGTGCAGGAGCCGTTCGCCAACCTCTTCACGCAGGGGATGATCACCCGCGACGGGGCGAAGATGTCGAAGTCGAAGGGCAACACGGTCAGCCCCGGCGACTACGTCGAGCGCTATGGCGCCGACACCGCTCGTACGTACGTCTGCTTCATGGGTCCGCCCGAGCGGGGCGGCGACTGGACCGACGAGGGGGTCGAGGGGGTCAACCGCTTCCTCTCGCGGCTCTGGCGACTCTGCGAGGAGGCGGAGGAGCGGACGCAGGCGGGGGAGCCGGATGCTGCGGCGGAGGGCCAGGCTCGGGAGCTGGTGGCCAAGGCGCACTGGGCGATCGACAAGGCGACGCGGGATTTCCAGCGCGGCTTCCAGTTCAACACCGTGATCTCGGCGGTGATGGAGCTGGTCAACGACGCCTACCGGCTGAAGGACGGTCTCTACGGGACCGACGAGGGGGGCGCCGCTGTGCGCTTCGCGACCGCGACCGCCGCCTCGCTGATCTTCCCCTTCGCCCCTCATCTGGGCAGCGAGGTCTACGAGCGGCTGACCGGCGACCGGGTTTGGGAGCGTCCCTGGCCGGAGGCCGACCCCGACCTGCTCGCCAGCGACACGGTCACCCTGGTCGTCCAGGTCAACGGCAAGCTGCGCGATCGGATCGAGGCGCCGGCGGAGACGCCGAAGGAGGAGCTGCTGCGGCTCGCCCGCGCGAGCGAGAAGGTCGCCAAGCACCTCAACGGTCAGCAAATAGTCAAGGAAATTGTAGTTCCGGGCAAGCTGGTCAACCTGGTGGTGCGGTAGGGCCCGCCACCGCGCCCGACCGTTCTGCTAGAAAGCCGCCGAATGCTGGTCAGGCGCCTCAACGAAGCGGCGGTCGAGGAATGGCACCGCCTCCGAGCCCACGTCTTGATGGACGCGGGCGAACTCGGCTCCCGCAACCTCTCGGTCACCTGGGTGACCGTGCCCGGCGGCTGCAACCAGACCCTGCACTCCTCCGGCGAGGCCGAGCAGGCCTACGTCGTCGTCCGCGGCAGCGGCACGATGTCGGTCGCCGGCGACACACAGGAGGTCGCCGAGGGCGACCTGATTCTCGTCCCGCCCGCCACCGAGCACTCGATCGGCAACTCGGGCGAAGACGAGCTGGCCTGCGTCTCGATCCAGTCGCCGCCGGTCGCCGCGGCGGAGCTCTACAGCGACCAACTGGCCGAGGTCGCGGGCTACGACGATGAGGACGACTACTAGGCCGTAGTCGCAGTTCCGCCTCTTTTCTGGCGCTGAGATTTTTCGCTGTGCGCGCCACGTGTGCGCCGATGCTCGGCAGCATCGCCGGCGTGCCGGAGATGGGTCGCAGCCAGGTGGTGGTCTACGCGGCGGTGGCGCTTGCGCTGCTGCTGGTCGGAGCGCGGGCGATCCGGGGCGAGGGGGAGACGGAGTCCTCGTTTGCGGCTCAGACCGGCGGCGGAGGCGGCGCGAGCCTCTCCGTCGCCGGGGCGAGCGGGGAGGTGGTCGTCGACGTGACCGGCGCGGTGCGCCGGCCCGGCGTCTACCGGATGCCGATGGGAAGCCGGGTGAACGACGCCGTCGCCCGCGCCGGCGGCGCCGGGCCCCGGGCGGAGCTGGAAGCGATCAACCTGGCGGCGCGGCTCGCCGACGGGCAGCAGGTGGTCGTGCCCGAGGCGGCCGCCGCCGGCGCCGCGGCGGGTAGCGGCGACGAGGAAGGGCCGATTAGCCTCGGCACGGCCACCGCCGAGCAGCTGGAAGAGATCGAGGGGATCGGCCCGGTGACCGCCGGCGACATCATCGCCTTTCGCGACGCGCACGGCGGCCTCTCCTCGGTCGACCAGCTCGACCAGGTGCCGGGGATCGGCCCGGCGACGATGGAGTCGCTGCGGACGCGGCTGCAGCCATGAGGTTGCCGCTGCCGTCGCCGCCCGTCCTGCTCGGGCTCGCGGTGCTGGTGGCGGTGGCCCTGGGGAGCAGCGGGGAGATCCGGGAGCGGGCGTCGGACGGGCTCGGGCGGGGGATGCCGGCGCGCGAGGCGGCGCTGGCGCGGGGCTTCGTGCTCGGCGAAGACGAGGGGGTCGACGGGCGCACGGAGGAAGACTTCCGCCGCTCCGGTCTGTCGCACCTGCTCGCCGTCTCGGGCCAGAACGTCACCCTCCTGGCGCTGCTGGCGATGCCGCTTCTCGGGGTGCTCGGGATCCCGCTGCGCGAGCGGCTGTTCTGGATCCTGGCGCTGATCGCCGTCTACGTCCCCGTCGCCGGAGCCGGACCTTCGATCCAGCGGGCGGGCGTGATGGGGGCGCTGGGTTTGATGGCCACCTTGGGCGGGCGCCGCGCCTCGCGCCTCTACGGGCTGGCGGTGGCGGCGCTGGTGACGCTGGGGCTCGACCCCGGCATCGCCGGCGACGTCGGCTGGCAGCTGAGCTTCGCCGCGGTTCTCGGGGTTCTCCTGCTGGCGCGGCCGCTTGGGGAGCGGATCGCCGCCTGCTTGGGCGCGGGGCCCTGGCGCCGCGCGCTGGCCGAGGGGGTGGCGGTGACGATCGCCGCGACGCTGGCGACGGCGCCGCTGATCGCCTTTCACTTCGAAACCGTCTCGACGACCACCCTCGCGGCCAACGTCCTGGCGATGCCGGCGGTGGCGCCGGCGATGTGGCTGGGGATGTGCGGCGCCGGCCTGGCGCAGGTGCCGGGGCTGCCGCTGGAGCCGCTGAACGGTCTGAACGCGGTGCTCCTCGCCTACATCGCCCAGGTCGCCGAGTGGAGCGCGGCGCCGCGGTGGGCCGAGCTGCGCGTCCACCTCGACGGCCCCGGGCTGGTGCTCGCCTACCTTGGCCTCGGCTCGGCGCTGCTCGTCTGCTGGCGGTTGCCGCGAGCGACCCTCGCGGTGGCCGCGGTCGCGATCGCCTGCTGGCTGCCGCTGCCCTCGTTCGGAGGAGCGGCCGCCGACCCGCCGCGCGGGCTGCGGGTGGTGGTGCTCGACGTCGGCCAGGGCGACGCGATCCTGCTCCAGCCCGCGCGCGCCCCGGCGGTGCTCGTCGACGGAGGCCCGCCGGGGGACGCCCTGGTCCGCAAGTTGGAGCGGGCGGGGGTGGAGGACCTCGGCGCCGTCGTCGTCACCCACGACCAGTCCGACCACGTCGGCGGGATCGAAGAGCTGCTCGGGGAGATGCCGGTCGAGCGACTCCTCTTCGCCCGCGTGCGCCGGGCGCTGGTCGCGACGGCGGCCGGGGCTGGGGCCGACCCGCAGCGGATCGTCGCCGGCCGCGAGCTGCGCTCGGGGGCGCTGCGGCTGCGGGTCCTCTGGCCGCCGGCGGAGCTGCTCGGGGCCGCGGCCGCGGGCGAGGATCCGAACCGGCTGGCGCTGGTGATGGAAGCCCGCTGGCGGAGCTTCAGCATGCTGCTGACCGCCGATGCGGAGGCGGAGGCGGTGCCGCTGGCGCCCGGTCCGGTCGACGTCCTCAAGGTCGCCCACCACGGCAGCGACGACGCCGGCCTGGCGGAGCTGCTGGAGCGCACGCGGCCGCGCCTGGCGGTGGTCTCGGTCGGTGCCGGCAACTCCTACGGTCACCCGACCGCGGCGACGATCGCGACGCTGGAGCGGCACCGCGTCCCGACCCTGCGAACCGACGAGGAGGGGTCGATCGCGATCGACGTCCACGAGCGTTCGATGAGCGTGGACGGATGATCGAATCGAAACTTGAGGAACCCAAACCAATCGCTTCGGTCGGGTCCGTCGCTGCCGATGCACGAAGTGGTGCGCTCCAACCTCCACACCAGGCTGTCCCGGTCGCTTCGGATTCCGAGCCTCGCCGGCAACGGCCTGCCGGAAAGGATGCGAACCACCGCCTTCGCCTTCCTCGGCCTGACCGCGGCGCTCGGACTGGCTCTGGTGGCGATCTTCGCCCAGCTCAGCTTCCCGGTCCTCTCGCCCGCGCCCGCCCCGAGCGGGCCGCTGGAGGGCGGCGCCGTCTCCCAGGCTGTCTCCGTCGGGCGCGGCCCGGCGCCCGTCGCTTCCTCCCGGGGGCGAGACGGCGGCTCGGGGCCGGCCGGGGGGAGAGGTGCGACCGATCGTGCCGGTGGCGGCGGGCAGGGCCAGCAGGCGGGGACGGTCGCTTCGCCGGCGCCGGCGCCTTCGTCGCCGGGTGGGCCGAGCGGCAGCGGCGGCGTGCCCAGTCAGCCCGTTCAAACGCCCGCGCCCGCGCCGGCGCCCAGCCCGCAGCCGTCCTCCGAGAACCCGGCGCCGAACCCGCCGCAGCCGCAGCCCGCCGCTCCTTCGAAGCCCGAGCCCACCCCGGCGCGCCCGGCCGCCCCCGAGCCCGAACCGGCGCCGGGTCCCGGCAACTCGCAGTCGAGCGCCGCCGCCGAACACGCCAGCGACCGCGGGATCGAAGCCTCGTCCAAGTCCGGCACCGCCGCTGCCGCTCCCGGGGCCGAAACCGACGAGGAACCGGGCAACGGCAACGGCAAAGCGCTCGGGCACGACAAGTAGGGCGCGTTCGCGCGGGCCGGGGCGGTATCTAGACTCGGCCGCATGGCCGACGAGATGCGACCGCTCTACCTGATCGCGGGCAGCGACGGGGCCAAGATCGACGCCACCAGGGCACGCCTTCGCGCCCGCGCCGAGCGCGAGGGGGGCGAGACGGCGCTGGAGGTATTCGAACCCGGCGAGGGCCGGGGGATGCCGGACCACGAGGCGCTGCTCGCGGCGATCCCGGCGATGTCGCTGATGGAGTCGCGCCGCTACCTGCTCGCCGACGGCATCGAGCGCTGGCGCGACAAGCAGCTCGAGCCGGTCGCGGCGGCACTGGGCGAGCTGCCGCCGGACCTGACCCTGGTGCTGATCTGCCGCGACAAGCCGCCGGCGAAGCTGGTCAAGGCTGTCAAGGCAGTGCAGGGGGAGGTGCACGAGTTCGAGGCTCCCAAGGCGCGCGAGATGCCCCGCGTGCTGGTCGGCGAGGCGCAGCGGCTCGGCTTCCGGCTCGATCCGGGGGCGGCGCGGATGCTGGTCGAGCGGATGGGCGCCAACCCGGTGCGACTGCGGACGGAGCTCGAGCGGCTGGCGCTGTGGGCAGGGGAGGGGGGCGAGGTGAGCGCCGCCGACCTCGCGGAGATGGTCGCCGACACCTCCGAGGCGGCGATCTGGTCGCTCTCCGACGCGCTGATCGAAGGCAACGCCGCCCTGGCGCTGCAGATCGGCGAGCAGCTGATCGGCCAGGGAGAGAGCGTCACCGGCTTGATCTACGGCCTCGCCTCGCGCCTGCGCGGCGCCTGCTCCGCCGCCGCCCAGCTGGAGGAGGGGATACCGCCGGCGCAGGTCGAGTCGTCCTTGAAGATGCACCCCTACGCGGCCAAGCAGCTCGTGCGGCGCCTGCAGGGCACCGACCTCGCGAGCCTGCGGTCGGCGACGGAGATCCTCGCCGAGCTCGAGCTCTGGTGCCGCGGCGGCGCCGACTACGGCGACGAGCTCGCGTTCACCTTGGCTCTAAGACGAGCCGCATCCGGCGCGGCGCAGGGCGGCGGCTAGGAGGAAGCGCCAGCGGCGATGCGGGCAGCTTTGGCCTTCTTGCGGGCGCCGGTGTTCTTGTGGAGGGCGCCCTTCTGCACGGCCTTGTCGATCTTCGAGACCAAGTCGCGCTGCTCGCTGGCGACGTTCTCGGCGTCGCCGGACTCGACCGCGCTTTCGAGCCGCCGGAAGTGGGTCTTCACGGTGCTCGTCAGCAGCCGGTTCTCGGTCCGCTCGCGCTCGCTGCGGAGTATCCGCTTCTTCTGTGAGGCTATGTTGGCCATGTCAAGTTCCCGAGTTGGCGCCGTGCCGGCTCCGGGCGGCCGTCGACTATAGCGACTGAGACGAAGCTTGGAGACCCCCAGGGCACCTGACACCCCGAACCCCGACGAGCGGCCGATCGACGAGGAGGTCGCCGTCTGGGAGGCGGAGGCGTTCGAACCCGGCGAGGAAATCACCCGCGACCCGGCGCCGGGCAAGCAGGCCGGACGCCTGGCCCGCTCGACCGCGTTCTTCTCGATCGCCACCGCCGCCTCGCGCGTCGCCGGCCTCGCCCGCGAAGTGGTCGCCGCCGGCTACTACGGGATCAGCGGCCCGATGTCTGCCTTCACGATCGCCTTCCAGGTCCCGAACCTGATCCGCGCCCTGTTCGCCGACGCGGCGCTGCAGCCGGCCTTCGTCCCGGTCTTCACCGAACTGCTCGGCCAGAAGGCCTACAAGGAGGCGTTCCGGCTCGCCTCGACGATGCTGCTGCTGGTGACGATGGTGCTGGGGGCGATCACCGCCCTCTTCGTCCTCCTGGCGCCGGCGATCATGCCGCTGTTCGCGCCGGGCTTCGAAGGCGAGATCCTCGACCTCACCGTCGCCCTCTCGCAGGTCCTCTTCCCGATCCTCGTCCTGCTCGGGATCAGCGGCATCGTCGTCGGCATCCTCAACAGCTACGACCGCTTCGGCGCCTTCGCGATCTCGCCGCTGTTCTGGAACCTGACGATCATCGTCGTCCTGGTCGTGCTCGAGCCGATGTTCGAGGGGCGGGACCGGATCTACGCCTACGCGATCGGGATCCTCGTCGGCACCCTGGTGCAGCTGCTGATCCCAGCCTGGGACCTGCGCAACACGCCCTACCGCTTCAAGTTCAGCTTCGACTGGCGCAGCCCGAAGGTGCGGCGGGTGCTGGTGCTGATGCTGCCGGTGACGATCAGCCTCGGGCTGATCAACTTCAACCTGCTGATCAACAGCTTCTTCGGCAGCCTCGTCTCCGACCAGGCGCCGGCGGCGATCGACAAAGCCTTCCGGATCTACCAGCTGCCCCAGGGAATCTTCTCGGTGGCGATCGCCACCGTCCTCTTCCCGACCCTGGCCCGGTTCGCGAACGCGGGCGAGATCGACGACCTGCGGCGGACGATGGCCAACGGGATGCGGCAGATCCTCTTCGTCCTCGTCCCGGCGGCGGCGGCGATCCTGGTGCTGTCGGAGCCGATGATCCGGCTGATCTACCAGCGCGGGGCCTTCGACGCGCACGAATCCGAGGTGGTCGCCACCGCCCTCTTCTGGTTCGCCTTCTCGTTGCCGACCAACGGCCTCTTCCTGCTCCTCACCCGGACCTTCTTCAGCCTGCAGAAACCGTGGATACCGACCTGGATCTCCGCCGCGAACCTGGTCGTGACCGCCGGCGCCGCGCTTGCCCTCTACCACCTGGGGGTCGGCGGCATCGTCGCCTCGACCGCGATCGCGACCGCCGCCAGCGTCGTCGCCCAGGCCGTGATCCTGCGCCGCATCCTCCACGGCATCGAGCTCGGGCGTCTGATCTCGGCGGCGGCGCGGATCACGATCGCGGCGGCGGGACTTGCAGCGATCGGCTGGATCGTCTGGGACCTGCTCGACGAAGCGCTCGGCCGCGGCCTCCTCGGGCAGATGATCTCGCTGGGCGTCGGCCTGGGCGCGGGCCTGGCCGTCTACCTCTCGGTGGCGAAGCTGCTGCGCGTGGCCGAGCTGGAGCAGATCAGCCGCCTGCTGCTGCGGCGGGGTCGCTAAGGGCGGATGCTCGACCTCGGGCGGTACCTGCTGGGCGTGGCCGAGATTCTGCTGCTGGGTGGCTTCGCCTGGCTCGGCGGGGTGAGTATCCGCCGCTGGCTGCTGCCGCGAATCGAGGGGGCGCCGGCGCACCTGGCGAGCGCGGTGATCGCGCTGGCGCTGTCGATTTGGAGCGCCGAGTTGCTCGGGAGCTTCGGGTGGTGGGAGCCGGTGCCGTACTTGCTGCTTATGGCTGGTACCGGCATCGCCTTGTGGAAGTTCGCGCCGCGCCCGCCGGAGGGGGGTCGTCCCCACCCATACCTGCGGGGTGGGGTGGGGACGACCCCCCTCCGGCGGGACGGGGGCGCATGGCTTCTTCTGATCGCGCTCCTGGTAGCCGCGATCGCCGTCGCCCGCTTCGCCCTCGAGGCGAAGGGCTCGCTCTCGACGGGGATGACCGGGTTCGATTCGACCTGGTACCACGGGCCGTTCGCGGCGGGTTTCTTCCAGAGCGGCGATACCTGGGGCCTGCATTTCATCGCGCCGCAGTTCCTGGCCTGGTTCTATCCCGCGAACGGGGAGATCTTCCACGCGGCCGGGATGCTGGCGTTCGGGCGCGATTTGCTCTCGCCGCTCTTGAACCTCGGGTGGTTCGTGGGGTGCCTGGTGGCCTGCTGGTGCATCGGGCGGCCGTTCCGGGTCGCGCCGTGGTCGCTGGTGCTGGGCGCGATCGCGCTGAGCGTGCCGGCTCTCGCCGACCAGGCGGGGGAGGCGCGGAACGACGTCGTCGGAATCTTCTTCCTGATGGCCGGAGTGGCGGTGATGCTGAATGCCCGGGGTGCCAGGGAAGAGGAGGGCACTGACGTCGGCGCTTACCTCGTGGTGGGACTTGCCGCGGGCCTGGCGGCGGGGACGAAGCTGAACTTCCTGCTGCCGGCAGCGGTGCTCGTGGTCGGCTTCGCGCTGGTCGCGCCGCGCGGGGACAAGGGGCGCGCGTTCATCGCCGCCGCCTTGGCGGCGGTTGCCGGCGGCGGCTACTGGTACCTGCGCAATCTGGTCCACAGCGGCAACCCGCTGCCCTGGATCCACCATCTCGGGCCGATCGACCTCCCCGCTCCCGAGCAGGCCCTCGGCGGCCGCGAAGCCCACTCGGTCCTCGGTTACCTCGGCGAGGGCACCGTCTGGTCCGACTGGTTCCTCCCCGGCCTCCACGACGGCCTCTGGCTCGTCTGGCCGCTGCTCCTCCTCGCCGCCCTCGCGGGTCTCACCCTTGCCAGCTTCGGGGTGCGAGGCGCCTTTGCGTCCCAGGAGGACGGAAAGGCGCCTTGGAGTGGCGTGGCGCTGGGGGTGGCGGGGCTCGTCGGGCTGGCGACCGCGGTGGCGTGGCTGGTCGCGCCGACGTCGGCTTCGGGGCCGGAGGGGATGCCGCGCGGGTTCGAGTCGGGCCTTCGCTACCTCGCGCCGGCGCTCGTCCTCGGCCTCGCGCTGCTGCCCGCCGTCCCGCTCATTCGCTCCCGCCTCGCTCAGCTTGGGGTGCGCCGGTCATTTGTTCCGGATAGCGGTGCAGATGACCGGAGCGCTCGGAAGTGGCGATGGGGATTGGCAGGGCTGGCCATGCTGTTGATCGCCATCGCGATCGGCTATCCGGTGCAGCGGCACTACCTGGAGAAGCGGTATGCGGACCCGTCCTTCACTGCACCCGGCCTCAACGCCGCCTTCGCCTGGGCCCGGGACGTCTCCGACGCCCGCATCGCCACCACCAGCACCCGCCAGTACCCCCTCTTCGGCACCGACCTCTCCAACCGAGTCCAGTTCCTGGGCACCGAGCAGCCGCACGGCGGCTTCGAGTCGCCCGACAGCTGCCGCCAGTACCTCCAGCTCCTCGGCGAAGGCGACTACGACTACGTAATCGCCACCAAGGACCGCCTCGAACCAGGCAAGCCCCCGTATCCACCCTCGGCCCGATGGACCAAAGCGGCCGGAGGAAAGCTCGTCCTGAAAAAGCCCCCCACGGCCATCTACGAGCTAGCTCACCCGGTTCGTCCTTCGGCGTGCAGGTAGCCAACGCCCCGCGCCGGCGGGTGGCGCGTCAGGGCCAGGACCCGCCGGCCCAAGCGCCCCGTCCCTCATCCCTCATACTCATGCCCCGCCCATGGATCACATCCGCAACTTCTCGATCATCGCCCACATCGACCACGGCAAGTCGACCCTGGCCGACCGCATCCTCGAGCTGACCGGTTCCGTCGACCCGAAGAAAATGCAGGCGCAGCTGCTCGACTCGATGGACCTCGAGCGCGAGCGCGGGATCACGATCAAGGCCCAGGCGGTGCGGGTCGAGTACACCGCCCGCAACGGCGAGACCTACCACCTGCACCTGATCGACACTCCCGGCCACGTCGACTTCTCCTACGAGGTCTCGCGCAGCCTCGCGGCCTGCGAGGGCGCGCTGCTGGTCGTCGACGCCGCCCAGGGGGTCGAGGCCCAGACCGTCGCCAACACCTACCTGGCGATCGAGAACGGGCTGGAGCTGATCCCGGTGATCAACAAGGTCGACCTGCCCGGCGCCGAGCCCGAGCGGGTAAAGCAGGAGATCGCCGACCTGCTCGGTGGCGACCCCGAGGAATCGCTGCCGATCTCGGCCAAGACCGGGGAGGGGGTGCTCGAGGTGCTGGAGGCGATCGTCGAGCGGATCCCGCCGCCGGCCGGCGAGCCGCAGGCGCCGCCGCGGGCGCTGATCTTCGACTCCGAGTTCGACCCCTACCGCGGCGTGATCGCCTACGTGCGGATGGTCGACGGCTCCTTCCGCAAGGGCGAGCAGATCCTGGCGATGCAGAACGGGACCACCGCCGAGATCGACGACCTCGGCTTCTTCCGGCCGGCGATGACCGCGGTGAAGGGGATGGACGCCGGCGACGTCGGCTACCTGATCACCGGCATCAAGGACGTCACCAAGCTGCGGGTCGGCGACACCCTCACCGCGCAGCAGAATCCCGCTTCGGGGCCGCTCGAGGGCTATCGCGAGGTAAGGCCGATGGTCTTCTGCGGTCTCTTCCCGATCGACACCGACCGCTACGAAGACCTCCGCGACGCGCTCGAGAAGCTCTCGCTGAACGACGCCGCCCTCTCCTGGGAGCCGGAGACCTCCGAGGCGCTCGGCTTCGGCTTCCGCGTCGGCTTCCTCGGCCTCCTCCACATGGAGATCGTGCGCGAGCGGCTGGAGCGCGAGTACGACCTCGACCTGCTGGCGACGACCCCGAACGTGCGCTACCTGGTCAAACTCACCAACGGCGAGGTCAAGGAGGTTCACAGCCCGACCGACCTTCCCGACCCAGGCACGATCGAGACGATCGAAGAGCCCTACATCCGGGCGACGCTGATCTGTCCGAAAGAGCAGGTCGGCGCGGTGATGGAGCTCTGCCAGCAGCGCCGCGGCACCCACGTCGACATGCACTTCCTCAGCCCCGAGCGGGTGCAGATCCGCTACGACCTGCCGCTGGCCGAAATCGTCCTCGACTTCTTCGACCTCCTCAAGAGCTCCACCCGCGGCTACGCCTCGCTCGACTACGAGCCGATCGGCAACCGCGTCTCCGACCTGGTCAAAGTCGACATCCTGCTCGCCGGCGAGAAGGTCGACGCGCTCTCGATCATCGTCTTCCGCGACTTCGCCTACGACCAGGGCAAGCGCCTCGTCGGCCGCCTGCGGAAGACGATCCCGCGCCAGCTCTTCGACGTCCCGGTCCAGGCCGCGGTCGGCTCCAACATCCTCGCCCGCGAGACGGTCAAGGCCCTGCGCAAGGACGTCACCGCGAAGCTCTACGGCGGCGACGTCACCCGCAAGAACAAGCTGCTGAAGAAGCAGAAAGCGGGGAAGAAACGGATGAAGGCGGTCGGCCGGGTCGAAGTGCCGCAGGAGGCGTTCCTGGCCGTGCTCGAGATCGACGAGTAGGGCCGCCTGCCCCCGCTGGCTGGGCGGCCAGTATTGTCCCCGCCCATGGCACTAAAGACCGATGCGGTAGGCAAGGAATGGGCCGGTTCCACGTACCAGGTGGGGCGGGAGAAGATCAAGGAGTACGCGAACGCGCTGGGCATCGACAACCCGGTGCACCACGACGTCGAGGCGGCCCGCGCGGCCGGCTTCCGCGACGTGGTGGCGCCGCCGATGTTCGCCGTCGTCTACAGCAGCCCGGCGGTGGCGCCGGCGATCCTCGATCCCGAGGTGGAGCTGAACTTCGCGGCGATGGTCCACGGCGGCCAGGAGTTCGTCTGGGACGAGCCCGCCTGCTCCGGCGACGAGATCACCACGTCCGCCAAGTGCCTCTCGATCGAGGAGAAGGACGGCAAGGGCTTCTACGTGTTCGAGACCAACTCCGTCAACCAGGACGGCGCCCAGGTCGCTCGCGGCACCTGGACGCTGATCGTCAGGGGGGTATAGCCATGAGCTTGAACGCCGGAGACCAGATCCCGGAGCTGCGGGTGACGCCGGACAAGTACCTGCCGCACCGCTACGCGGGCGCCTCGGGGGACTTCAACCCGATCCACATCGACGACGAGCTGGCGAAAGCCGTCGGCCTGCCGCGCAACATCCTCCACGGCCTCTACTCGATGGGGTTGGTGGCGAAAGCCAACGCGGCCGCCGCCGACGGCGACCCGCGGGCGCTGAAGCGCCTCTCGGTGCAGATGCGCGGGATGGGCGTGCCCGAGCAGGAGATCGTCGTCACCGGCACGGTCAAATCGGCCGAGGGGGGCCGGGTCGTGGTCGACACGGTCGCCGCCCAGGGCGAGACGGCGCTGATCAGGAACGCCGAGGCCGAGCTCGAGCTGTAGGGAGGGGCGTACGCCGGCCCTCCTAGAATTGCTCGCGTGCTGAGCGAGCGGCAAGAGCTGATCCTGCGCCTCGTCGTCGAGGCGTACCTCGACTGCGGTCGGCCTGTGCCCTCGAAGGAGGTCGCGGAGCGGCCGGAGGTCGAGTGGGGCCCCTCGACCGTGCGGGCCGAGCTGGCGGGGCTCGAGGCCGCCGGCTACCTGACCCACCCGCACACCTCCGCCGGCCGGGTGCCGACCGACTCCGGCTACCGCCGCTACGTCGACTCGATGATCGCCTCCGGGCGGATACCGGCGCAGCCGGGCGGCGAGATCGAGCTCTCGCGGCTGCGCCGCGAGGTCGACGAGGCGATGCGGGAGACCACGACGGCGCTCGCCCAGGTGACCGACCTGGTGGCGATGGCCACGGCGCCGCCGCCTGGCCTGACGGCGACGATCCACCGGGTCGAGGTGCTCCCCCTGCAGCCCAACCGCGTGGTGGTGATCGCGATCGCCTCGACCGGCGACGTCACCCGCCGCGTCTTCGAGTTCGACCGGCCCGTCGACCCCGGCCTGGTCGAGTGGGCCTCGAGCTACCTGAACGAGAAGCTCTCTGGGCTCGGCGTCGGGGCGCGGATGATTGCCAGCCGGCTGCGCGATCCCGAGCTGGGCGGGGTCGAGGCCCAGTTCGTCTCCACCCTCGGCACCGCCTTCACCGAGCTCGTCGCCGCCGACGGGAGCGAGCTCTACGTCGAGGGGACCTCGCGCCTGCTCTCCGAAGCTCACCTCCCGGACCTGCCCCACGCGGACGAGCTGATGACGGCGCTCGAGCGCCGCGCCGACGTCCTGCGGATGCTGCGCTCCTCGCTCGACGAGCGCTCCGTCTTCTTCTGGATCGGCGCCGAGAACCCGCAGCCGGCGCTGCGCTCGGTCAGCGTGGTCGGCGCCAACTACGGCCTCGGGCATCGCAATCTCGGCGCCGTCGGCGTGGTCGGGCCGCTTCGCATGGACTACGCGACCGCGATCGCCTCGGTTCGCGGCGCGGCCCGTGAACTCTCCCGCTACTTCGAGACCGTCTACGACAGCTAGCCGATGCCGCGCGACTACTACGAGGTCCTCGGTGTCCCACGCGAGGCGAGCGAGAGCGAGATCAAGAAGGCCTTCCGGCGCCTGGCGCGGGAGCTGCACCCCGACGTCAACGACCACGACCCCGAGGCGGAGGAGAAGTTCAAGGAGGCGGCGGCCGCCTACGAGGTTCTCTCCGACGCCGAGCGGCGGCGCACCTACGACGCCTACGGGCACGAGGGCCTGCGCTCGGGCGGCTTCGACCCCGGCGCCGGGTTCGGCTCGATCGACGACATCCTGCAGGCGTTCTTCGGCGGCGGCGGTGGTGGCGGCGGTGGGTTCGGCTTCGGCGGTCGGCGCGGCCCGGCTCCCGGCGGCGACATCGCGGTCGCGGTGGAGATCGAGCTGGCCGAGGTGGCGACGGGCGCGCGGCGCGAGGTCACCTACGACGTGGTCGGCAGCTGCGAGCACTGCCACGGCAACGGCGCCGAGCCGGGGACGCCGATCAGGACCTGCGAGCGCTGCGGCGGCGCCGGCGAGCTGCGGCAGGTGACGCGGACGCCGTTCGGCCAGATGGTCCGCGCCGCCCCCTGCGACGCCTGCGGCGGCGCCGGCAAGATCCCCGAGACTCCCTGCGAGACCTGCGGCGGCAGCGGTCGCACCCGCCAGAGCAGGACCAATGCGATCGAGGTCCCGGCCGGGATCGAGGACGGGCAGCGGATGCGGATCGCCGGCGCCGGCCATGCCGGCGAGTCCGGCGCGCCGGCGGGCGACCTCTACGTCGAGGTCGGGGTCGCCGAGGACGAGCGCTTCGAGCGCGAGGGCAGCGATCTGATCAGCATGGTCTCGCTGCCCGCGACCGAGGCGATGCTGGGGACGACGGTGACGGTGCCGACGCTCGAGGGCGAGGAGGAGGTCGAGGTCGAGCCGGGGACGCAGCCGGGGGCGGAAAAGGTCCTCCGCGGCGCTGGCCTGCCGCGCCTCAGCGGCCGCCGCCGCGGCAACCAGCGGATCGTCCTCAACGTCTTCGTCCCGACCAACCTCTCCGACGAGCAGCGGGAGATCGCCGAGCGCCTCGACGAGAGCCTCGAGGACGACAACCTCGAGCCGCGGCACGGCGAGGGACTCTTCTCCCGCGTGCGGCGGGCCTTCGGTTGACGGTCGCGCGGTGATCCGCCTCGCGGTCCGCTGCATGCCCGAGCAGGCGGAGCTGGTTCTCGCCGAGCTGACCGTGCTGGCGCCGAACGGGGTCGAGGAGGAGCGCGGCCCGGGCTACGTCGAGTACGCGATCTACGGCGGCGAGGGCGAGCTGCCGGAGCTCGGCGACCTCGACGCGGCGGTCGCCGGCGGCCGGGTCGAGGTCAGCGCGACCGAGATTCCCGACGACTGGGCCGACCGCTGGCGCGATTTCCACAAGCCGCTGCTGGTCGCCGACCGCCTCTGGCTGCGCCCCTCGTGGGAGCCGCCGCGCGAGGGCGCGATCGACGTCGTCGTCGATCCCGGCCAGGCCTTCGGCACCGGCGCCCACCCGACCACCCGGCTCTGCCTCGAGTACCTCTGCGAGCTCGAGCCCGGGGGAGAGCTGGTCGACCTCGGCACCGGCTCCGGAGTCCTCGCGATCGCGGCTTCGAAGCTCGGCTGGTCCCCGATCCGGGCCTACGACCACGAGCCGGCGGCGCTCGAAGCCGCGCAAGCCAACGCGGCGGCCAACGACGTCGACCTCTCCCTGGAGCGCGCCAACCTGCGGGAACGGCTTCCCGCCCTGGCACCCACCGTCGTGGCGAACATGACCGCGCCGATCCTGCTCGCCGTGGCGGGTCTGATCGAAGACCCCCCGCGAGCGCTCGTCTGTTCGGGCCTGCTTCCTCACGAGCTCGACGAGGTCTCCGCCGCCTTCGCCCGCACCGGCCTTTCCGAGACCGACCGCCGCCAGGAGGGCGACTGGGCCGCCCTCCTGCTCCGTCGGTCCTGAGCTATAGGGTTTTCGCGTGCCCTTCGCCTCGATCGTCAGCGCCGACTACAAGCTCGCGCTGTTCCTCCACGTCGTCGCCGTCGTGCTCGCCTTCGGCCCGACCTTCGGCTACGCCTTCTTCTTCTCGGTGGTGCCGAAATACCCGCGCGCGGCCCCGGCCGTGCTGGAAGGCATCCAGAAGGTCGATCGCTTCCTGGTCAATCCCGGGATGGTCGTGCTCCTCCTCGCGGGCATCTACCTGCTGATCGCGAGCGACAGCGCCTGGTCCGGTGGCGACGCCTTCATCACCGTCGGCTTCCTCGCGATCATCGTCCTCTTCGGGCTCCAGCACGCCTTCTTCCAGCCGAAAGTGCGCGAGCTGAAGCAGATCGCCGAGCGCGATCTCGAGAAGGGCGACGCGCTCGGCGACGAGTTCGAAGCCATCGGCGAACAGGTCGGCAAGGTCGGCACCCTCGCCGGCGTCTTCGTCGTCGTGACGATCTTCTTCATGTCGTACAAGCCGTTCATGTGAGCGACCTTCCGGTCGCGATGTTCGATTCGGGCGTCGGCGGCCTCACCGTGCTGCACGAGTGCCTCGTCTCGCTGCCGCAGGAGGACTTCGTCTACCTCGGCGACACGGCGATCTTCCCCTACGGCGACAAGGACCCCGAGGAGCTGCGGGAGCGGATCCGGCGGATCGCCGGGATGCTGCTCGACCGCGGCGCCAAGCTGCTGGTCATCGCCTGCAACACGGCGACCTCGGTCGGCGAGCAGGTGACGCGCGAGGTGGCCGCCGAGCGCGGGGTGGAGGTGGTGCCGGTGGTCGAGCCGCAGGCGGAGATCGCGGCGGCGATCACCGCCAATGCGCGGGTGGGGGTTCTGGCGACTCCGAACACGGTCGCCAGCGGCGCCTACCGCCGGGCGCTCGAACGGATCGGGCGGGGCCTCGACGTGATCGAGGTCGCCGCTCCGGACCTTGCTCCGTTCATCCAGGACAGCTCGTTGTTCGACGAGGAGACGATGACGATGGCCCGCTCCTACTGCCGGCCCCTGAAGGAGGCCGATGTCGACACCCTGATCCTCGGCTGCACCCACTACCCCCTGGTGGCGCCGATGCTGCAGCGGATCCTCGGCCGCGACGTGCGCCTGGTCAGCGGCGGCCACGCCGTCGCCGCCGCGGTCCAGCGCACGCTC
The DNA here is from genome assembly GCA_035712025.1 of Solirubrobacterales bacterium. GTDB lineage: Bacteria > Actinomycetota > Thermoleophilia > Solirubrobacterales > 70-9 > VAYN01. Next base: position 35,586 of record DASTBO010000132.1, read on the forward strand.
GAGGGATCTGGCCTGGCTCGCGAGTCGAGCGGGGAGGGGACCTACGAGTTCCTCTGCACCGGTGACTGCGACGCCTTCCACGCGATCGGCACCCGCTTCCTGCAGATGCCGCTGGGGGACGTCGAGCAGGTCGAGATCTGAGTTCCGCGCCGAAGCCGGCACGGAAAATTCACTTCTTGCGCGCTACGGGGTGCGCCCAGATCGCTCACCCTTCCGAACATGCCCATTCTGACCTCCGGCAATACCGGATATACTCACCCCGTGGCCAAGGTGATGATCTCCATTCCCGACAAGCTCCTGGAGCGACTCGACTCCCGTGCCAAGATGCTGAACGAGACCCGCAGCGGTCTCCTGCAACGGCTCGCCGAGCGCGAGCTTCAGGCTTCCGAGGAGCAGCGGCGGGAGGAGATCAACCGGCTTTGGGATGAGGTTCGGATCGAGGTTCCGGCCGATAGGCCTGAGCTCCTGGACGTGGTTCGAGTCATCCGCGAAGACCGGGAATCCCACTGAGTTGCTTCTGCTCGACGCAAGCGTTTGGGTCGCGGCCGGCATCTCCGCCCACCCGTCTCATGGACCGGCTGCTGCGCTGGCTCGGGGCGGCGCTCCGGTCGCGGCCCTCGACCTGACGCTCTATGAGGTGATCAACGCCGTGGCAAGGGGGTACCGTCAGCCCGCCCAGGCGGAGAGGATCGTGCGGGCCATCGTCAGAACCTGCGGCGATGGCCTCTCTCGGGTGGACGCCGAGCTCGGAGGTCAGGTCGCGGATCTGGTCGCCCGCCACGGCCTCACCGCCTACGACGCCGCCTATGTGGCCGTCGCCCGCCGCAACGGCTGGCAGCTCGTCAGCCTCGACGTCCGCAACCTCGTCTCCAAGGGGCTGGCAGTGACTCCCGACGCGGCCGATTACCCTTAGGCGATGGCTGTTCTCGAACAGGTGCAGGACGACGTCCGGACCGCGATGAAGGCGCGGGACCGCGAGCGCGCCTCTGCGCTGCGGTTGATCGTCGACGTGTTGCAGCAGGATGCGAAGCTCGGCAAGGGCGACGAGGTCGCGGTCCTGCAGCGCGAGCGCAAGAAGCGGATCGAGGCCGCCGAGGCCTACGAGAATGCCGGCCGGAGCGAGCAGGCCGCCGCCGAGCGCTTCGAGGCGGAGCTGATCGAGGGCTACCTGCCCCAGCAGCTCTCCGACGAGGAGCTGGGCGAGATCGTCGCGGCGGCGATCGCCGAGACCGGCGCCAGCGAGCAGCGGCAGGTGGGCCAGGTGATGTCGGCGGCGATGCCGAAGATCGGCGGCCGCGCCGATGGCAAGCGGGTCAGCGCCGCGGTGCGCGAGAAGCTGGGTGCCTGACCGTTGGCTCGCCGGCAGCTGACCTTGGACAACAGCGTCGCGGCCGAGCTGGCCGGTTCCGAGGACACCGTCCTGCGGGCCCTGCGCGGCAAGTTGGAGGCCGACCTGCATCTGCGCGGCAACGTGCTCACCCTCGAGGGCGAGCCCGACGACGTCGCCGCCGCGGCGACCCTCGTCGACGAGATGGTCGAGCTGATCGAGCAGGGGCACGACGTCGCCCCGGGGACGATCGAAGCCGTGACCGGGGCGCTCGACGCCGACGAGAGCCCGGCGGAGATCCTCGACGACGTCGTCTGGCGCCACCGCAACACCAAGGTCGCGCCGAAGACCCTGAACCAGAAGCGCTACGTCGACTCGATCCGCCGCCACACGATCACCTTCGGGATCGGCCCGGCCGGCACCGGCAAGACCTTCCTCGCGGTGGCGATGGCCGCCGCGGCGCTGACCGAACGCAAGGTGCAGCGGATCATCCTCACCCGACCCGCGGTCGAGGCCGGCGAGCGGCTCGGCTTCCTGCCGGGCGACATCCAGGCCAAGGTCGACCCCTACCTGCGACCGCTGTTCGACGCCCTCTTCGACATGCTCGACCCCGACCGCGTCAACGGCTACTTCGAGCGCAACGTGATCGAGGTGGCGCCGCTCGCCTTCATGCGCGGCCGCACCCTGAACGACTCCTTCGTGATCCTCGACGAGGCGCAGAACACCAGCCCCGAGCAGATGAAGATGTTCCTCACCCGGCTGGGCTTCAACTCGCGGATGGTGGTGACCGGCGACGTCACCCAGATCGACCTGCCGGCCGACCAGCGGTCCGGGCTGATCGCGGTCGCCGACATCCTCGAGGACGTCCAGGACATCTCCTTCGTCCGCTTCGGCGGCGAGGACGTCGTCCGCCACAAGCTGGTGCAGCGGATCGTCGCCGCCTACGACGAGCACGGCTCCCGCGAGCAGGGTGCGCGCGCCGAACACGGGCCGACGCCGCGTTCGTGAGCACCGACCTGGCCGACGTTCCCGCCGATCTGCGCAGCGCGGTTGCCGCGGCGCTCGCGGCCGCGGGAGTGGAGGACGGCCACCTCGCCGTGGAGATCGTCGACGCCGAGCGGATCCGCGGGCTGAACCGCGAGCACCGCGGCAGGGACGCGCCGACCGACGTCCTCGCCTTCCCGATCGACGAACTCGGCCCGGTCGCCGGCCCGCGCGAGCTGGGCGACGTCGCGATCTGCCCCGAGCACTGCTCGGACGTGACCGAGGCCGCGGTCCACGGCGCCCTTCACCTCTGCGGCTACGACCACGAGACCGACGACGGCGAGATGCTGGCTCTGCAGGCCAGGGTGCTCGCCGGGCTGCGATGACGCGGTCCGGCTTCGTCGGCCTCGCCGGCCGCCCCAACGTCGGCAAGTCGACCCTGGTCAACTCCCTGGTCGGGTCGCACGTCGCGATCGTCTCCACCCGGCCGCAGACGACGCGCCGGGCGATCCGCGGCGTCGCCACCGACCTCGAGTCCGAGCGCCAGCTGATCCTCGTCGACCTGCCCGGCGTGCAGCGCCCGCGCGACGTCCTCACCGAGCGGATGCAGGGCCGGGTCGAGCGCGAGCTGGCCGACTCCGACGTCGTCCTCCTCGTCCTCAACGGCGAGGAGGGGGTGGGGCCCGGCGACCGCTTCATCGTCCGGGCGCTGCTCGGCTCCGGCACGCGTCTGCCGGTGATCTGCGCGGTCAACAAGGCCGATCGGCTCGGGCCCAACGAGCTGGTCCCGGTGCTGGCCGAGGCGGCGGAGATGGAGGGGGTCGACGAGGTCTTCCCGATCAGCGCCAAGACCGGCGAGGGGCTGCCGCCGCTGCTCGATCGCCTCGGCGAGCTGGTGCCCGAGGGCCCGTACATGTACCCGCCGGAGGACCGCAGCGACCAGTCGAGCGAGCTGCTGCTGGCCGAGCTGATCCGCGAGCAGGTGCTGAACCGGACCCGGCAGGAGATCCCGCACTCGGTCGAGGTCTCGGTCCTCGAGGTCGAGCCCCGCGAGGACGGCCTGGTCACGGTTCGGGCCGAGATCTGGGCCGAGTCGGAGTCGCAGAAGGGGATCCTGATCGGCCGCGCGGGCACCAAGATCGGCGAGATCGGCGCCGGCGCGCGCCGCTCCCTGGAGGCTGAGCTCGGCACCCGGGTCCACCTCGACCTGACCGTCCGCGTGCGCCGCAACTGGCGCCGCGACGAGGACCTCCTCGACCGGCTCGGCATCGAGTAGCGACGCGGCGTTTACGATTCAGCCGGTGTTCGCCGAAATCGAATTCGACCAGCAGGGCCTGGTGCCGTGCGTCGTCCAGGACTTCGCCTCCGGCGAGGTGCTGATGCTCGCCTACATGAGCGGGCAGTCGCTGGAGATGACGCTGGAGACTGGCGACCTGCACTTCTACAGCCGCTCGCGCGACGAGCTGTGGAAGAAAGGCGAAACCTCGGGCAACTTCATGCACCTGCGGCAGCTCCGCTACGACTGCGACGGCGACGCCCTGGTGGCGCTGGTCGACCCCGCCGGGCCGGCCTGCCATACCGGCGAGCGCAGCTGCTTCTACCGCGAGGTGCTGGGCTCGGCCTCGCCGCGCAAGGACGCGCCACCGGCGCCCGGCGAGCCGTTCCCGGTCACCTTCGAAGCGCTGCCGGCGCTGGAGCGGACGATCCGCCACCGCGCCCTGCAGCGCCCCGACGGCAGCTACACCGTGAAGCTGCTCGACGACCGGGGGCTGATCGCCGAGAAGGTCGAGGAGGAGGCGGAGGAGGTGGTCCGCGCCGCCCGCGAAGAGACCGACGAGCGGGTCGCCGAAGAGGCCGCCGACCTGCTCTACCACCTGAGCGTGCTGCTGGCCTCGCGCGGGGTCTCCCAGGCGAAGGTGATGGAAGTGCTGAATGGCCGTAGTGGCTGACTCCGAGATCCGCCTCGAGCCGAGCCTCGAGGAGGCGCGGGCGCTGGCGCGCGAGGGGAACGTCGTCCCGGTGCGGGCGCGGCTGGTCGACGACTGCGAGACGCCGGTCTCGGCCTTCCTCAAGCTGCGCGCCGGCGAGCCCGAGGGAGCGCCGTGCTTCCTGCTCGAGTCGGCCGAGCAGGGCCAGGTCGGGCGCTACTCGTTCGTCGGCCTGAGCCCGCGGGCGCTCCTGCGCTGGAGCGACGGGGTGCTCTCCGAATGGAGCGGGGACGATCTGCTCCCGAGCGCCGAGCCAAGTGGCGCCGAGCCCGCGCCGGACCCCTATGCGGCGGTCGCCGAGCGTCTGCGGCGCTACCGGCCGGCGCCGGTGCCCGGGCTGCCGCCCTTCGCCGGCGGCGCGGTCGGCTTCTTCGCCTACGACCTGGTGCGGACCGTGGAGCCGCTCGGCGAGCCGAATCCGGACCAGCTCGGCCTGCCCGACATGGCGCTGATGGTGACCGACGCGATGCTCGTCTTCGACCACCTTCGGCATGAGCTGACGATCCTCGCCTGCGCCTTCGTCGAGGAGGACGGCGGCGTCGAGGAGGCCTACGAGCGGGCGGCGACGACAATCGCCGAGATGCGCGAGCGCCTGCGAACCGCGGTCCCCGTTCCCGAGCGTCCCTCGATCGCCGCGCCCCCCGAGTTCGTCTCCAACATGGAGCGGGAGGAGTTCGAAGCGATGGTCGCCCGGATCATCGAGTACGTCCACGCCGGCGACGCCTTCCAGGTCGTCCCCTCGCAGCGTTTCTCCGCTCCGGCTCCGGTCGAGGCCTTCTCGGTCTACCGCGGCCTGCGCGCGGTCAACCCTTCGCCCTACATGTACTTCCTCGAGTTCGGCGACTTCCAGATCGCCGGCGCCTCGCCCGAGCCGCTGGTCAAGGTCGAGGGACGCCGGGTCTCGAGCCGGCCGATCGCCGGCACCTCGCCCCGCGGCCGCAGCGAGGAGGAGGATCGCCGTCTCGCCGAACGCCTGATCAACGATCCCAAGGAGCGGGCCGAGCACGTGATGCTCGTCGACCTCGGCCGCAACGACCTCGGCCGCGTCTGCGAGTACGGCAGCGTCGCGGTCGACGAGCTGATGGTGGTCGAGACCTACTCCCACGTCCTCCACATAGTCAGCCAGGTCTCGGGCACGCTGAGGGAGGACGTGAGCGCGATGGACGTGATGCGCTCCTGCCTGCCGGTGGGCACGCTGTCGGGCGCCCCGAAGGTGCGGGCGATGCAGATCATCGACGAGCTCGAGCCGGTCAAGCGCGGCGGCTACGGCGGCGCCGTCGGCTACCTCTCCTGGGACGGCGACCTCGACACCGCGATCCACATCCGCACCGTCGTCTGCAAGGACGGGCAGCTGCACGTGCAGGCCGGCGGCGGCACCGTCGCCGACGCCAAGCCGTCTTACGAGTACAACGAGTCGGTGAACAAGGCGCGCGCGGTCTTCCGCGCCGTCGAGGTCGCCTGCGAACAGCCGGACTGGAGCTGACGATGCGGGTGCTGGTGATCGACAACTACGACTCCTTCACCTACAACCTCGTCCAGTACCTGGGCGAGCTGGGGGCGGAGGTCGAAGTCGTCCGCAACGACAAGGCGACCGTCGCCGAGCTGCTCGAGCGCCGGCCCGATCGGCTGGTCGTCTCGCCCGGGCCCTGCACGCCGGCCGAGGCGGGAATCTCCGGTGAGGCGATCAGGGCCTTCGGCGAGGCGGGAACGCCGGTGCTCGGCGTCTGCCTCGGCCACCAGGCGATGGTCGAGGCCTTCGGCGGTCGCGTCGTCCAGGGCGAGCCGATCCACGGCAAGGACGCCGAGGTCGAGCACGACGGCAAGTCGATCTACGCCGGGCTGCCGAGCCCGATGGTCGCCGGCCGCTATCACTCGCTGGTCGCCGACCCCGACCTGCCGGAGGTGCTGGAGCTGAGCGCCAGTCTCGGCGACGTGGTGATGGGCGCCCGCCATCGCGAGTTGCCGATCGAGGGGGTCCAGTTCCATCCCGAGTCGGTGCTGACCCCGCAGGGCAAGCACCTGCTCGCCAACTTCGTCGGCGAGGGAGGAAACGGTGCCTAACGACGTGGTCAGCCGCGCGATCGACGCGGTTTGCGCCGGCGACCACCTGACCGCCGACCACGCCTCGGCGGTGCTGAGCGAGATCATGGAGGGGCGGGCCGACCCGGTCCAGACCGGCGCCTTCCTGATCGCCCTGCGGGCGAAGGGGGAGACGGTGCCCGAGCTGGTCGGGCTGGCGCGGACGATGCGCGGGCTCGCCTCTCCGGTCCCGACCGAGCGCGACGACCTGGTCGACACCTGCGGCACCGGCGGCGGCCCTTCGACCTTCAACATCTCGACCACGGCGGCCCTGGTCGCCGCCGGCGCCGGCTGCGCCGTCGCCAAGCACGGCAACCGCTCGAACACGAGCAAGAGCGGCTCGGCCGACCTGCTCGAGGCGCTCGGGGTCAACGTCGAGATCGAGCCCGCCCAGGTCGGCCGCTGCATCGACGAGGTCGGCTTCGGCTTCATGTTCGCACCCAGGCACCACGCGGCGATGAAGCACGTCGTACCGGCCCGCAAAGCGCTCGGGGTGCGGACGATCTTCAACTTCCTCGGGCCGCTGACCAACCCCGCCGGCGCCAACCGGCAGCTGCTCGGGGTCGCCGACCGCCGCTACCAGGAGACGATCGCCGAGGCGCTGCTCGGCCTCGGCAGCGAGCGGGCGCTGGTCGTCTCCGCCGAGGACGGCCTCGACGAGCTCTCGCTCGCCTCGCGCACCCGGGTGATCGAGGTCGCCGACGGGCGCACCGCGGAGTGGTTCGTCGAGCCGGGCCAGTTCGGCCTCGCGCCGGTCGACCTGGAGCGGGTCGCCGGCGGCACTCCCGCGGAGAACGCGGCCGTCACCCGGCGCGTCCTGGCGGGGGAGGCGGGCCCGGATCGCGATCTCGTCCTCCTCAACGCCGCGGCGGCGCTGTACGTCGGCGGCCTCGCCGCCGACCTCGAGGCGGGGGTCGCCAGGGCGGGCGAGGCGATCGACTCCGGGGCGGCAGCCAACGTGCTGGACCGCCTGGTCGCGGCAACGGTCGCCCCCGCGGTCTAGGCTTTCGTAGCTCAAGTGGGAATGATGGAGCAGCTCATCGCCGGGGCCCGGGAGGGGGTGGAGGCGCGCCGCCGCGACCTCCCGCTGCCCGATCTCGAATCGCGCCTCTCCGCCCGCGGCGCCGACCGACCGTTCAACGAGGCCCTGGTCCGCCCGGGGCTCTCGCTGATCGCCGAGTTCAAGCGGCGCTCGCCCAGCGCCGGACAGCTGGCGCGGGAGGAGATCGACCTCGCCGCCCAGGTGGCCGCCTACGAGCGCGGCGGAGCGGCCGCCCTCTCGGTCCTCACCGACGAAGCCCACTTCGGCGGTTCGCTCGCCGACCTGCGCGCCGCGCGCGCCGCCTGCGACCTGCCGATCATCCGCAAGGACTTCATCGTCGACCCCTACCAGCTCTACGAGGCGGCGGTCAACGGCGCCGACGCGGTGCTGCTGATCGTCGCCGCGCTCGGCGACGAGGACCTCCGATCGCTGCATCGAGAGGCTCGCTCGATCGACCTCGACGTCCTCGTCGAGGTCCACGACGAGGACGAGCTCGACCGGGCCCTGGAGGCCGGTGCCGAGGTGATCGGGATCAACAACCGCAACCTCGACGACATGAGCGTCGACCTCGCCACCACCTTCGAGCTGATGCCGAACGTGCCGGCGGGCAAGACCGTCGTCGCCGAGAGCGGGATCTCCGGCCGGGCCGAGCTGGAGGAGCTGGACCGGGTCGGCGTCGACGCGGTCCTGATCGGCGGCGCGCTGATGGCGGCGGTCGATCCCGAAGCGAAGGTGCGGGAGCTGGCAGGGCCCGACGAGGGGACCAGGGAACACCTGGTCTAGCCTCCGCTGCACCCGTTTCGCCCCCTCGCGACCCGCTCGCGGGAATTTAGAAAAAATTTGGAGAGCGTTTAAGGGGGGAACACCTCCCGGCGCGATCCTGATGCCCATGTCAAAGCTCAACCAGAAACTTCGCAGTCCCTTCGGCTCCGCTCTCCTTGGGGGCCTGGTCGTCGCCGTCGTCGGCTGGATCGCGATCGCCGCAGGCGCGATCCAGTCCGATGGCGGGTCGACGACCACCGTCGCGGCGCCGCTGACGGCGCCGGTCGACGCCAAGTCCGACGACGGCAGCGCCAACGTCGTCAACCAGATCTACAAGGCCGACGGCGACGGGGTCGCCTTCATCGAATCGCAGATCGAATCGCAGGAAACCGAAAGCTTCAATCCCTTCGGCGAAGTCGAACCCGAATCCGGCGGGACCTCTACCGGCTCGGGGTTCGTGATCGACGACGAGGGCCACGTCCTCACCAACAACCACGTCGTCGAAGGCGCCAGCAAGGTCACGGTCAAACTCGGCGACTCGGAAAAGACCTACGACGCCGAGGTGGTCGGGACCGATCCCGGCACCGACATCGCCCTGCTCAAGGTCGACGCGCCGGCGGGCGAATTCCACCCGCTGACCCTGGGGCGTTCCTCCGAGGCCGAAGTCGGCGACCCGGTGGTCGCGATCGGCAACCCGTTCGGCCTCGATCGCACCGTCACCAGCGGCATCGTCTCCGCGCTGCAGCGCCAGATCCAGGCCCCGAACGGGTTCTCGATCTCCCACGTGATCCAGACCGACGCCGCGATCAACCCCGGCAACTCGGGCGGGCCGCTGATCAACGCGGCCGGCGAGGTGATCGGGATCAACGCCCAGATCGCCACCGGCGGCGGCGGCAACGGCAACGTCGGCATCGGCTTCGCGATCCCGATCGACACCGTGCGGGCCGAGATCGACCAGCTGAAGAACAAGGGCGAAGTCGAACACGCCTTCATCGGGATCACCGGAGGCACCGTGACGCCGGAACTGGCGAAGGCGGTGAACCTGCCGGTCGAGGAAGGGGTGATCGTGCAGTCGGTGGTCAAGGACGGCCCCGCCGACAAGGCCGGGATCGAGGCCGGTGGCACCTCGGCGACGATCAACGGCGAAGAAGTCCGCCTCGGTGGCGACATCGTCACCGAAGTCGACGGCAAGAACCTGAAGAGCATGGACGAACTCGTCGAAATCATCCAGGGCTCGAAGCCCGGCGACGAGCTGTCGCTGACGATCCTCCGCGACGGGAACGAGAAGACCGCCGACGTCACCCTGGGTACGCAGCCGGAACAATCTCCGACGGCTGAATAGGTGCGTGGTTTCTCCGGGCCGGGTCTGACGGGGTCGGACCCGGCCTTCACGTACGCTCTGGTCATGCGGGTCAAGTTCTGCGGAATCACGAACCTGGACGACGCGGCGGAGGCTGTGCGGCTCGGTGCCTGGGCTGTCGGGCTGATCCACTTCCACGGCAGTCCCAGGAACGTCGAGCCGGGGGTGGCGGCCGAGGTCGCCGCCGCCTTTCGGCGCAAGTGCGAGGTGGTCGGGGTGTTCGTCAATCCCACGCTCGACGAGGTGGCGCGGGCGGTCGAGGACGAGGGGCTGACGATGGTGCAGCTGAACGGGGCCGAGGGTGCTTCGTTCTGCGCCGAGGTGGCGCGGCGGACGGGTTTGAAGGTGGCGAAGGCGATCCACGTCGCCAGCGCCGCCGACGTCCACGGGGCCGAGGCCTACCGCACCGACTTCCACCTCTTCGACCGGCGCGGCAGGGGGCTCTGGGGCGGCACCGGGGAGAGCTTCGACTGGGAGCTGCTCCGCGACCACCGCTCCGAGGTCCCGGCGATCCTCGCCGGCGGCCTGCGTCCCGACAACGTCGCCGCCGCCGTCGCGATCGCCCGTCCCTTCGCGGTCGACGTCGCCAGCGGCGTCGAGCTGGATCCCGGTCGCAAGGACCACGCTGCGATGGAGGCCTTCTTCGAGGCCGCGAACTCGGTCGGCGCCAGCGCATGAGCGCAGTCGAGGAGAGGTTCGGCCCCTACGGGGGGCGCTACGTGCCGGAGACCCTGATCCCAGCGCTTGACGAGCTCACCGCCGCCTGGACGGAGGCGCGGGAGGACGAGGAGTTCACCGGGCGCCTCGGGCAGCTGCGGCGCGACTTCATCGGCCGGCCGACGCCGCTGTACCTGGCCGAGCGCCTATCCGAGCGGGTCGGCTCGCGGGTCTACCTGAAGCGCGAGGACCTGGCCCACACCGGCGCCCACAAGATCAACAACGCCGTCGGCCAGGCGCTGCTGGCGGCCCGGATGGGCAAGCCGCGGGTGATCGCCGAGACCGGCGCCGGCCAGCACGGGGTCGCCACCGCCACCGCCTGCGCCCTGCTCGGCCTCGAATGCGTCGTCTACATGGGCACCGAGGACATCCGGCGCCAGGCGCCGAACGTGGAGCGGATGAAGCTGCTGGGGGCCGAGGTGGCGCCGGTCGAGGCCGGCGCCCGGACCCTGAAGGAGGCGGTCAGCGCCGCGATCCGCGACTGGGTCGCCAACGTCGCCACCACCCACTACGTGATCGGCTCCGCGGTCGGGCCGGCGCCCTACCCGGCGCTGGTCCGCGACCTGCAGCGGGTGATCGGCTCCGAGGCGCGCGAGCAGGCGCTGGCGGCCGAGGGTGCGCTGCCCGCCCGGGTGATCGCCTGCGTCGGCGGCGGCTCCAACGCGATCGGCATCTTCGCCCCCTTCGTCGACGACGCCGAGGTCGCCCTGGTCGGGGTCGAGGCGGCCGGCGAGGGCCTCGACACCCAGCGCCACGGCGCCTCCCTGCAGGGTGGGGTCAAGGGGGTTCTCCACGGCTCGCTCTCCTCGGTGATCGCCGACGAGGAGGGGCAGATCCTCGAGGCGCACTCGATCTCCGCCGGCCTCGACTACCCGGGCGTCGGCCCCGAGCACGCCCAACTGCGCGACAGCGGCCGCGCCACCTACGTGGCGGTGACCGACGACCAGGCGCTGGGAGCGTTCCAGGAGCTCTCCCGGCTGGAGGGGATCATCCCGGCGCTCGAGTCCTCGCACGCGATCGCCTGGCTGACCGAGAACCCGCTGCCCGGCGAGGGGTTCGACGTCCTCTGCCTCTCCGGCCGCGGCGACAAGGACATGGCGGAGGCGACCGCTCGGCTGAAACCGCCTGGTCAGGTGCTGCCGTGAGCGCCGCGGGGGGGAGTCGGGGGAGTCTCGGCGGACAACAGCAGGGAGGGTCCGGCGGGACTCCCCCGACTCCCCTGGACCTGAACGGCGAGGAGCGGATTGCGGCGGCCTTCGCTCTCGCCCGGGAAGAGGGCCGGGCGGCGTTGATGCCCTACATGATGGCCGGCTACCCCGATCGCGCGACGGGGCTGGCGGTGGCGGGCGCCTACGCCGACTCCGGCGCCGACCTGATCGAGCTTGGCGTCCCCTTCTCCGATCCGCTCGCCGACGGGCCGACGATCCACGCGGCGGCGACCGCGGCGCTGGAGGGGGGGGCGACCCTGCGGACCGCTCTGGAGGTCTGCGAGGCCGTCGCCGACCGTGTCCCGGTCGTCTTCATGGCCTACGCGAACATGGTCCTCGCCCACGGCGGCGCGGCGGAGTTCGCGCGGCTGCTCGAGGCCGCCGGCGCGGCGGGCGCGATCGTCCCCGACCTGCCGCTGGAGGAGGCCACCGAGGTGCGGCAGGCCTTCGACGGCCGGGGCCTGGCGCTGGTGCCGCTGCTGGCGCCGACGACGCCGGCCGAGCGCCGGCGCCGGATCTGCGAGTCCGCCCGCGGCTTCGTCTACGTCGTCTCCAGCGTCGGCACCACCGGCGAGCGGGCCGAGATCCCGGCGGCGCTGACCGAGCTGGTCGCGGCGACCAAGGCCGATGCCGCGACGCCGGTCGCCGTCGGGTTCGGGATCGGCACCCCCGTTCAGGCCGCGCAGGTCGGCGGGATCGCCGACGGCGTGATCGTCGGCAGCCGGCTCGTCCGGGCGGCCGGCGAGGGCGGCTCGCCCGAGGCGGCGGCCGACGCGGTGGCCGACTTCCTCGCCGAGACCCGCTACGCCCTCCTCGCCGGATGACGCCCCACGGCCGACCTTTCAACTAGGATGCCGCGCGATATGGGAATGGTCGTGACTCTCTTCCTCGGGATCGCCGCGATGGTCGTCGGCTACGCCGCGTTCGGCCAGGGCGGGGGCGTCGCCGGCATGGTCTTCTTCGGCGTCCTGCTGATCGGCGGCGTGATCCGCACGCTGCAGCCGCGCTAGCCGGCGCATTTCGGCGTCCTCAGTCGCTTGCGTGCAGAGCACGCGGCGCTCCCTGCGTCCTTGAACTGCTTGGCTGGCGCGACTGCAGTGCTATGCCCGGACGGCTATCACCTGGAGGTATTCGGGCTCGACCACGAGCGCCCGCTGGCCACCCGTGCTGAGGTTGTCCAGAACGCGTTCGAGGTCGGCGGTCAGCTCCGCCTCGCCCTCCGGCCCGACCGCCTCGAAGGCGGTCTTGATCGGCCCGAAGTAGTCGCGGAAGAAGCCGATGTAGTGCTCGGCCGAGCGGAAGGCCTGCCGCGACTTCAGCCGTTCGGCCCGCAGCTCGGAGACGGAGTCGCCGAACAGCTCGCGGACGTGCGCCTCGTCGCCCCAGAGGACGGGCGGGGCGCCCGGCGGCGGGCCGCCGGTGTGTTTGACGATCGCCGCGAAGAAGTCCTGGAGGCCGCCGTCCGGGCACCAGCTCGCGACCCCGATTCGCCCGCCCGGCTTGGTCACCCGCAGCAGCTCGTCGGCCCCCCAGGTGCGCCTGGCCGCGGCGATCGCCCCGTTGCCGCTGCCGCAGGCGACGTCGAGGACGCGCTCGTCGGGGACCAAGATCG
>DASTBO010000133.1:0-14424 GCA_035712025.1 Solirubrobacterales bacterium
CCGGGGTCGACCTGCTGCGGCAGAACTTCGACGTCGAGCTCGGGCTCGAGATGTCCGACGACGAGCTGCGCGACGCGATTGGCGGCTACGACGCGATCCTGATTCGCTCCGCGACCCAGCTCACGCCGGAGCTGATCGAGCGCGCCGAGCGCCTCAAGGTGATCGGCCGTGCCGGAACCGGCGTCGACAACGTCGACATCCCCGCCGCCACGCGGCGGGGGATCATCGTCGCCAACGCTCCCGAATCCAACTCCGTCGCCGCGGCGGAGCACACGCTGGCACTGATGCTGGCCCTCTGCCGCAACGTGCCTCAGGCCCAGGCTTCGCTGGTCGACGGACGCTGGGAACGTCCCAAGTTCAAGGGCACTGAGTTGTATGGCAAGAAGCTGGGTGTGATCGGCTTCGGCCGCATCGGCCAGCTGGTCGCCAAACGCGCCCAGAGCTTCGAGATGGACGTCGTCGCCTTCGACAAGTTCGTCTCCGCCGAGCGCTTCAAGGACCTCGGCGTCGAGGGGTTGGAGAGCATCGAGGAGGTGCTGGGCCGCTCCGACCTCGTCACCCTGCACACGCCGAAGACGCCGGAGACGATCGGGATGATCAACGCCGAGACGATCGCCGCGGCGAAGGACGGGGCCCGCATCGTCAACTGCGCCCGCGGCGAGCTGGTCGACCTCGACGCGCTGCTGGCGGGGCTCGAATCGGGCAAGCTCGGCGGCGCCGCGCTCGACGTCTTCCCCTCCGAGCCCTTCACCGAGCACCCGGTCTTCTCCCGGCCCGACGTCGTCGTCACCCCGCACCTCGGGGCCTCGACCGCCGAGGCCCAGGACCGCGCTGGGGTGGTCACCGCCGAGCAGGTCACCGCGGCCCTGACCGGCGGCGTCGTCACCAACGCGGTCAACATCGCCGCGGTGCGGCCGGAGGCGATGGAGGCGCTGGCGCCCTTCGTCCCGCTCTGCGAAAAGCTCGGCCGCCTCGCCCAGGGCCTGGGCGACGGCGCGGTCGAGAAGGTGAGCGCCGAATTCCGCGGCCGGATCGCCTCGCACGACACCCGCCTGCTGGGGATCGCGGTCCTGGCCGGGATTCTCTCCGGCCACACCGAGGAGCCGGTCAACCTGGTCAACGCGCCGCAGATGGCCGAGGAGCGCGGGATCGAGCTGGCGGCGACGACTGATGCCGGCGCCGAGGACTTCACCGAGCTGGTCAAGGTCCGCGTCCACACCGCCGACGGCGAGGTCGAGGTCGCCGGGACCAGCGTCGGCCCGCGCAACGAGCCCTACCTCGTCTCCGCCTGGAACGAGAGCTTCTACCTGCCCTTCGCCGAGCACATCACGGTCCTGCGCTACGCCGACCAGCCGGGGATGATCGGCCGCGTCGGCACGCTCTTCGGCGAAGAGGGGGTCAACATCGTCTCCGCCGCCGTCGGCGCCGAAAGCGGGGGTGAGCGGGCGGTGATGGCGCTGACCACCGACGCGCCGGTCCGCGCCGAGGCGATCGAGAAGATCCTCGGCCTCGACGGCTTCTCCAACGGCCGCTCGGTCGACCTCTAGCCGAGCGCACGCTCCCAGGGCAGGCCGCAACGTCTGCCGCGGCGCGCTGTTCCCTTAAATGGGCTGTGGCCCGAGGCCAGGGAACCGATGAAGAAGGCGATCCTCATTCTGCTGACGATGCTTGCCGCCCTGCCGGCCGGCTCCGCCGAGGCCGAAACCGGTCCCGTCAACCTGCTGATCAGCGGCGGCAACGACAACAACGCCTTCCACGTCTCGCTCAGCGCCGACGGGCGCAGCTACCTGATCCTCTCGACGATCGCCCTCGAAGTCGGCGGCGACATCTGCACCCACCCGGAAGAGCTCCCCAACGAACTCTCCTGCAGGGCGACCGCGATCGCCGGCTTCGAAGTCAACGCGGCCGGCGGCTCGGACTCGGTCTTCTTCACCAGTGACGTTCCGGTCCCGGCGACCATCCGCGGCGGCCCCGGGAACGACAGGCTGATCGGGGGAGGAGCCGCGGACAAGGTGATCGGCGGGCCCGGCGACGACGTCGTGACCGGGCGTCGCGGCGACGACTGGATCCTGGGCGGACCGGGCCATGACCGCCTGTTCGGTGGCCCGGGCAACGACCAGCTGAGCGGCGGGCCGGGGACGGACACGCTGGTCGGCGGCCCCGGCCGGAACGAGCTGGTGCCTTAGAGGGTCTAGGCCGACTCGCGCGCCGGTTCCCGGCTGCCGACGAGCCGCCCGCCGACGAAGGCGATCGCGACCAGCAGGCCGACCAGCGAGAGCGCCGCGTCGAGCCGGAAGGCGGCCTGGACGCCGTCGACGAAGGGCGGGATCGCGCCTGAGAACACCGTCGTCGTCAGCCCGAGCCCGATCGAGCCGCCGGCGATCTGGAACATGTAGACGATCCCGCCGGCGAGGCTGGTCTGCGATTCGTCCACCGAGGTGACTCCGGCGGTGGTGGCGGTCGGGTAGAAGCTGCCGATCCCGATCCCGAGGACGACCATCCCGACGATCATCGAGTCGTAGCCCGAGCCGGCGTCGACCAGCGAGAAGAGGAAGGGCGCCAGGGTGATGCAGGCGGCGCCGAAGACCGCCAGCGCCTTGGGCCCGAGCCGGTTGTAGAGGGGGCCGGCGACGAAGGAGACGAGGGCGAAGGTGGCGAGGAAGGGCAGCATCCCGACGCCGGCTTCCAGCGGCGAGTAGCCGAGCTGCTTCTCCATGAACTGCGGCAGGTAGAGGAGGGAGGCGAAGAAGGTCGCCGACATGAAGAGGATGGCGATGCAGGAGGCGGTGAAGCTCTCGTTGCGCATCACCTCCCTGGGGATCAGGGCGTGGGTCCCCGCCCGGCGCTCGAGCGGCAGGAAGGCGATCAGCGTCGCCGCCGCCAGGACCAGCAGGCCGATCACCCGCGGGTCGCCCCAGCCCCAGTCGGCGACCTGGTCGAGGGCGATCAGCAGCGAGACGAGTCCGACCGAGACCGCGGCGATGCCCGGGTAGTCGATCCGGCGCTCGCCGGGCTCGGGCTCCTTGACGTGGACGAGGAACCAGGTCACGCCCACGGCGAAGGCGGCGATCGGCACGTTGAGGAAGAAGATCCAGCGCCAGCTCAGCTCCTGGGTGAGGACGCCGCCGATCAGCGGCCCGATCGCGTTGCCGAGTCCGGCGGCGCCGATGATGATCCCTCCCGCCAGGCCGGCCTTCTCTTCCGGCAGCAGCTCGTAGGTCATGCCGAGGATCGCCGGCCACATCAGCGCCCCGCCGATCCCCATCAGCACCCGGGCGGCGATCAGCCAGGTCTCGCTCGGGGCGGCGCCGCCGAGGGCCGACATCGAGGCGAAGATCGCGGTGCCGAGGAAGAAGGCGTTGCGGCGACCGAACATGTCGGCGAGCCGGCCGCCGGTGACGATCAGCACCCCGAAGGTCAGCGCGTAGGCGTTGACGACCCACTGGATCGTGTTGACGTCGGTGTCGAAGTCCCGCTCCATCGTCGGCAGGGCGACGTTGATCGCTGAGAAGTCGTTGGCGATCACGACGACGGCGAGCCCCATCGCGAGGAGGGCGAGCCATGGGGTCTTCTGCGCCGGACTGGAGGACTGCGGGCTTGCGATTCGCGGAGCCTACGCTAAGGTTCGGAGCCGAATGAGCTTCCGGCTCGACAGCCTCGCGCTACTCCTTCTCCTCCCCCCTCGGGGGGAATAGCGCTGGGCGGCGCGATAGCCGCGAGAGACAAAGGCCATTCGATTCAGAGAGAGAAGGAGAGGTCCGATGGGACCCCAAGCTGACAAGAGCACCGACGCCAACCGCGTCCACATCTTCGACACCACCCTGCGAGACGGCGAGCAGTCGCCGGGGATCTCGCTGAACACGGCCGAGAAGGTCGAGATCGCCCAGCAGCTCTCCCGCCTGGGGGTCGACGTGATCGAGGCCGGCTTCCCGATCACCTCGCCCGGGGACTTCGAGGCGGTCCAGGAGATCTCGCGCAAGGTCGAGGGGCCGACGATCTGCGGCCTGGCGCGCACCCACAAAGCCGACATCGACGCGGCCTGGGGGGCGATCAAGGAGGCGGGGCGGCCGCGCATCCACACCTTCATCTCGACCTCCGACATCCACATCGAGCACCAGCTGCAGACCGACCGCGAGGACGTCAAGGGCCAGGCCCGGGCGGCGGTGGCGCTGGCGAAGTCCTACTGCGCGGACGTCGAGTTCTCGCCGATGGACGCGACCCGCGCCGACGTCGAGTTCACCGCCGAAGTCTGTGCGATCGCCGTCGAGGAGGGCGCGACCGTCGTCAACATCCCCGACACCGTCGGCTACACGACGCCGGAGGAGTACGCGGCCTACCTGGGGCGCCTGTACGAGCTGGTCCCCGGCCTGAAGGGCGTCGAGCTGTCCGTCCACTGCCACGACGACCTGGGGATGGCCGTGGCCAACTCCTACGCCGGGCTGCTGGCCGGCGCCCGGCAGGTCGAGTGCGCCGTCAACGGGATCGGCGAGCGGGCCGGCAACTGCTCGCTGGAGGAGATCGCGATGCTGGTCCGCGTCCGCGAGGACGCGCACGGGCTGACGACCGGGGTCAACACCCGCGAGATCGCCCGCACCAGCCGCATGGTCAGCCGCCTGACCGGCTACCCGGTGCAGCCGAACAAGGCCGTGGTGGGACGGAACGCCTTCGCCCACGAGTCCGGGATCCACCAGGACGGCGTCCTGAAGGAGCGCAGCACCTACGAGATCATGGACGCGACCGAAGTCGGTCTGGAGTCGAACTCGATCGTCCTGGGCAAGCACTCCGGCCGCCACGCGCTGAAGGACGCGCTGGAGCAGCTGGGCTTCAAGGTCGAAGGCCAGGCGCTGAACAACGCCTTCAAGGCCTTCAAGGAGGTCGCCGACCGCAAGAAGCAGGTGACCGCGCTCGACCTGGAGGCGATCGTCTCCGACGAGATGCGCGAGCGCGCCGACGCCCACGAGCTGGCCTGGTTCGAGGTCGAGGCGGGCACCCGCAAGCCGCCGGTGGCCAAGGTCGCCGTCACCCGCCCCTCGAGCGAGGAGTCGGTCGGCGAAGCCAGCGGCGACGGCCCCGTCGACGCGATCTTCCACGCGATCCAGGCCGCGGTCGAGACCGAGTGCGAGCTGGTCGAGTACAAGGTCGAGGCGGTGACCGGGGGAGAGGACGCCCTCGGCGAAGTGACCGTCCAACTGCGCGCGGCGGGCCGCCTGGCGACCGGCCAGGGCGTGGCGACCGACATCCTCGAGGCCAGCGCCCGCGCCTACGTGCGGGCGCTGTCCAACGCCCTGGAAGGCGCCGCGACCCGCGAGGCCGAGGCGGCAACCGCCGAGGCCGCGGTCGAACGCACCCCCGGCCCGTAACGCTTCGGACCCAAAAACGTTCCCGAGGCGCCACAAACCGCGTCCCAAATTTGAGCCCGCACCCGCCACCGTAGGCGCGTGCCCCCCGAGTCCGCGAAAACGGCCCCCCGAGAGCCGTTTTCGCGGACTCGCGATGACGATCGCTGGCTGGCGGAGCTTGCCGAGCGACAGCATGGGGTGGTGGGGCGGAGGCAGCTGCTGAGGGCGGGGTTGAGCGAAGGGGCGATCAAGAAGCGGATCGCGTCGGGGCGGCTGCACCGGCTGCATGCGGGCGTGTACCTCGTCGGCCATCGTTCGATCGGTAGGGAGGGGCGCTGGATGGCCGCCGTGCTCGCCTCGGGGTCCGACGCGGTTCTCAGCCACTGGTCCGCCGCGGCGCTTTGGGGGCTTCGACCCAACTCACGCTCCAGGATCGACGTGACCGTTCCTCATCGCAGCCGCTCCTCGGACTTGGTTCGGCGGCATGTCTCCACGGTCTCGGCCGACGAGCGCGGGGTGGAGGAGCGAGTCCCGGTCACGAGCGTGCCCCGGACGATTCTTGACCTCGCCGCATCTGAGCCACTCGATGTCGTGAAGATCCTGATCCGCGAGATGGAATTCAAGGAGCTCCGGGATCGGCTCTCGCTCTGGGACCTGGTCGAGCGCCATCCCGGGCGGCGCGGGATCCGGAAGGTGAGACATGCGCTCGAGACCCTCAAGGACGAACCGGCGGGGGAGAGGAGGAGCCCCCTCGAGGACCGTTTCGCTCCGTTCCTCCGGCACCACCGCCTGCCCTTGCCCGTCTTCAACGACTGGATCGGCCTCGACACCAAGCGCATCCAGGTCGACTGCCACTGGCCAGCGCAGCGGGAGGTCGTCGAGCTGGACGGCTGGCAGGGCCACAAGACCCGCACCGCTTTCCGGGAGGACCGCGCCCGCGACCGCCGTCTGCGCGCAGCGGGCTACGGCGTTACCCGCCTCACCTGGAACCAGCTGGACGACGAACCCGAGAGGATCGCTGCCGACCTCCGAACCCTGCTCGCACCTCAATACAAACGTCCGTGATAACGTACAACCGATGGCCCCCACTATGACCAAGGCCGCGGCGCCCCCCGCCTCTCCGGCCCGAGCCTCCAAGGACCCCGCAACCTCCGTCGGTCCCCGTATCCGCGCCCTGCGCGACGCGATGGGCCTATCTCTCCGCGACCTCTCCGAGCGCTCCGGCGTCAGCGCGCCGATGCTCTCGCAGGTCGAGCGGGGGGAGACCAGCCCGACGCTCGCCGTCGCCGGCAAGATCGCCGCCGGCCTCGAGCTGACGCTCTCGCAGTTGCTGCGCCTCGACGAGGGCCAGCACGTGGCGATCAGCCGCGCCGCCGGCCGCCGCCGCTCCGAGCGCGGCGGTCACCGCTTCGAGGAGCTGACCCCGCCGCTGCCCGGTCAGCGCGCCGACGTCTCCCTGCACGTGCTGGAGCCCGGCGCCACCACCGGCGGCCGCGCGGACCCGCCGATGCACGAGCCGGGCAGCCGCGAGACCGCCGTCGTCCTCGCCGGGACCCTGGCGCTGGTCGTCGACGGCGCCCGCCACGAGCTGCTGGAGGGCGACAGCGTCACCTTCGACGCCGACCTTCCCCATCACTTCGAGAACGAAGGCAAGGAGGCGACCCGCTTCCTCGCCGTCATCGCCGCCGGCCTCAGGAGGTCATAAACGCAATGCCGAAGACCATGTTCGACAAGATCTGGGAGGCCCACGAGGTCTCGCCCGGGTTGATCTACATCGACCTGCACCTGGTCCACGAGGTCACCTCGCCGCAGGCCTTCGACGGCCTCCGCCTGGCCGACCGCAGGGTCCGTCGCCCGGACAAGACCCTCGCCACCGCAGACCACAACACCCCGACCGACGGGACGATGGCCGCGCGGCTGATCGCCGACCAGCTCTCCCGGGTCCAGGTCGAAACCCTGGAGCGGAACTGCGAGGAGTTCGGCGTGCCGATCTACTCGCTGGGCTCCGACCGTCAGGGCATCGTCCACGTGATCGGCCCGGAGCTGGGCGTCACCCAGCCGGGGATGACGATCGTCTGCGGCGACAGCCACACCTCCACCCACGGCGCCTTCGGGGCGCTGGCCTTCGGGATCGGGACCTCCGAGGTCGAGCACGTGCTGGCGACCCAGTGCCTGGTCCAGAAACGGCCGAAGACGATGCGGATCAACTACTCCGGCGAGCTGCGCCACGGGGTTACGCCGAAGGACCTGATCCTGGCGACGATCGGCCGCCTCGGCACCGGCGGCATGACGGGATACGCGGTCGAGTACGCCGGGCCCGCGATCGAGGCGCTCTCGATGCCGGGCCGGATGACGATCTGCAACATGACGATCGAGGGCGGCGGCCGCGCCGGGATGATCGCCCCCGACGAGACCACCTTCGAGTGGGTCAAGGACCGCCCGGCCGCGCCCGGCGACTTCGCTGCGGCGATGTCCCGCTGGCGCGAGCTGCCGACCGATCCGGACGCCGGCTTCGACACCGAGGTCGAGGTCGACGCCTCGGCGATCTCGCCGATGGTCACCTGGGGAACCAACCCGGGCCAGGTCGTCGAGGTCACCGACAGCGTCCCCGACCCGGCCCGGCTGGAGAGCCCCGCCGACCGCGAAGCGGCCGAACGCGCCCTCGCCTACATGGGCCTGGAGGCCGGCACGCCGATGACCGAGATCGCCCCCGAACGGATCTTCATCGGCTCCTGCACGAACTCGCGGATCGAGGACCTGCGCGAGGCCGCGGCGATCGTCGACGGCCGCAAGGTCGCCAGCGGCGTCAGCGCGATGGTCGTCCCCGGCTCCCAGCAGGTGAAGAAGGCCGCCGAGGAGGAGGGCCTCGACGAGGTCTTCAAGAGCGCCGGCTTCGACTGGCGGGTGGCGGGCTGCTCGATGTGCCTGGGGATGAACCCCGACACCCTCGACGAGGGCGAGCGCTGCGCCTCGACCTCGAACCGCAACTTCGAGGGGCGCCAGGGCAAGGGCGGCCGCACCCATCTGGTCAGCCCGAAGATGGCCGCCGCCGCGGCCGTCGAGGGACACTTCGTCGACATCAGGGATTGGAGCTAGAGATGCGACCGATAGACGTGATCGAGGGCAAGGTCTCGGTCCTGGACCGCAGCGACGTCGACACCGACCAGATCATCCCCAAGCAGTTCCTCAAGCGGGTCGAGCGGACCGGCTTCGGCGAGTTCCTCTTCTACGACTGGATCCGCGACGGCGAGATCGAGCTGGAGCCGAACCCGATCCTCGTCACCGGCGCCAACTTCGGCTGCGGCTCCTCCCGCGAGCACGCCCCCTGGGCACTGGAGGACTTCGGCTTCCAGGCGATCCTGGCGCCCTCCTTCGCCGACATCTTCTACTCGAACTGCACCAAGGTCGGGCTCCTGCCGGCGATCCTCGACGCAGAGCACTGCCGGGCGGTCGCCGAGGCGGGCGAGGCCCGCATCGACCTCGACGACGAGACCGTCAACTGCGCCGCCGGCGTCTTCCAGTTCCAGATCGAGCACGAGGTCAAGCACCGCCT
Organism: Solirubrobacterales bacterium; assembly: GCA_035712025.1. Classification (GTDB taxonomy): domain Bacteria; phylum Actinomycetota; class Thermoleophilia; order Solirubrobacterales; family 70-9; genus VAYN01. The sequence continues at coordinate 8,893 of DASTBO010000133.1, forward strand.
GCTGAACGGGCTCGACGAGATCGGCATCACGCTCGGCAACGACGAGGCGATCGACAGGTTCGAGGTCGAGCTGGCGGCCTCGCTGGGCCCGGTGACGACCAGCCTGTAGAGAGAGGGGGCCGCTATGGCCGACGAGTTCAAGGAGCCGATGAACACCGGTGCCCGCGAGTGGGACGCCGAGACCTACGACGCCGTCTCCGACCCGCAGTTCGAGTGGGGGATGGAGGTGCTCGAGCGGCTGCAGCTGCGCGGCGACGAGGTTGCGGTCGACGCCGGCTGCGGCTCGGGCCGGGTCACCGAAGAGCTGATCGAGCGCCTGCCGGACGGCCGCGCGATCGCCGTCGACGGCTCGGCGGCGATGGCCGAGAAGGCGAAGGAGCGGCTCGGCGACCGCGCCACCTACCTCGTCTCCGACCTGGTCGAGCTGGAGCTGGAGGAGCCGGTCGACCTCGTCTTCTCGACCGCGACCTTCCACTGGATCCCGGACCACGACGCGCTCTTCGGGCGCCTGCGAGCGGCGCTGAAGCCCGGCGGCCGACTGGTCGCCCAGTGCGGCGGTCACGGAAACGTCGCCGAGCACGCCCGGGCGATCGCAGCAGTCGCCTCGGACCCGGAGTACGGGCAGCACCTCAGCGGCGGCAAAGCGATCTGGAACTTCGCTACCCCGGAGGAGACCGAGCCGCGTCTGCGCGCCGCCGGCTTCACCGACGTCCGCTGCTGGCTGCAGCCGAAGCCGGTCCAGCCCGCGCGGCCGCTGGAGTTCATCTCCACCGTCACCCTCGGGCCCGTCCTCGACCAGCTGCCGGAGGCGAAGCGCAGGCCCTTCGCCGAAGCCGTCCTCGCCGAGGAGGAGCAACCGCTGGTGCTCAACTACGTCCGCCTCAACATCGAGGCGCAGGTCATCTGACTGTTCCTTATCCGTGTCACGCAACAGAAAGGAACAGACGAAGGGCGAGGTGCGTAGAGTGCGGCGCCGATGAGCGACGCCCCTCGCATAGTCGTCCTGCCCGGCGACGGGATCGGCCCCGAGATCGTCGCCGCCGCCCGTAAGGTGCTCGACGCCCTCGGTGAGTTCAGCTACGAGGAGCGCCCGATGGGCGGCTGCTCGATCGACGAGCACGGCACCGCGCTCACCGGCGAGGTCCTCGACGCCTGCAAGGGCGCCGACGCGGTGCTGCTCGGCGCCGTCGGCGGCCCGAAATGGGACACCACCGACCCGAACGCGCCGCGCCCCGAGCAGGGCCTGCTTGGCCTGCGCAAGGGCATGGGCCTCTACGCCAACCTGCGCCCGGTCCGGCCCAGCCCGGCCCTGGTCGGCGCCAGCCCACTGCGCGAGGAGCGGATCTCCGGCACCGACCTGCTCGTCGTCCGCGAGCTGACCGGCGGCATCTACTTCGGCGACTCGGGCCGCGACGGCGATGTCGCCCACGACACCTGCGAGTACTCGGTCTCCGAGATCGACCGCATCGCCCGCACCGCCTTCGACGCCGCTCGGCGCCGCGCCGAGGGGGCGGGTCGCAGGGCGAAGGTCACCTCGGTCGACAAGGCCAACGTGCTCGAGACCTCGCGACTCTGGCGCGAGGTCGTCGGCGGAGTCGCCGCCGACTACGAGGACGTCGAGCTCGAGCACCTGCTCGTCGACAACGCGGCGATGCAGCTCGTCTCGCGCCCGGCCGACTTCGACGTCGTCCTCTCCGAGAACCTCTTCGGGGACATCCTCAGCGACGAGGCGGCGATGCTGACCGGTTCGCTGGGGATGCTGCCCTCCGCCAGCCTCGGCGTCGAGGGCGCTCCAGGGTTGTTCGAGCCCGTCCATGGGTCGGCGCCGGACATCGCCGGCCGGGGCGTCGCCAACCCGCTCGCGACCTTCCTCTCGGCGGCGATGATGCTCCGCCACGGCCTCGGCCGCGGCGACGACGCGGCTCGCATCGAGGCCGCCGTCGACGCCGTGCTCGAGCGCGGCCTCCGCACCCCAGACCTGGCCTCCGGCACCGTCGTCCAGCCGCCCACCAGCGAGTCCCCGGCGCCCGAGCGCGAGGTCGGGACCGCGGAGATGACCGCGGCGGTCCTGGAGGAACTCGGCTAGGCGCCGAGACCGCAAAAAAGCCCCTCCAGGGGGCCTTTTTGCGGTTTCGCGATCGTCGGCGGCGTTAGGGCGCCGTCACCGCCCACTGGCCGTAGGCGTAGTACTCGCCGGCCGCTTCGGCTTTGGCGACGAGGCCGAAGCCCAGCCGCGTGTTGTTCTCGGCCGCCAGCGGAGTCGTCGCGTCGAGGCCTTTGCTTTCGGTCACGTAGACGCAGAGGTTGCCGCCGGTCGCCGCCGGGGTGGTGCCCCCGCCGAGGCCGCCGCAGTTGGCGCTGGTCTCGCCTTTTTTCAGCACCGTCACCGTCGGCGTGTTCAGCAGCGGGAACTGGAAGCTGACCGCGCCTCGAGTGAGGTCGCCGGCGGCAGCCGCGGTATCGCCGAGGTCGAAGACCCCGCGCAGGGTCTGGCCGGTTTTCAGCGTTCCCAACAGCGGCACGACGTTGTCGGCGAGCTTGCCGAGGGTGACCGAGCCGTCGCCGAGCTTCGCCGTCGTCACGGCGCCGTTGTTCAGTTTGTTGGTGGTGACGACGCCGTTTTTGATCTTCGCGGCGATCACGGCCCCGTCGGAGAGCTTGTTGGCGGTGATGATCCCGTCGCCGAGGTTGCCCGGCAGGACCGCGTTGGCACCGAGCTTGCCGGCGGTGACCGCCTTGGGGCCGATCTTGCCGCTGGTCACGGCTCCGCGCTTCAGTTTCGCGGCGCTGACCGCGCCCTTCTTGATCTGGTTGGTGCCGACGCTGTTCTTCGGCAGCCCGGCCGCGACCGCGGCGCCGCCGAGGGCGACGAACAGGGCGATCGTCGCGATCACGTTCGCGTAGCTGAGCTTGGGGCGGGGGAATCGCATGAAATTGCTCCTCTCGTTCGGTTCTGGGGCACCATTCGCGCCCGCAGCGCTGAAGCCCTGCGTTTGATCGGGCATAATTCCCCAACATGGACCCGGTCGATTTGATTTGGCGGAACGGCGAGTTCGTTCCCTGGGAGGACGCGCAGACCCACGTGCTGAGCCACGGGCTGCACTACGGGACCGGCGTCTTCGAGGGCATCCGCTGCTACCAGACCGCCCGCGGGCCGGCGATCTTCCGCCACCGCGACCACCTCGACCGGCTGGAGAAGTCGGCCGAGCTCTATTACCTGGAGCTGCCCTACTCGGCCGAGGAGATCCGCCGGGCGACCCACGAGCTGCTGCGCCGCAACGGCCTCGACAGCGCCTACATCCGGCCGCTCGCCTACCGCGGCTACGGCAGCCTCGGCCTCTACGCCAAGGACGCCCCGGTCGACGTGATCATCGCCGCCTTCCCCTGGGGCGCCTACCTCGGCGAGGAGAGCAAGAACGGCGGCATCCGCGCCAAGGTCTCGAGCTGGCGCCGGATCAGCCCCGGCGGCTCGATCCCGCACGCCAAGGCCTCGGGCTCCTACCTCAACTCGATCCTCGCCAAGACCGAGTCGACCAACGCCGGCTACGACGAGGCGATCCTGCTCGACGAACGCGGCTTCGTCTGCGAGGGCTCGGGCGAGAACATCTTCGTCGTCCGCGACGGCCAGATCGTCACCCCGCCGCAGGTTGCCTCGATCCTCGACGGGATCAACCGCAAGTCGGTGATCCAGATCGCCCGCGACCTCGGCTACACCGTGGTCGAGCGCGACGTCGCCCGCGCCGAGCTCTACCTCGCCGAGGAGGTCTTCCTCACCGGCACCGCGGCCGAGCTGGTTCCCGTCCGCGAGATCGACGACCACCCGCTCGGGCAGCCCGGCGAGATCACCCGCCACGTGCAGGCCAAGTTCGAAGACGCGCTCTGCGGCAAGGCCGAGGAGTACCTGGAGTGGCTCGACTTCGTCGAGGCCCCCGCTTCGGAGTCGGAGTCGAGCTCCGAGCAGATCGGGCGAATTACCCCCGCCGCCTAAGCGGCCGGCGCGGCACGTCCGCGCGCCCGGGCTCCGGCCCACCCGATCTTCCTCGACTCGAAAGGCAGCAATCAGATGGAACAGGTGAAGCTCTACGACACGACCTTGCGCGACGGCATGGGCGGCCGCGGGATGTCGCTCTCGGTCGGCGAGAAGCTCAAGGTCGCCCAGGCCCTAGACGCGCTCGGCGTGCACTTCGTCGAGGCCGGCTTCCCGAGCAGCAACCCGAAGGAAGCCGAGTTCTTCGAGCGGCTGGCGGAGATCGAGCTGGAGAACGCGACGATCGTCGCCTTCGGCATGACCCGCCGCCGCGACCGCGCCGCCGCCGAGGACGAGGCGCTGGGGGTCCTTGCCTCCTCCTTCGCGCCCGCGGTCTGCCTCGTCGGCAAGAGCTCGCCGCTCCACGTCGAGAAGGTGATCCGCGTCAGCCGCGAGGAGAACCTGGCGATGATCGCCGACTCGATCGCCTTCTGTCGCGAGCAGGGCAAGCGGGCGATCTTCGACGCCGAGCACTTCTTCGACGGCTACCGCGAAGACAGCGCCTACGCCCTCGAGTGCGTGGCGGCGGCGGCCGACGCCGGCGCCGCGAACGTCACCCTCTGCGACACCAACGGCGGCAGCCTGCCGAGCTTCGTCGCCGATGCGACCGCGGCAGTGGTCGCCGCCGTCGGCGGGAAGGTCGAGATCGGCATCCACACCCACGACGACGCCGGCTGCGCGGTGGCCAACTCGCTGGCGGCGGTCGAGGCGGGAGCCCGCCTCGTACAGGGCTGCGTCAACGGCTACGGCGAGCGCTGCGGCAACGCCAACCTGGCATCGATCCTGCCGGCGCTGCAGCTGAAGATGGGCTTCGAGGCGGTCGCTCCCGACCAGCTGGCGAGCCTGACGCAGACCTCTCACTACCTGGACGAACTCTGCAACCTGACCCCGGATCCGGACCGGCCCTACGTCGGCCGCAACGCCTTCGCCCACAAGGCGGGAATGCACGCTGCCGGGATCGAGGCCGACGCCAGCACCTTCGAGCACCTCGACCCGGCGACGGTCGGCAACGAGCGGGACATCGTCGCTTCCGAGCTCGCCGGCAAGGCGACGATCCGCAGCCAGGCCGAGCGCGCCGGCATCGAGCTCGACGACGAGACGGCGACCCGGGCCGTCCAGCGGCTGAAGGAGCAGGAGCACCGCGGCTACCACTACGAGGCCGCACCCGCCTCCTTCGAGCTGCTGCTGCGCCGCGAGGCGGGCGCATACAAATCGCTCTTCCGGCTCGAGAGCTTCCGCGTCGTGGTCGAAAAACACGCCGACGGCGAGGTGACGACCGAGGCGACGGTCAAAGTCGAGCTCGACGGCCGGCGCTATTTCCAGGCGGCCGAGGGCAACGGTCCCGTCAACGCGCTCGACCGCGCCCTGCGCGGGGCGATCGCCGACCGCTACCCGCATTTGGCCGACGTCGAGCTGACCAACTACACGGTGCGGATCCTCGACGAAGCTCACGGAACCGGCGCAGTCACCCGCGTTCTCCTCGACTCCGCCGACGAGCAGCGGGA
>DASTBO010000134.1:0-19778 GCA_035712025.1 Solirubrobacterales bacterium
CAGGGATGGCCGACGCCGAGAAGCCGCGCATCGCTCCGGGCAGCCGCCGGCAGATCGGGACGGTCAACGCGGCGATCGTCTGGGTGTTGGGGCGTGCCACGGGCGGGCGGCCGCCGAACATCTTCACCACGCTGGCGCGCCACCGCGGCCTCTTCCGCCGCTGGCTCTGGTTCGCCGGAGCGCTGATGCCCGGCGGCAAGCTGCCGCGCCGCGACAGCGAGCTGGTCATCCTCCGCGTCGCCCACAACACCGCCTGCGCGTACGAGTGGGGGCACCACGAGCGGCTCGGCCAGCGCGCCGGGCTCAGCGGCGAGGAGGTCGAGCGGGTCCGCTCGGGCCCCGAGGCCGACGGCTGGGCGCCGCGCCAGCGGCTCCTCCTCCGCGCCGCCGACGAGATGCACGCCGAGGGCCGGATCGGCGAGGAGCTCTGGGCCGCCCTCGCCGCCGAGCTCGACGACCGCCTCCTGATCGAGCTCTGCATGCTGATCGGCCACTACGAGATGCTGGCGATGACGCTGAACACCCTGCGGGTCCAGCCCGAGGCGCCGGCCGACCGGCTCGGCTGATGCGCCCCCCGGTCCCGAGCCTCGCCGGCAGGCGCTGCTTCGTCACCGGCGCCGCCAGCGGCATCGGCCGGGCCACCGCGCTCGCCGCCGCGGGCCGCGGCGCCGACCTCTACCTCACCGACCTCGCCGCCGAGGGCCTGGAGGAGACCGCGGCCGCGGTCCGCGCCGCCGGCGGCCGGGTCAGCTTCGCGCGCGCCGCCGACGTCACCGACCACGAGGCGATCGTCGCGATGGCGGCGGAGATTCATGCCGCCCACGGCAGCATGGACGTGGTGATGAACGTCGCCGGGATCTCGATCTGGGGAGCGATCGAGCGCCTCGACCACGATCACTGGCAGCGCGCCATCGACGTCGACCTGGTCGGCCCGATCAGCGTCCTCGAGTCCTTCGTGCCGCCGATGATCGAGGCCGGCCGCGGCGGCCACGTCGTCAACGTCTCCTCCGCCGCGGGGCTCCTCGGCCTGCCCTGGCACGCCCCCTACAGCGCCGCCAAGTTCGGTCTCCGCGGCGTCTCCGAGGTGCTGCGCTTCGACCTCCGCCGCCACCGGATCGGCGTCAGCCTGGTCTGCCCGGGCGGGGTGAAGACGCCGCTGGTCGGGACGGTGGAGATCGTCGGCCTCGACGACGCGGACCCCGAGGTCCAGAAGCTGAAGCGCCGCTTCGAGCGCCACGCGGTCTCCCCCGAGCACGTCGCCGAGAAGATCCTCGCCGGCGTCGAGAAGAACCGGTACCTCGTCTTCACCTCCGCCGACATCCGCCTCGCCTTCTGGCTCCAGCGCTGGTTCCCGCCCGGCTACGAGGCGATCATGCGGGCGCTCAACCGCCGCCTGGTCGCGGTCGCCGAAAAGGCATAACGCCGCGGGTGGCTAGAGTCGGGCGCGGCATGAAGGCGCTCGACATCACCGACCTGGAGAAGCGATACCCGACCGGGGTGGAGGCGCTGCGCGGCGTCTCGCTGGAGGTCGGAGAGGGGGAGCTGTTCGGTCTGCTCGGACCCAACGGGGCCGGCAAGTCGACGCTGATCCACTGCACCACCGGGCTCGCGCAGCCGACCGGCGGCTCGATCTCGGTCTTCGGCCACGACGCGATCGACAACTACGCCGAGGCGCGGCAGGCGGTCGGGCTCGCCCCGCAGGAGGCGAACATCGACTGGTTCCTGACCGTCGAGGAGACGCTCGACTACCACGCCGGCTATTTCGGGATGCCGCGCCGCGAACGCCGCGAGCGGACCAGGGAGCTGCTCGAGACCTTCTCCCTGACCGAGAAGCGCGACGAACGCACCCGCACCCTCTCCGGCGGGATGAAACGGCGGCTGATCCTCGCCCGGGCGGTGATGCACCGGCCGCGGCTGCTGATCCTCGACGAGCCGACCGCCGGCGTCGACGTCGAGCTGCGGCTCGAGCTCTGGCACTACGTCCAGAAAATCAACCAGGAGGGGACGACGATCCTGCTCACGACGCACTACCTGGAGGAGGCCGAGCAGCTCTGCGACCGGATCGCCTTCATCGCCGAGGGGCAGATCGTCGCCGAGGGGAGCAGCGACGAGCTGGCCGCGCGCTTCCAGGTGCCGAACCTCGAGGACGCCTACCTGGCCCTGGTCGGCCGCAAAGAGCTCTCCCGCTCGCACATCGAGCTCGAGCCCGAGGCCGCCTCGTGAGCGCCGCCCAGATCCGCTTCGCGACCCTCTGGCGGCGCGAGGTCAACCGCTTCATGAAGATCAAGAAGCAGACCCTCGGCGCGCCGCTGCTGGAAACCTTCCTCTACATCTCGGTCTTCGGCGCCGCCCTCGGCTCGCGCATCGACAAGCTGCACGGGATCGACTACGTCGTCTTCGTCATCCCCGGTCTGATCATGATGGCCTGGTCGACCAACGCCTTCTCCAACAACTCCTCCTCGATCCTCCAGCAGAAGTTCCAGGGCGCGATCCAGGACCAGCTCTCCTCGCCCGCCTCGCCGGCCGAGCTGCTGCTCGCCTTCTCGCTCGGCGGCTTCATGCGCGGCCTGATCGTCGCCGTGCTGACCTTCGTCGCCTCGGCGCTGCTGGTCGACCTGCCGGTCGACCACGTCCTCGTCCTGATTCCGTCGCTGTTCCTGGTCGGGTTCTTCTTCAGCCAGCTCGGCGTCCTGATCGGCGTCCGCGCCGAGCAGTTCGACGACGTCGCCTTCGCCCAGACCTTCGTCCTCACCCCGCTGATCTTCCTCGGCGGCGTCTTCTACTCGGCCGCGCTGCTGCCCCAGCCCTACGAGACCCTGACCCACTTCAACCCGATCTACTACATGATCAACCTGGTCCGCTACGGCTTCGTCGGCTACACCGAAGTAAGCATCGCCCTCTCCCTGCTGGCCCTGACCGCGGCCACCGCAGCAATCTTCCTCGTCAACCTGCGCCTCTTCGCCAAGGGCTACCGCCTCCGCGCGTAGCGCCCGGGCCGCCTGTGCAAAATTCAGCCTCCGCTGAATTTTGACCCCTATGGGGGGCACAATTCAGCGGAGGCTGACGTTCTCCCCGATCCAGGCGAGGTAGCCGGCGGAACCGGCGACGATCGGGACGGCGACGATCTCCGGCTCGTCGTAGGAATGAACCTCGCGAATCGCCGCCTCGACCGGCTCATAAGCCGCCCGAGTCGTCTTCGCCAGGAGCTGCCACTCCCGCTCCTCCTCAACCGCGCCCCGCCACCGATAGCGACTGACGATCGGCCCCACGACCTGCACGCAAGCCGCCAACCGCCGCTCGACCAAAAGCCGCGCGATCCGCCCAGCCTCCTCCTCGGACCCCACGGTCGTAAGCACCTGAACGCAGTCAGTCATGGTGCAGATCCCGTGTCGGAGGGTGATCGGGGTACTCCCTCCAGACACTCGACATCGAGCCATAGCGAGATGTGTCTGGAGGGGGTACCCCGATCACCCAACCACGACTACCCCGGATCCGCGACCGGCACGGCGACCTTCTCGCCGTCGTCCGGGAGCAACAAGATCGCCCCCTCGCCGGTCACATAAGCCTCCTCGCCATGCTGGACGACGTCCATCCCCATTGCCTCCTCGCGGTCGGTCGCCCTCAGCGGCATCAGCGCGCCGATCGCCTTCAGGAGGATGAAGGTCATGACGAAGGCGTAGGCCGGCGCCGCCAGTACGGCGAGCACCTGGTCCCAGAGCTGCGCCGCGTTGCCGTAGAAGAGGCCGTCGGAGACTCCGTTCCATGCCTCCTGAGCGAAGAAGCCGATGAAGAGGATCCCGATCAGCCCCGCGGTACCGTGCGCGGCGAGGACGTCGAGGGTCTCGTCGACCCGGGTCCGCGTGCGCCAGACGATGATCCCGTAGCTGGGGATCGCCCCCAGGGCGCCGAGCAGCATCGCCCAGCCGGGGCTGACGTAGCCGCCCGCGGGGGTGATGAGGACGCAGCCGACGATGATCGCGGTGGCGGCGCCGATCGCCGTCACCTTGCGGCCCCGCATCAGGTCGAGGCCGAACCAGACGACCAGCGTCGCCGCCGGGCAGAGCAGCGTGTTGGTGAAGGCGAGGACGCTGCCCTGGCCGGTCGAGAAGCCGCTGCCGCCGTTGAACCCGAACCAGCCGAACCACAGCAGGCCGGCGCCGAGCAGCACGTAGACCGCGTTGTGGGGGAGGAGCGCCTGGCGGCCGTAGTCCTTGCGCGCGCCGACCACCAGCGCCGCCGCCAGCGCCGAGAAGCCCGAGGCCATCTCGACCGGGACGCCGCCGGCGAAGTCCAGGGTGCCGCCGGCGATCAGCCAGCCGCCGCCGAACGCCCAGTGGGCGAGCACGGCGTAGACCAGCACCGACCACAGCGCCGAGAAGACGAGGAACGGCCCGAACCGCATCCGCTCGACCACCGCGCCGGAGATCAGCGCCGTGGTGATGATGCAGAAGGTCGCCTGGAAGGCGAAGAAGACGAGCTCGGGGATCGCCGTCCCTTCCCGCGGAGCGAAGTCGACGCCCTGCATGAAGGCGTTGCCGAAGCCGCCGATCAGGCTGCCGTCGCCGTCGAAGGCGAGCGAGTAGCCGACCGCCGCCCAGGTCACGGTCGCGACCGCGATCGCGGCGATGCTCATCATGAAGGTGTTGAGGGTGTTCTTCGAGCGCACCAGCCCGGCGTAGAAGAGCCCCAGCGCCGGCGTCATCAACAGCACCAGCGCGGTGGCGATCAGCATCCAGGCGGTATCGCCGGTGTCGATCCCGCCGCTCATTTGCTCACCGGCGTCACGGCGCCCTCGTCGCTGTCGCCGGTGCGGATCCGCACCGCGTGGTCGAGCGGCACGACGAAGATCTTGCCGTCGCCGACTTCGCCGGTGCGGCCGCCTTCGCAGAGCGCTTCCACGGTTTTGTCAACGAAGTCGTCGGAGACGGCGACCTCGAACCTCATCTTCTCCGAGAGGCCCATCTGCACGGTCGTCCCGCGGTAGGTCTCGACCCGGTCCATCTCGCCGCCGTGCCCTTGCACGCGGCTCATCGAGAAGCCCCGGACCTCGGCCCGGTAGAGCGCCTCTAGGACCTGGTTCGCCTGCTCGGGGCGAACGATCCCGATTACGAGTTTCACTTTTCCTTCCTCTCCCCTAGATCAAGATCCTGCCGCGCGCGAGCCTATCGGGACGGCAAGCGGGATTGCGCGTCCCCCGTCACTCGGGAGGCCGGGCGCCGGGGCTCCCTACAATCAGCGGCGAATGGCCACGCGGGTTCGCAGGCGGCGACGCAAGCCGCACCATCCCATCTGGCACAAGGTCGCGATCCCGCTGGGAATCCTCGCCGCGCTTGTGCTGGTCGCTGGTGGAATCGCAGCGGCCTGGGCTATCAACGTCTACAACTCGGCGCCGGCCCTCTCCAGCCTGAAGCCGGTCCAGAAGGGCCGCTCCTCGGCGATCTACGCCGCCGACGGCAGCCTGATCGGGTTCATCCGCTCCGAAAACGTGCGCCAGCCGCTGCAGGAAAAAGCGCAGCCGCAGGTGCTGCGCGACGCGACGATCGCGATCGAGGACAAGAACTTCTACGAGCACGGCGCCCTCGACTACGAAGGCATCGCCCGCGCCGCCTGGAAGGACCTGCAGGCCGGCGCCGCGGTCCAGGGCGCCTCGACGATCACCCAGCAGCTGGTCCGCAACCTCTACATCCACAACCCGGAAAACACGATCAAGCGAAAGCTGATCGAAGCGTCGCTGGCGGTCGAGCTTGAGGAAGCCCACGACAAGAAGTGGATCCTCACCCAGTACCTCAACAGCGCGCCCTACGGGACGGTCGAAGGCCAGACCGCGGTCGGCGCCGAGGCCGCCTCGCAGACCTACTTCTCGAAGCCGGCCAAGGACCTCAACCTGACCGAGGCGGCGCTGCTCGCCGGCCTGCCGCAGGCGCCCTCCGAATACAACCCCTTCCTCGACCCCAAAGCGGCGCTGAAGCGACGCAACGAGGTGCTGCTGGTGATGAACGAACAGGGTTACATCACCGGCGACGAATACCGCGAGGCGAAAACCCGCGGCCTCGGCCTCGACCCGGGCGACAAGTACCAGGTGATCAAAGACCCGTTCCTCTTCGACCTCGTCCAGAACGAACTGATCGAGGAGTACGGGATCAACACCGTCCGCAAAGGGGGGCTGAAGGCGTACACGACGATCGACCCCGACCTGCAGTCGAAGGCCGAATACGCGGTCGAGAACTACTGCTACGTCTGCTACCCCGAAGGCGGCCCGGTCGCCGGCCTCGCCTCGGTCAATCCCAAGAACGGCGCGATCGTCGCGCTCGCCTCGACCGAAGGCTACGCCGACGAAAGCCAGTTCAACTACGCCTGGCAGGCGCGCCGGCAGCCCGGGTCCTCGTTCAAGACCATCGTCCTCACCGCCGCGGTGAAGGAAGGGATCGATCCGGCCTCGACCTACTACGACGGCAGCTCGCCGAAGACCCTGGAGATCCCCGGCGGCGGCACCTGGACGGTCAACAACTCCGAGGGCGAGGGGGGCGGAACCTACGACCTGGAAAGCGCGACCTGGCACTCGGTCAACGTCGTCTACGCCCAACTCGACCTCGACGTCGGCCCCGAAAACGTGACCCAGATGGCGCAGGAAATGGGGATCGAATCGCCGCTGCAGTCGGTCCCGGCGGAGGGGATCGGCGGTCTCGGGATCGGCGTCACGCCGCTGGAAATGGCCGACGCCTACGCGACCCTCGCCAGCGGCGGCATCCACCACGACCCGACCGCGGTCAGCAAAGTCGAGTTCCCCGACGGCAAGGTCGACGACTTCGAGAAGGACTCGGGCGAACGCGTCCTCACCGAGGGCCAGGCCTACGAAGTCACCCGCATCCTCGAGGGCGTGATCACCCAGGGCACCGGCGCCGGCTACACCTCGATGGGCTGCTCCGACGCGGCCGGCAAGACCGGCACCTCGGAGGAGCTCTCCGACGCCTGGTTCGTCGGCTACACGCCGCTCTTCTCCACCGCGGTCTGGGTCGGCCATCCGATCACCCGCGAATACACCGGCTTCGGCGGCCCCACCGCCGGCCCGATCTGGGCCAACTACATGTCGGAAGCGGTCGAAGGCGACTGCCCCGAATTCGAGGCCGGCTCGGCGCCAGAGCTCGAAGGCCTCGACAGCGACCACACCTCTTCGAGCAGCTACGACGGCTACGAAGAAGAAGAAAGCTACGAAGGCGAAGAAGAAGAAACCGAGGACGAGGGCAAGGACAAGGGCGGCGACGAAGGCGGCGAAGAAAACACGCCCGAGCCCGAGCCCGAGCCGACCCCGGAACCCAGCCCGGCGCCGAATCCCACCCCCGCACCCCCGGCCGGCGGCGGCGTCAGCCCCGGCTGATTCTCGACTCCGACATTGGCCTCGCTATGGCGAGGACAATCTCGGAGAGGTCACGGTTCTAGGCGGTACCGCTGGGCCTAAACCCCCGACGACGACCCCGGCTGAGCTCGGGGGTTACTCGCCGATCAGCTCGATCCGGTAGCCGTCGGGGTCGCGGACGAAGCAGATGCGGTGGCCTTCGGTACGGCCGCCGGGCCGGTAGGGCGGCTTTTCAGGCTCGATGCCGAGGGAGGAGAGGCGCTCGAGGGTTCCGTCGAGGTCCTCGACACCGAGGGCGATGTGGTTGTAGCCGGTGCCGTGCTCGTACTCGGCGACGCCGTGGTTGTAGGTGAGCTCGAGGCGGGGGTCTTCGCCGGGCATCGCCATGAAGACGTTGATCGCCTCCTCGCCGATCGGCATCCGCCGCACCTCCTCGAAGCCGAGCTTCTCGTAGAAGGCGACCGAACGGTCGATGTCGCCGATGCGGTAGCAGGTGTGTAGAAAAGTTGGCACTGGAGAGGATCAAGGTTACCGAGGGTGAAATCCCGCCAAAAGCAGGTAGGCGCAGGCATGCCCGTTGCAGACGCCCGATCCGCGTAATAGCTTGACTCGTCGGCCACGGGGAGTAGATCCCCGACCGTTCGTCCTCACAGAAGAAAGGCACGCCTTGCACAGCAAGCTTTCGCGCCGCGCCCCCCTGCGGGCAGTGGCTCTCGCCGCCTCGACGGCGACTCTCGTCCTCGCCGGCTCCGGCCTCGCCGCCGCCGCGACGCCGACCGGCATCACCCAGAAGGTCGACATCGAGCTGACCAAAGGGAAGCTGAAGTTCGTCGGTCCGGAATCGGTCACCGTCGGCGACCAGCTGGAAGTCATCAACGACACGAACCCGAAACAGGTCGGCCCGCACACCTTCTCGCTGGTCACCAAGGGCTCGCTGCCGAAGACCCCGAAGGCGCGGAAGAACTGCTTCACCCCGAAGCACATCTGCCTCGCGGTCGCGACTTGGCACGGCTTCAACCCGAAAACCGAACAGATCACGAAGAACCCGGCCAAAGCCGGCCCCGCCGGCTGGAGCACCTCCGGCAACGCGACCGGCAAGAAGGGCGACTCCTGGTTCACCGAAAAGAAGGGTGAGACCATCAGCCAGGAAGTCACCGCCGAAGCCGGCTCCACGCTCTACTACCTCTGCGCCGTGCATCCCTGGATGCAGGGCAAAGTGAACGTGGTCGCTCCGGTCGCGCCGCTCCCCACGCCGACCAGCTAGCGGTACGTCTGGGAAGCCCTCAGCTCCGCACCGCCGCTTCGGGCGCCGAGCCTTTCTCGGCGCCCTCGGCGGCGGTGCCCTGGCCACGCTCCTGCCGATTCGCGGCAGGAGCGGCGGCCTCCTGCCGCTGACCGCGGAGCCGCCGCCAGCGTTGGCGGCGACCCCGTTCCGCGCCAGGCTGCCGATCCCGGAGGTCCTGCGCGACGACCACATCCGGATTCCGATCCGCGAGGCCGAGCAGCAGATCCTCCCCGGGCCGAAGACGAGGCTCTGGACCTACGGCGGCACCTTCCCCGGCCCGACGATCCGCCGCCGCGCCGGCCGTCGCACCCGCGTCACCTTCCACCACCAGCTGCCGGAGGCGGTCGGCGAGCTCTCGGTCCACCTCCACGGCGGCCACAACCGGACCCAGTTCGACGGCCAGCCCGGCGGCCTCACCGCGGCCCAGCCGGCCTCCCGCTTCTGCCGCATCCCGAACGGGCTCTCGGAGCGCGAGTCCGGCAACGACACGCTGCTCGCGCCCGGCCGCCGCAAGACCTACGTCTACGACCTGACCGAGGACGGGCGCCCCGAACGCGCCTCGTTCCAGTGGTACCACGACCACCGCCTCGACCGCACCGCGCCGCACGTCTGGAAGGGGCTGGCCGGGATGTGGATCGTCGACGACGAGCTCGAGGAATCGCTGCCGCTGCCCCGCGGCGGCCGCGATCTGCCGCTGATGATCTGCGACCGCACCTTCGACCGTCGCAACCAGCTGACCGACCCCTTCGCGGACGGCCGCCGGCCGCCGGCCGACGGGATCCTCGCCGAGACGATCCTCGTCAACGGCGCCTTCATGCCCCATCACCGGGTCGCTCCCTGCCGCTACCGGTTGCGCCTGCTCAACGTCTCCTCCTTCCGCAGCTACAACCTGCAGCTGACCGGCGGCCTGACGATGGTCCAGATCGCGACCGAGAGCGGGCTGATGCCGAAGCCGATCCGCCGCCGCGAGATCCTGCTCGGCCCGGCCGAGCGGGTCGAGGTGCTCGTCGACTTCTCGGCCGCCCGCGGCGAGAGCGTCGAGCTGCGCAGCAGCAAGCGCCATGCCGGCCGCAATCCCGACGGCGCCCACACCTACGGCGGCGCCCTGATGCAGTTCCGGGTTGGCAGCGGCCATGTTCCGGACCGCAGCCGCGTGCCCCGGCACCTGCGGCCGCTGCCGGCCTGGGCCCGCAAGGCCGGCCGCGAGCCCGACAAGCGCTGGGAGATCACGATCGGCGGCTTCTTCAAGACCACCTGGCGGATCAACGGCCGGACCTTCAACCCGGCCCACTCCGAGGCGTTCCCGAAGCTGAACACGACCGAGACCTGGGAGATCGTCAACAAGACGAACGTCGCCCACGTGATGCACCTGCACCACACCGACTGGTACCTGCTCGAGCGCAACGGCAAGGCGCCGCCCGCATACGAAGACTGCTTGAAGGAGACGTTCTTCGTCTACCCGAACGAAACGATCCTCCTCGCCGGCCACTTCTCCGACCACACCGGCAAGTTCGTGATCCACTGCCACATGCTGGACCACGAGGACCATGGCCTGATGGGCCAGTTCCAGGTCGTTCGGGGCTAAAGGAAATAGGCGGTTTTGCCGATGCCTCGGGCATGGCGGATCCCCAAAATCGGGTAGCGAAGTACGCAACCGGAAGCTGGGAAGCGCGCGCCGCCGCCGCCCTCCCGATCGCGGGCGCCGGGCTCGTCGCCCTCTCGCTGGCGCTGCCGCACCCGAGCGGCGGCGACGAAACCGCGCTGTTCCTCACCGCCGCCGCGATGGCCCTGGCCGGCCTCGGCTGCGCGGCCTTCCTCGCCCGCATCTCGCGACCCGCCGTCCACGCCATCATCGCCGCCACGGTCGCCGTCACCGGGCTGCTGATCTACGAGTCCGGCGCTGCCGTCGGCCAGTACGGGACGATCTGGGTCTGGGCGACGCTGATCTCGTCCTACTTCTTCCCGCGCCGGCTGGCGATCATGCACCTCGCCTGGCTGCTGGGCGTCTACGCGCTGACGCTGCTCCTGGTCGAAAACACCGCCGGATACTCGCCGCTGACCCGCTGGCTGTTCACCGTCATCTCGCTCAGCGTGGTGATGCTGCTGATCACCGGCATGGTCAGCGCCCAGTCCCGCTCCGACAAGCGTGCCCGCCGCTTCTTCGAGCTCTCCCACGACATGCTCTGCACGATGGACGAGGAAGGGCGCTGCCGCGAGGTGAACGGCGCCTGGACCCGCCAGCTCGGCTACTCGGCCGAGGAGCTGGAAGGGATGCGGCTGCTCGACCTCACCCACCCCGAGGACCACGAGCGCGCCCTCGCCGAGGCGCTGAGCCTCTTCCAGACCGGCAGCTCCAACAGCCTCGAGACCCGGGTCAAAGCCAAGGACGGCAGCTGGCACTGGCTGCGCACCAGCGCAACCCTGACCAAGGACGAGGGCCTCGTCTACGCGCGCTCGACCGACGTCACCCAGCTGAAGCTGATCGAGGCCGAGCGCGAGCGGCTGCTCGGCGAGGTCCAGGACCTGGCTCGCCACGACGCCCTCACCGCCCTGCCCAACCGGCGGGTGCTGCAGGAGATGCTGCCGCGGGAGATGGCCCGCGCCCGCCGCAACGAGCTGCCGTTGAGCCTGGCGATCATCGACATCGACCACTTCAAGGCCTACAACGACACCCACGGCCACCTCGCCGGCGACGAGGTCCTGCGCGCCTGCGCCCGCGAGTGGGACGGCGCCCTGCGCGGCGAAGACACACTGGTGCGCTTCGGCGGCGAGGAGTTCCTCGTCGTCCTGCCGGACACCGAGCCCGAGCAGGCGGCGGAGATCGTCGAACGCCTGCGGGAGAGGACGCCGATGGGGCAGACCTGCTCGGCCGGGCTCGCGCTCTGGGAGCACGGCGAGTCGATCGACGACCTGCTGCGGCGCGCCGACGAGGCGCTGTACCTGGCGAAGGCCAGCGGCCGCGACCAGCTGGCGCAGGCGCAGCTCGCCAGCTGAGCCCACGACCAGCCGGCCAGTCATGATTCGCCGATGGGCCGCGAAGAGCACGAACGCGCGGTGCGCTTCCGCACCGCTCGCCGCGACCCGGAGCTGACCGTCGTCGAGGGCTTCCACGCCCTCAAGCACGCACTGCGGTTCGGGGCGGAGGTGATCGAGGCGGTGGCCGTCGACCCATCCGCGCTGGAGGCGATGGCGGCCGACCTCGCCCCCGACCTGGCGGGGCAGATCTCCGGCCGGGTCGAGGCGGTCGACAAGGAGACCCTGGCCGACTTGGTGCCGCTGGTCCCGCACACCGGCGTCGCCGCGATCGCCCGCCGGCCGCGGGTCGACCTCGCCGCGGCGCTGGCCGACCGGGCGCCGGCCCCGGCCGTCCTGCTCGAGCAGCCGCGCAACATGGGCAACATCGGCGCCTGCATCCGGGTCGCGGCCGCGGCCGGGGCGGCGGCGCTGATCGCCACCGGCGAGAACGACCCCTGGCACCCCGACGCGGTGCGCGGCGCCGCCGGCCTGCAGTTCGCGCTCCCCGTCGCCAAGGCGCCCTCGCTGCCGGCGAGCGACCGGCCGCTCCTGGCGATCGACCCCGACGGGGAGGATCTGGCCCCGGAGCGGCTCCCTGACCGCGCCGTCCTCGCCTTCGGCACCGAGCGCCACGGCCTCAGCCGCGAGGTCTTCGAGCGAGCCGACGCGCGGATCGCGATCCCGATGCGCGAGGGGGTCTCCAGCCTCAACCTCGCCACCTCGGTGGCGATCGTCCTCTTCGCGATCAAGCTGAAAACCGGGGATGCGGCGGGGAGGAGCCCCGAACAGCGTCCGGAATAGTGAGAAGCTGCGAGTGACAGCACTTGCGAAAACGAAAGGACTTATCGTGCCGCTCCCAATCGCCGACGTCAGCTTTGGGGAACTCCTCCTCATCGCGCTCGAGGTGTTCTTCTTCGTGATCTGGATCTGGATCCTGATCACGATCCTCACCGACCTCTTCCGTGACCACGAGCTATCCGGCTGGGGCAAGGCGGGGTGGTGCCTGTTCCTGGTCGTAATCCCGTTCCTGGCCTCGCTGATCTACCTGATCGCCCGCGGCAGCGGCATGCGCGATCGCACGATCAAGGCCCAGGCCGACGCGAAAAAGCATTTCGACGAATACGTGCGGGAGCAGGCCGGAGCCGGTTCTTCCGCCGACGAGCTGCACAAGCTCTCCGAGCTGAAGGCCAAAGGCGACCTCAGCCAGGAGGAGTTCGACCAGGCGAAGGCCAAGCTGCTGGCCTGATCCAGTCCGGGTCCGGGGGTCGACGGCGGCCCCCGGACTCCTCCAAAACTCGCAAATTGCAAGGAAACTTGCGGGTTATGGACCACTTGCGGCGGGTTTAGGCGGCTCCGCTAGCCTGCGCCGCCGTGCTGTTCAGCTCCTCCACGAGCGCGGCTCGGCGCCGCGCCCTGGTCTTCGCCGCGCTGCTCCTGGCCGCCACCTGCGCGGTGGCGGTCGCCTGGGCGGAAACGGCCCCCGCCGACCCGCAGGAAAAACTGGAGAAGACGCGCGACAAGCTGGAAGGCGTTCGCGACCAGGAGGAAGACCTGGCGGAATCGATCGCCGCCCAGAACGCGGCGATCGACGCGAAGCTGGGCGAAGTCTCGGCCCTGCGCCAGGAACAGGAGGCGGTCGAGGCCGAACTGGCCGAGAAGCAGGCAGAACTGGATCGGGCGACCGAGGCGCTGGAAGCCGAAGAAGCGCACCTGGAGCGGGTGCGGGCGAAGCTGAAGCGCGCGCTCGACCTGCTCGGCGACCGCCTCGTGGCGATCTACGAGGCGGGCTCGCCCGACGTCCTCAACACGATCCTCGACTCCCAGGACTGGTCGGAGATGGAAGCGCAGACCGAATACCTGCGCCAGATCCAGGCTTACGACGACGCCGTGGTCGACCGGGTCAAGACCCTGCGCGACCAGGTCCGCTCGGCGGTCGAGCGGCTCGACGAGCAGCGGGCCGAGATCGAAGCGGCGCGCGACGAAGTCGCCGCCAAGGAGCGGGAAGTCGCCAGCGCCCGGGCGGAAGCCGCGGCCCGCTTCCAGGAACTGAAGGCCGAACAGGTCGAGCGCCAGGAAGCGCTCGACGCGCTGCAGTCCCGCGAAGCCCAGCTCAGCGACAACCTCTCGGTGATCTCCGAACAGATCGCCTCCGAAGGCGGCGACGCGACCGAAGGCCAGCTGCCGGCGCCGCTCAACCCGGGTCAGGAAGCCCAGCTGATCACCGAAAGCGAAGCCAGCGCCCCGGCCTCGGCGCCGCAGGCGGTCAAGGACGTGGTCGCCGCCGCCAACGCGATCGCCACCACGCCCTACGTCTGGGGCGGCGGCCACGGCTCCTTCGAATCCTCCGGCTACGACTGCTCGGGCTCGGTCAGCTACGCGCTGCACGGTGGCGGCCTGCTGGAAAGCCCGCTGGACTCGACCGGCCTCGAGACCTGGGGCGAACCGGGCCCCGGCCGCTGGATCACCGTCTACGCCAACGCCAGCCACGCCTGGATGGTCGTCGCCGGCATCTCCTTCGACACCAGCGGCGGCGCCGGCCCCCGCTGGCACGACCCCTGGGCCTCGTCGCCGGAAGGCTTCGTCGCCCGCCACCCCGCGGGTCTCTGACGCCATCGTTTCCAGACTTTTGGTTCCCATAGGAACCAAAAGTCTGGAAACGACGTTCCACCTAGGCGGGCTGGGGTAGGTTTGCGTCATGAATCTTGAGCAGCAGTTGGAGGAGATGCTCGGGGTCGAGAGATTTGACCCGCCGGAGGAGTTCCGGGCGAACGCGCTGTGGTCGGACCCGGGCGTGTACGAGGAAGCCGCCGCCGACCCGGAGGCGTGGTGGACGGCACAGGCGAAGGAGCTGATCGACTGGGACGTCGAGCCGAGCCAGGGGCTCGACGCGTCCAACCCGCCCTTCTACGAGTGGTTCGCCGACGGCAGGCTCAACGCCAGCTACAACTGCCTCGACCGTCACGTCGAGGCGGGCAACGGCGACCGCGTCGCCTACCACTGGCGCGGTGAGGAGGGGGAGGAGCGCGACGTCACCTACGCCGACCTCCACCGCGACGTCCAGCGCTTCGCCAACGCGCTCAAGGACCTCGGGGTCGGGAAGGGCGACGTGGTCGGGATCTACCTGCCGATGATCCCCGAGGTCGTCGTCGCGATGCTCGCCTGCGCCCGGATCGGCGCCCCGCACAACGTCGTCTTCGGCGGCTTCTCGGCCGAGTCGGTCGCCGAGCGGATGGACTTCTCCGAAGCGAAGGCGCTGATCACGGTCGACGGGGCGCGGCGCAAGGGCAAGACGGCGCCGATCAAGCCGGCGGTCGACGAGCACATGGCAAGCCATCACGCCCTGGAGAAGATCGTCGTCGTCCGCCACACCGGGATCGACTGCCCGATGACCGATGGCCGCGACGTCTTCTACGACGAGGCGATGGCGGCGGCCGACCCTGAGTGCCCGGCCGAGCCGATGGAGGCGGAGCACCCGCTCTACATCCTCTACACCTCGGGCTCGACCGCGAAGCCGAAGGGGATCCTCCACACCACCGGCGGCTACATGACCGGCGTCACCGCCACCCACCGCTACGTCTTCGACCTGAAGCCGGAGTCCGACGTCTACTGGTGCGCCGCCGACGTCGGCTGGGTCACCGGCCACTCCTACATCGTCTACGGACCGCTCTCCAACGGGGCGACCTCGGTGATGTGGGAGGGGGCGCCCGACTACCCGCACAGGGGGGTCTGGTGGGAGATCGCCGCCCGCTACCGGGCGACGATCCTCTACGCGGCGCCGACCGCGATCCGCACCTTCATCAAGTGGGGGGCCGAGCTGCCGGCCGAGCACGACCTCTCTTCGCTGCGCCTGCTCGGCTCGGTCGGCGAGCCGATCAATCCCAAGGCCTGGCTCTGGTACCACGAGGTGATCGGCGGCGGCCGCTGCCCGATCGTCGACACCTGGTGGCAGACGGAGACCGGCGCGATCATGATCTCGCCGCTGCCGGGGATCACCGCGACCAAGCCGGGCTCGGCGACGACGCCGTTCCCCGGGGTCGAGGCGCAGGTCGTCGACGAGTCCGAGGGCGAGCCGGTCGAAGAAGGCCAGGGCCTGCTGGTCCTCGACCGCCCCTGGCCCTCGATGCTGCGCGGCCTCTACAAAGAGGACGACCGCTTCGTCGAGACCTACTTCGCGCGCTTCGGCCGCGAGCGCTACCTGGTCGGCGACGCCGCCCGTCGGGACTCGGACGGCTACTTCTGGGTGATCGGCCGGATCGACGACGTCGTCAACGTCTCCGGCCACCGGCTCTCGACCGCCGAGGTCGAGTCGGCGATCGTCGCCCACACCGACGTCGCCGAGGCGGCGGTGATCGGCGAATCGGACGAGCAGACGGGCCAGGCGATCTGTGCCTTCGTCACCCTCCGCGGCCACGTCGACGCCAGCGACGAGCTGGTCGAGGGCATCCGCGCCACCGTCGCCGAGCGGATCGGGAAATTCGCCCGGCCGAAGCGAATCGTCTGGGCCGAGGAACTGCCGAAGACGCGCTCGGGGAAGATCATGCGCCGGCTGCTGCGGGACATCGCCGAGGGCCGGGCGCTGGGCGACGTCACCACCCTGCGCGACCCCGAAGTGATGAAAGAGCTCGAGGCGAAGATCGCCGAGGAGCAGGCCAAGGGCGACTGACCGCGGGGCCTACTGCCTCGCCATGCGTTCGATCGCGAGCTCGAGCGCCTGCAGCTGCTCCTGGACGCTCTTCAGCTCGCGCAGCGCCAGCGCCTCGGCGGTCAGCTGCTCCTCCTCCAGCTCCTCCTCGATCTCGGCGATTTCGGGCGCCAGGAAGCGCTGGGCGAAGGAGCCGGTGAGGAGGGCGACGAACCCGATCCCGACGAGGAGGACGAAGACCGAGACGATCTCGCCGCCGGTCGTGGTCGGCTCGATGTTCGACCCGAGCGTCGTCATCGTCGTGATCGTCCAGTAGATGTCGTCCCAGAAGTCGAGGTCCTGGCGCTGCTCGAAGGCGTCGAAGAGGGCGGCGCCGCCGATCACGGTCAGGGTCGCCAGCAGCGTTGCGTAGCGAACGCCCTCGAGCGAGAAGACCTCGCGCGAGAGCTGCGCGAGCCGCAGCAGCCGCAGCAGCCGCAAGAGGCGCAGGACCCGCAGGCTCTGCAGGCCGGCGGGGAGGACCGGCGGCGTGAAGAAGACGATGACGAAGTCGAGCGGATGGTGCCGCAGCCACCGCCGCCGGTCCGGCACGACCGAGAGCATCACCACGAACTCGAACAGGAAGGCGGTCCAGGTGACCCAGTTGAGGACGACCGCGATCGTCTCCAGCAGCCCGCCGGGCTCGGACTCGGTGATCGCCACGGTCGGCAGCGTCAACGCCGCCGCGATCAGCATCGGCGTCTTCAACCGTTCGGCCACCCGCGTGCTGCGAGCGTCCATCCCCGGCTCGAAGTGGGCGTGCGGCTGGGCGGCGTCTGCGCTCACCGCGACTGATTCGACGGCCCGCCCACCGGCCCTTGTCCCCAGAAACGACAAGACCCGCCGCGAGGCGGGTCGAGTTCTGGTGATGCGGGAACCACCCCGCAGGCAGCTGACACCTGTGCCCTCAAAGCAAGCACGCTGCTCATCCATTCCCGACTCGCTTGCCGCGGTACTTCTGCGGAGGGCGCCAAACTCGAACCGGACCCGGCGGTGAAACCGGGCAGGGCAGGCGTCAACTGCCTGGAGGCACCCGCCTCCATCACCCTCCTGCGGCCGATCCTAGGGGCTTAAATCGCCACTTCAACTGGCGTTACTGAAAAACCCAAAGAAATGACACTTCGGTGTCATCTCGACTCACGGTGGGGACTTATGCGCTGGATTCCGTCGCTGGTTCTGCGCCCAGCTCGACGTGGGCCTTGCTGTCGGCGGTGCGGATCAGGAGGAGAGTGGTGAGGAGGCCGAGGAGGGCGAAGCCGGCGCCGACGAGGAAGGGGGAGGAGAAGCCGTCGGTGAGGACGGCGGGTTCGGTCGAGGTGCCGATCTCGGAGTTGGCGATCGCGGCGAGGACGGCGAGGCCGAGGGCGCCGCCGACCTGCTGGGAGGTGTTGATCAGGCCGCGAGCACCTGCTGCATGTAGAGCGAGATGAGATAGAACATCGAGGGGTGGGACTTTTGAACCCTCTGGGTCCATAAGTCACACCGCTGCAATGGCGACTGAGGATTCCACACCGGCCACCTCGGCTCTTCTCGAATCGTGCGCAGTTCTATGATCGGCGCATGTGCCGGAACATCAGAACCCTCCACAATTTCGATCCACCCGCCAGCGAGGAGGAGATCCAGGCCTCGGCGCTGCAGTACGTGCGCAAGGTCAGCGGCTCGACCAAGCCCTCGCAGGCGAACGCCGAGGCTTTCGACGAGGCCGTCGAGGAGGTTGCCGCCGCCACCCGGCGGCTGCTCGACTCCCTCGTCACCAAGGCGCCGCCGAAGAACCGCGAGGTCGAGGCCGCCAAGGCCAAGGCCCGCTCCGAAGCCCGCTTCGCCGCCTAGGAGTAGCGCGCCCGCCTGAGCAGTCGCCCGGCGTTGGCGGCGACCACCCGCCGCGCCATCGGCAGGATCAGCTGCGGCGGGGTCTTCCGCCGCGTGCCGATCGCCTCGAACAGCGCCGCCGCCTTCCGGTCCCGGACTGCGGTGGCCATCATCGTTCGCTCGACGAGGGACAGCCTGCGGCCGGTGGCGAAGTCGTGGATCGCGAAGGCGTGCATCCCCAGCTGCCGGCGGTGCCGGCCCCGGTAGCGCCGCAGCCCGTTCTCCAGGGAATCGACCCCGCGCAGCGCGGGGGAGACGCTGTCGGCGAGCCATTCGGCGGACTGGAAGGCGAAGCCGCAGCCGACCCCGAAGAGGGGGTCCGTGGCGAGGGCCGCGTCGCCGACCAGGGCGAGGCCGGGCCCGACCGGGCCGCGCACGCGATTGGGCATCTCGACCTTGCCCTGCACCGGCGCCACGAGCCGGCTCTCGCCGATCGGGGGCGGGTCGGGGACGGCGGAGACGTGCTCGACCAGCGCCCGCTCCGGGTCCTGCTTGAACTCGGCGGCGCGGTCCTTGCTCGTCATCGCGATGTAGAAGATCTGGTCGCCGTCGGTGGGAAAGGCGGCGGCGAAGTCGGGGTCGAGGAACCAGGAGAGCCCGTCGGGCCAGAACCGCGGCTTCGGGCCCTCGAAGTAGCCGCCATAGGCGAGGCGCCCGTGGGGGAGGGTCTTGTCCCTGACGCCGGCCAGCTGCGCGACCCGCGAGTCGCGGCCGTCGGCGCCGACGGTCAGCCGCGCCCCGATCTCCCGCTCGTTGCCGTCGCGGTCGCGGGCGGCGACGCCGGCGACGCGCTCGCCGTCCCGCAGCAGCCGGCAGACGTTCTGGCCGAGGATCAGCTCGACGCCCGCCTGCGCGGCCGCCCTCTCCCGCAGCATCGGGTCGAGCAGCTCGCGGCGCAGGTTGAGGCAGTAGGCCTCGCGCTTCGCGGTCGGTTCGATCCACCCCCAGGGGGTCCGGACGTGGATCCGCGAGCGCAGCCCGCCGGCCGCGAGGATCGGCTCGTAGAGCCCGATTCGCTCGACCGTCGGCACGGCAGAGGCTTGGACGAAATGCGAGCAAACCCGCTTGAAGGCCGCCGGATCGGGCTGCTTCTCGATCAGCGCAACCCGGGCTCCGGCCTGAGCCAGCAGGATCGCCGCGGTGCAGCCGGAGAGGCTGGCGCCGGCGATGGCTACGTCGAAGTCGGACCTCGAGGCCATGGCGAGAGCGTAAGGCCGGAGGTCGCACCGGTGTTGGGACTTGGTCACACAGGTAGTTTGCTAAACTAATTACCAACGCTAATCATGATGACGAAGCCGACCGAGATCCCACTTGCCGAGCGCGCGGCGCACCTGCGCACGGCGATCGTCCGCACCGCCCGGCGGCTGCGCCAGGAGGCGGCGGCCGAGACTTCCGGGCTGACCCCGAC
Organism: Solirubrobacterales bacterium; assembly: GCA_035712025.1. Classification (GTDB taxonomy): domain Bacteria; phylum Actinomycetota; class Thermoleophilia; order Solirubrobacterales; family 70-9; genus VAYN01. The sequence goes on from DASTBO010000134.1 coordinate 19,613, forward strand.
CTCGGTCGCGGCGCTGGCGACGATCGAGCGCCACGGTCCGCTGACCCCCAGCGAGATCGCCGCGATCGAGCGGGTCAAACGGCCGACGATCACCCGCACCCTCGGCTGCCTGGAAAGGGAGGGGCTGATCGACCGGGCCCCCGACCCGGCGGACGGCCGCAGCGCC
>DASTBO010000135.1:0-13123 GCA_035712025.1 Solirubrobacterales bacterium
CAAGTTCGTCTTGGAGATGCAGGGCGGCAAGAAGGGCCTGATCACCAACTCCACCAACCTCTGCCGGGGCAAGCACCGCGCGATCGCCGCCCTCAAGGGCCAGAACGGGCGGCGGCACGAATTCAAGCCGGTGGTGAAGGCGCGGTGCGGGGGGAAGAAGGCGAAGCGCGGGCGCTGATTGGCTGCCGCGTGCAGCTTTACGAGTGCTGAGGTTGGCTTCTGCTGATATTCAGTGGTAAGCAGGTCTCAGAAACTGCAGTTGGCCCTGAGGGAATTGAAGGGGGAAGGGTGGTTGCTCGAATCGGTGTGGGGTTCAAGATGGAAGAAGGCCCCGCGCTGGGCTCAAGCGCGCTGAGCTGTGACTAGAGGACGCAGGGGGAAGCTCCTCGCATCCGTAGTTGCGCTTGCCCTCGTCGCCTCCACGGCGACGGCGGCCATCGTCCAGACCGGCAGCCTTCGCATCACTGTCCTCGGCCAGGTTCTGCCGTTCAGGCTTCCCCGAGATCATCCTGGCCCGGTTGCCGTCTTCATCTCGGGGCACATCGGAACCGTGGGCCACACGTTGCCGCCGCAGCTGCAGAAGATGGTGATCAAGGTCAACCGGAACGGGCAGCTGCGACCAGAGGGGATCCCGACTTGCACCATCAAGCAGATCCAGCCCGGTACGACCAATCGTGCGCTCGCCAACTGCGGTGACGCTGTGGTCGGCTCCGGTCGCTTCTGGGCCTCGGTGGTACTGCCCGAACAGCGGCCGTACAGGACGCGGGGGAGGCTGCTTATCTTCAACGGGAGGCAGCATGGCAGCCCGGTTCTATTCGCTCATATCTTCACCACCCAGCCGTTCAACACCTCGTTCGTGATCACCTTCAAGATCAAGCGCATCCACGATGGTCTGTTCGGGACCCAGCTGACCGCCGACTTTCCGCAGGCGCTCGGCAGCTGGGGATTCGTCGACCGGGTCAAGCTGACGTTGCGGCGGAAATTCATGCACCACGGTGTGCAACGCAGTTATTTCAACGCCAGTTGCCCGGCGCCACCAGGTGCCCGCCTGACCAGTTTCCTCCTCGCCAAGGCGAGCTTCTTCTTCGCCGAAGAAAGCCCGATCGCGCTCGACGTCGTCAAGACCTGCGGGGTGAAAGGGTGAAAGCGCGCCCCCTGTTTCTCGCGGCGGTGCTGGTGCTCTCGGTCCTCGCCTGCGCGCCGTCTGCCCACGCGACTTACGACCCGCTCGCCTCCGGCGTCACCGTCCTCAAGCTGGACAAGGGCTTTCTCAAACTTCTCAAGGCACACGGGGTGAGGCTGAGCGCGCGGGAAGGGGCCTCGGTCAAGGGCGGCGCCCTGCGCTTCCCGGTCTCTAATGGCCGATTCGATCCAACGACGAAGAAGGGGACGGTCGAGCACGGCGGCACGGTGCTGCTTCAGGGAACGGGCCCCCCGGTCGCCCTCAAGCGCCTGCAGCTGAAAACGACCCGGCCCAGCTCGCCCCTCGTCGTCAAGCTCGGGGGCGGACAGTTGAAGCTGGGCCCGGCCCAGCGGCTGGCGGTGGGTCGCCAGGGGTTCGCCGACAAGGTCACCGTCTCGACGATGAGGCTCACGGCCAAGTTCGCCACCCGCCTCTCCAAGCGCCTTCGGCTCCGCGACGTCTTCCACGAGGGCATGCCGATCGGGTCGGCCGTGACCAAGACGAATCCGGCGACCGTGACCGTCCTGGGCAAAGGCGCGGTGCAGCTCGAGCTCGATCCCGGCCTGGCGGCGAAGCTGAACGACCTTCACGTCGCCGTCAACCCGATCTTCCCGGCCGAACGCCCCGGCGCCTTCACCATGCCGATCTTCGCTGGCAACCTGGCCACCGACCTCAGCAGCGGCTCCCTGCAGCTGCAGGGAGCAATGGAGCTGCTGCAGCTGGGAGGCGGCCAGGTGATCTGGGCCGAGCCGATCCTCGATCTGGATGGCGCGGCCCTCCGCCCCGAAGTCGAAGTCAAACCCTCGCCTCCATACGCGGGCAAGGCGGGCCCGCTGGCCATCGCCGCCCTCTCACTTCCCGTCGGCTCGACGGTCATCGATCCGACCCGCCGGACGCTTGCGATCAACGGCGGCAGCTTGCTCCTGACCGACTCCACCGCCGCGATCTTCAACGAAGTCTTCGCCAAGCCGCAGGAAAAGCAGAACGTCTTCGCCGCCGGCGAACCCCTGGGCCGGATCTCGTTCCTGGCCCAAACCCAGTAGGTCGCTGCATCGACCCGTGCCGCCGCCTATCGGGACGAGGCGGGCGACGCGCACGGCTTGCTCGATGCCGTCCTCGCGCATGTAGCCGTAACCGCCGTGGATCTAGAGGACTGGTCGGATTCGATTTGGCCTAAGCCTGTAGCGCGATCGAAATGCGCGGGCAGGTCGAGAGCGGAAGTCAACCTCACCTTGACCAAGGGCTGCGGTGGCGCGCCGGGTCATTCTTTCAACCTGCCTCGGCGAGATTGTGCTCACGCTCAGGCTTGCGAGCGGCTATAACCGGCGACCTTAACTTGCAGGGCAAAACAGTGTTCCATTTTGATCGCTGCTGGGAAGGTCTGGTCAAAACACAAGGGTCTGTTGACCCGCAGAACTCAGCTCGTTACAGATGGACAGCCTACCAAGCGACTTGTTCTTATCCTTGGAAAGGCCGATCATGAGCAAGAAGATTGCATTTCTAGTATTTGCGGCGGTCACCTCAGTGCTGTTTGGGCTACCGGCTGTTGCGTCAGCAGGTGAATGGGAACTCGATAATAGTGACGCAACCTTCCAAGTCACAAAAGTCAACAGTATGACGTTAAGAGCGGCTAACGGTGACGTAGTAATTTGCACTGAACTTAGCGGAACCGGAACATATCTCTCCAAAACTACAGGTATAATTACGCTGGACTGGAGTGGCTGTATAGAGAATACATTTGGAACCAAATGTCAATCTGGTGCAACTGCGGGAACAGTGACTCTTACCAATAAAACATTTCATAATGTAATCATTGGTGAGCCTGTCTCAGACGGTGCAACACCTATTGGTCTGCTTCTTACAATTGACAATGCAAGTCACGCCGGCGGATCGCCCGATGTAACGTTTAGCTGTGCAGGAGGCCTGCTTTCAGTGAAACTAACAGGCAACGGCGTGATCGGTGAACTCGAGAGTCCGAATTGTGGAACGGCAGGAACTACATTCAATCTCAATTTCGAACCTGCTACCCCAACTAGTTCATTACAGAAATATCGACAGATCACAACAACAGGAACTATGTATGACTTAGTATCAGATATTCCGTCGGGTGGCGACTCAACATCTACATCGTCGTTGCAGGAGACAATGCAGCTCCACTTCGCTGGATCGGTTACGCCTACATGTAGCTGACTGAGATTTAGGTCCGACACTACGGGACTGTCTTGACAGTCCCGTAGTGCAACCCGGTTGGCAATTGGGCCTTCCTGTCGTCCGGGATCCTGGCTGGTCGCCGCAAATGACTACCTGTTGATAATTCTGGTCTACGGTCGAGGTTCCGTAGTGCGGTGAGTGCATAACTGCGTAACCTGCGTCTGCGCCACAACGGTCGTTTGGGCTCGGCCGATGCTATGGTTGCTGGAGAGCTTCAGCGAGGATTGGTGCCGGTCTCCGGCTTGATACTTCTCCGGGGCTCCGCCGCATTTAGCAGGCCGCCTACAGTCCCATCGTCTTGCCGACGATCTCCTTCATGACCTCGTCGGTGCCGCCGCCGATCGGGCCGAGGCGGGCGTCGCGGACGGCGCGCTCGATGCCGTACTCGCGCATGTAGCCGTAGCCGCCGTGAATCTGCAGGGACTGGTCGGCGATCTCGAGCACGGCGCGCTGGGTCATCAGCTTCGCCATCGAGACCTCCTGGATGCAGTCCTGGCCTTCGTGGAAGAGGCGCAGGGAGTTGTAGGTGAGGGCGCGGCTGCACTCGGCCTTGGTCGCCATCTCGGCGACGTGGTGGCGGATCGCCTGGAACTTGCCGATCGGCCGGCCGAAGGCTTCGCGGTCGGTGGCGTAGGCGACGGTCGTCTCTATGAGGCGCTGCATAGCGCCGACGGCGCCGATCGCCATCAGCAGCCGCTCCCAGGCGAAGTTGGCCATGATCAGCTTGAAGCCGCCGTTCTCCTCGCCGAGCAGGTTCTCGGCCGGGACCTCGACGTCGGTGAAGGAGATTTCGCCGGTGTCGGAGGAGTGCCAGCCCATCTTCTCCAGCTTGGCGCTGACCTCGTAGCCGGGCATCTCGCGCTCGAGGAGGAGGAAGGAGATGCCGCCGTGGCCGCCCTCCTCTCTGGTCTTGCAGGCGCAGACGAGGAAGTCCGCGCGGACGCCGTTGGTGATGAAGGTCTTGGCGCCGTTGACGACGTAGGTGTCGCCGTGGCGCACCGCGGTGGTAGAGATTGCTGCGACGTCGGAGCCGGCGCCGGGCTCGGTGATGCCCAGGGCCCCGATCTTCTCGCCGGCGATCCCGGCTGGCAGCCAGCGCCGCTTCTGCTCCTCGGTGCCGAACTTGAAGATCGGCGGCATCGCGATCGAGGCGTGGGCGTTGAGCCCGGCGGCGACGCCGCCGGAGCCGCCCGAGCGGGCCAGCTCCTCGACCCAGACCGCGTCGTGCAGGTGGGTGCCGCCCTGGCCGCCCAGCTCCTCCGGGAACTTCAGGCCGAGGAAGCCGAGCTCGGCGCAGCGGGAGAACAGCTCCCGCGGGAATTCCCGCGCCGCCTCCCACTCGTCGACGTTCGGCGCGATCTCGCTTTTGACGAACCGCGAAACCGTCTCCCGCAGCTCCTCGTGCTCCTCGCCGAAAGGGGGGAGGGTCGCCCGGGCCCCGCTGTCCTTGACCACGGTCATCCGGCGTCCTCGTCGGTGACCCCGTCCTCGACGGCCCGCGCCGGCGCCTCCCAGTCCGCGAGCATCCGGTAGCCGCGCCCCTCGTGGTCGAAGCCGAGCAGGTCGCCCTGCGGGTTCTTCTTGCCCCCATGGTGGTAGGCGCGCACCTCGGCGATCTTCCCCGCGCGGATCAGGAACCACTCGGCGCCGCGGTTGAGCCGTTTGGCGCCGCTCTGAGGGTCGCGCCAGGTCATCGTCCACTCGATCGCGACCTGGTCGCCCTGCTCGATCGCGTTCTCGACGTACCACTGGGCGTCGATCGTCGAGACGCCGAGTGCAGCGAGATCGCCGATCGCCTTCGCCCCCTCGTGCGGCCCGAGCCGCGTGTAGTAGTGAACCGCGTCGTCGGTGAAGTGCGACGACACCGCCGCGGCGTCACCCCCGTTCAGGTCCTCGTAGTAGGCGCGAACACGATCAATCCCGGTCATCGCTCGCTCCTCGCATTCGTCTGTTCCTTTTCGTCAAGCAGCAACAAGAAGGAACAGACGAAGATCATCCCTACAGTCCGTAGCTCCGCCCGATCACGTCGAGCATCACCTCGTCGGTCCCCGCCCCGATCCGATTCAGCCGCACGTCCCGGTAGGCGCGCTCGATCTCGTACTCCTTCATGTAGCCGTAGCCGCCGAGGATCTGGACGCACTCGTCGGCGACCTCGCAGGCGATCCGGGAGGCGTAGAGCTTGGCCATCGTGATCTCGCGGACCGGATACTCGCCGTTGCCGAAGCGCCAGGCGGTCGCGTAGGTGAACTGCTTCGCCGCCTCGATCTTGGTCGCCATCTCGGCGAACTTGTGGCGGATCGCCTGGAACTTGCCGATCGGCCGGCCGAAGGCTTCGCGCTCCTTCGCGTACTCGAGGGTCTTCTCCATCATCCGCTCCGCCCCCGCGTGGCAGCCGGCGGCGGCGACCAGCCGCTCGCCCTGGAGCTCCCAGGCGATGTGGTAGAAGCCCTTGCCGACCTCGCCGAGCACCGCGTCGGCCGGCACCCGGACGTCTTCGAAGGCCAGTTCGCCGGTGTCGGAGGCGTGCATCCCCATCTTCTCCAGCTCGCTGGAGACGCTGAAGCCGGGGACCTTCTCACCGTTCTCGTCGAGCAGGTCGACGACGAAGAGGGTGATGCCGGCGTGGCGCTCGTTCGGGTCGGTCTTGCAGACGAGGACGATGAAGTTCGCCCGCGGACCGTTGGTGATGAACGTCTTGGAGCCGTTGATCACGTATTCGTCGCCGTCGCGGATCGCGGTCGTGCGGATCCCGGCGACGTCGGAGCCGGCGCCCGGCTCGGTGATCCCCAGCGAGCCGACCTTGTCGCCCTTCAGGCCCGGTTCCAGGTACTTGCGCTTCTGCTCGTCGGTGCCGAGCAGGTGGATGGGGGGGAGGACCATGTCGGTCTGGACCGCGAAGCCCATGTTGGTGCCGCCCGAGCCCGAGTAGCTCATGCACTCGGCCCGCACCAGCGAGTAGAAGTAGTCGCCGCCCTGGCCGCCGTACTCCTCCGGGAAGCAGAGGCCGAGATAGCCGAGGTCGCCGGCGCGCTTCATCTTCTCGGTCGGCCAGTAGGTGTCCTCCCACTCGTTGCGGTGGGGCCAGAGCTCCTTTTCGACCCACGAGCGCATCGACTCGCGCAGGTCTTCGTGCTCCTGGCTGAAGATGAAGTGCTTGCGCCCGGACTCGAAGTCGGGCTTGATGACGCTGGTGCCGTTTCCGGTCGCGGTCGCCACTGTCTCTCTCCTCTGGTCGTTCCCTTGAGCGGAGTGGACAGTAGCACTTCCTACTTTCAGCTTGCTATGGTCCCGAGCCGGATGCCCGAGGGAGATCATCAGTGGAGCGGCGAGAAGGTCGCCTACGAGGTTGCCGACGGCGTCGCCACGGTGACGCTGAACGACCCGGAGAAGCGCAACATGCTCTCCGGCCAGATGCTCGTCGAGCTGGTCGAGGCGATGAAGCTCGCCAAAGCCTCCGAGGAGGTCCGCGCCGTCGTCCTCACCGGCTCGGGCGAGAAGGTCTTCTGCGCCGGCGCAGACCTCGGCGGGTTCGCCGCCGACGTGCCGCTCGTCGCCAAACACTTCGCCTCCGACCTCTTCCTCGAGTTCTTCCGGCTGATGCCGCGGCTCGGCAAGCCCTCGCTCTGCGCCGCCAACGGCCACGTGCTGGCGGGCGGGATGGGCCTGGCGCTCTCCTGCGACCTGGTGATCGCCAAGGAGGGAGCGACCTTCGGCACGCCGGAGATCAACGTCGGCGCCTTCCCCTACATGATCATGTCGATCATCTACCGCAACGTCCCGCGCAAGAAGGTCAACGAGATGATGCTGCTGGGCGAGCGGCTCGCGGCCGAGCAGGCGGTCGAGTACGGCCTCGCCAACAAGGTCGTCCCGGCGGAGGAGTTCGACGCGGCCGTCGACGAGTGGGCGACGAAGCTCGCCTCCAAGAGCCCGGTGCTGATGCGGCTCGGCCACGACGCGATGTACCGCCAGCAGGACATGGCGCTCGACGACGCGCTCGAGTTCCTCCGCTCGCAGCTCTCGCTCACCTTCACCACGGAGGACATAGTCGAGGGCGTCACCGCCTTCTTCGAAAAACGCGACCCGCAGTGGAAAGGACGCTGACGCCGATGGCGACCGAGGAGAAATCCCCGAACCTGCTGCCGGGCACGGCCCCGCTGGCCGACCTGACTGCGCAGCTGCACGAGCGCCGCGCCAAGGCGAGGCTCGGCGGCGGCGAGGAGAAGATTGCCAAGCAGCACGAGCGCGGCAAGCTCACCGCCCGCGAGCGGATCGACCTCCTGGTCGACCAGGGGACCTTCGTCGAGATGGGGATCCACGGCCGCCCGCACTTCGCCCAGCGGGCGATGGACGGGGTCGAGGCGCCAGCCGACGGCGTCGTCACCGGCTGGGGAGACGTCGACGGCCGCGCCACCTGCATCGCCGCCTACGACTTCACGGTGATGGCCGGCTCGATGGGGATGACCGGCGAGCTCAAGGTCACCCGTCTGCGCGAGATGGCGCTGCAGAAGCGGATGCCGTTCGTCTGGCTGCTCGACAGCGCCGGCGCCCGCATCCAGGAGGCGGCGGGTTCGCTTTTCGCCGGCTCCGGCCACCTCTTCCGCGAGGAGGTCGAAATGTCGGGCGTGATCCCGATGGTCGCGGCGATGATGGGCCCCTGCGCCGCCGGCACCGCCTACATCCCGGCGCTCTCCGACTTCGTGCCGATGGTCTCCGGCCAGGGGGCGATGGCGCTCGCCGGCCCGCACCTGACCAAAGCCGTGACCGGCGAGGAGATCTCGATGGAGGACCTCGGCGGCGCCAAGGTCCACTGCCGCAAGTCGGGAGTGGGCGACCTCGAGGTCGCCGACGACGAGGAGTGCATCGCCTCGGTCCGCAAGTACCTCTCCTACTTCCCGGCCAACTGCGAGGAGCGGCCGCCGGTGCTCGACGTCTCCGACCCGATCGAGCGGGCCTCGGAGAAATTGATGGAGATCGTCCCCGAGTCGCCGCGTCAGCCGTACGACATGTACGACGTGATCCGCGAGATCGTCGACGACGGCGACTGGTTCGACCTGAAGCCGAAGTTCGCCAAGAACGTGATCACCTGCTTCGCCCGCTTCGGCGGCCAGCCGGCGGGGATCGTCGCCAACCAGCCCAAGCAGCTGGCCGGCGTCCTCGACAACGACTCGGCCGACAAGGCGGCGCGCTTCATCAACCTCTGCGACGCCTTCAACATCCCGCTCGTCTTCCTCCAGGACGTCCCCGGCTTCATGGTCGGCTCGAAGGTCGAGCACGCCGGGATCATCCGCCACGGGGCGAAGATGCTCTACGCGGTCAGCCGCGCCACGGTGCCGAAGGTCACCGTCGTCGTCCGCAAGGCCTACGGCGCCGGCTACTACGTGATGTGCGGCAAGGCCTACGAGCCGGACCTGATCGTCGCCTGGCCCGGGGCCGAGATCTCGGTGATGGGCGCCGAGGGCGCAGTCGAAATCATCGGCCGCTCGGCGATCGAGGCCTCCGAGGACCCGGAGGCCACCCGCGAGGCGATGCTGAACGCGATCCGGGCCCAGATCGACCCCTACATCGCTGCCGGCAACGCGGTGATCGACGACATCATCGACCCGCGCGAGACCCGCCAGACGATCGCAAAAGCACTGCAGATGTCGCGAAACAAGCACGTCGAGAAGCCGAAGAAACGCCATGGAGTGATGCCCGTATGAATTCGTCTGTTCCTTCCCGTTGCTATTCGCCGATAAGGAACAGGGGAGCGGCGGCGTGAGCTCGTTCGACGACCCGGTGATCATCAGCTGCTCGATCAGCGGCGTGATCGCCAACCGCGATCAGTGCCCGGCGATCCCCTATACGCCCGAGGAGTACGCGGCGGAGGCGCGGCGCGCCGTCGACGAGGGGGCCTCGCAGATCCACATCCATGCGCGGAAACCAGACGGCACGCCCTCGTATGAGGTCGATGACTTCCAGGCGATCACCGAGGCGATCCTGGCCGAGGTCGGCGACGTGATCGTCAACTACTCGACCGGGGCGATCGGGATCTCGATCGAGAAGCGGATCGAGTACCTGCGGGCCTGCCGTCCCGACGTCGCCGCGCTGAACATGAGCTCGATGAACTACGCGAAGTACTCGAAGCGCCGCAAGGACTTCGTCTTCAAGACCGTCTTCGAGAACAGCTTCGACACGATCGTCGAGTTCCTGACGGCGATGAAGGAGATCGGCGTCAAGCCCGAGCACGAGTGCTTCGACTCCGGCCACGTCGCCAACCTCGACCCGCTGATCGACATGGGGCTCTTAAAGCCGCCGCTGCAGATCTCGCTGGTGATGGGGGTGACCGGCGGCATTCGCCCGACCCCTCGCAACGTCAACCTGATGTCCGACCAGATCCCCGGCGGGCCCGAGGGCGAGAACCAGTGGCAGGTGATCGGGATCTCCCGCGACCAGTGGAAGCTGCTCGCCGCCTCGCTGGTGCTCGGCGGCAACGTCCGCGCCGGCGTCGAGGACAACCTCTACCTGCCGAACGGCGAGATGTGCCGCTCCAACGGCGACCTGATCGGCAAGGCGCGGCAGATGGCGGAAGACATCGGCCGCCGGCCGGCGAGCGTCGCCGAGGCGCGCGAGCTGCTGGGCGTCCCCAAACGGGCAGCGGCCTAGGCGGACCGCCCGATGGCGGATCTCCCTCTCTCAGACGTCAAGGTCCTCGACCTCACCCGCCTGCTGCCGGGCGGCTTCTGCTCGCTGCTGCTCGCCGATCTCGGCGCCGAGGTGCTGAAGGTCGAGGACACCGGGATGGGCGACTACATCCGCTGGGCGCCGCCTTATTACGGGACCGACGAGCAGCAGGGGCTCGGCACCCGCTCCTCGCTCTACCTCTCGCTCAACCGCGGCAAGCGCTCGGTCCGTCTCGACCTCAAGTCCGAGCGGGGGAGGGAGGCGCTGCTGCGCCTGGTCGCCGCCCACGACGTCGTCCTCGACGGCTTCCGCCCCGGCGTCCTCGACCGGCTCGGCGTCGGCTACGAGCGGATGCGCGAGACCCACCCGGCGGTCGTCTACTGCGCGATCACCGGCTACGGCCAGGACGGCCCTTACGCCCAGCGCGCCGGGCACGACATGAACTACCTCGGTCTCGTCGGCCTGCTCGGCCTGACCGGCGCCAAGGACGGCCCGCCGGTGCAGTCGGCCGGCCAGATCGCCGACCTCGGCGGCGGCGGCCTGATGGCCGCCTTCGGGGTGATGGCGGCGCTGCACGAGCGCCGGCGCTCGGGCGAGGGCCAGATGGTCGACGTCTCGATGGCCGACGGCGCCCTCTCCTGGCTGGCGATGGTCGCCGGCCGCTACTTCTGCGACGGTGAGGTGCCGCGGCGCGGCGAGCAGCAGCTCGCCGGCGGGCTCGTCTGTTACCTGCCCTACGAAGCGTCCGACGGCTGGGTCACCTGCGGCGCCCTGGAGCCGAAGTTCTGGGCCGCCCTCTGCAACGGCGTCGGCCGTCCCGATCTGGTCGAGAAGCAGTTCGAGGCGCCCGGCTCGGAGGCGTGGGAAGAGGTCGCCGCCGTCTTCCGCTCCCGCAGCCGCGACGAGTGGCTCGCCTTCAACGACGAGCACGACTGCTGCATCGAGCCGGTCCTCGACCTCGACGAGGCGCTGGGCTCGGAGCTGGTCAGGGCCCGCGAGATGGTCGTCGAGCTCGACCAGCCCGAGCTCGGCAAGGTCCGCCAGCTCGGCAGCCCGGTGAAGCTGAGCCGCACCCCGGCCGACCCGACCCGGCCGGCCCCCGCCTTCGGCGAGCACACCGACGAGGTTCTGTCGGAAGTCGGCTACGGCGAGGCCGAAATCGCGGCGATGAAGGAGTCCGGCGCCGCCGCCGGACCCGCCGCCGCGCCGCAAGGAGAGTTCCGCGCGTGAGCGCCAACGGCAACCGCCGACGGGACGAAAACCGCTCTGCGTCAGCGGAAATCGTCCCGTCGGCGGAGAACGGGCTGCTGCGGATGCGCGAGCTGGCCGAGGCATCCGGCGTGCCGGCGCCGACGATCAAGCACTACCTGCGCGAGGGCCTCCTGCCCGAGCCGGTGAAGACGAGCCGCAACATGGCCTACTACCCGCCCGAGTTCGTCGACCGGATCAGGCTGATCAAGCGCCTGCAGGAGGAGCGCTTCCTGCCGCTGAAGGCGATCAAGAACGTCCTCGACGAAGGCCCCGGCCGGGCCGAGGCGATGCTCGAGCTGGGCGACCAGATCCTCGACCGGGCGCTGGCCGGCGAGCGCTCGCGCACCAGCGCCGCCGAGGTCCGCAAGCGCTACGGCGTCCCCAAGGAGGTTCTCGACCGCCTCGCCGAGCTCGAGGTCCTGACCCCCAACAGCCGCGGCTACTCGCCCTCCGACGTGACCATCATCGAGGCGATCAGCCGCTTTCGCGCCGGCGGATACGACGAGCAGATCGGGTTCACCGTCTACGACACCCTGCGCTACAAAGCCGCGATCGAAGAGCTGGTTCGCCAGGAGGTCGACGTGGTGATGGAACGCCTGGCCGGCGAGGTGCCGCCGGAGCGGGTGGTGGAGATGCTCGAAGCCGGCGCCCAGCCGCTCAAGGACCTGATCGCGGCGCTGCACACGAAGCTGATGGTCGCCGAGCTAGAGCGGCGCAGCTAGCCGGCCGCCGAGGCCATCGCCTCGCGCTCGGCTTCGATCTCGAGGACGCAGGTGGCGGCCCTGGTCTCCTCGGCGACCCGGAGCCCTTCCTCGAGCGCCTCCTCGGCCCCCTCGAGGCCTGCCGCGTGCCGCGCCCGCCCGAGTGCCAGCAGGGCGATCGGCAGCGACCAGCGCAGCCCCCGTTCCCGCGAGACCCGGACCGCCCATTCCGCCTCGGCGACCGCCTCTTCGGTGCGGCCGACGCCGAGCAGGGCTTTGGCGCGCATCTGCGAGCGCCAGCCCTCCATCTCGCCGCCGATCTTCATCGCTTCGCGGTAGATCTGGTCGGCCTCCTCGATCGAGTCCAGCGCATCCTGGTATTCCTCCGCCGCCAGCTGCGCCCAGGCGAGGTTGGCGATCGAGAGGCTGCGCGAGAAGACGTCGCCGATCCGCTCGGTCAGCTCGCAGTTGCGGCGCGCCACCGCCAGCGCTCCCTCGACGTCGCCCCGGATCGCCATCAGGCCCGCCTGGTTGCTGCGGACCCAGCTTGCCGTCTCCGGATCCTCCGCTGCGGCGGAGATCTCCAGCGCCCGCTCGAAGTACGGTCCCGCCCCGTCGAGGTCTCCCTGCTCGCGCAGGACCATGCCTTTGCCCATCTCGGCCCAGGCCAGCGGCGTGTTGAGGATGATCCCGGAGCCGATCGTGAGATCGCCGTCGGCGATCTCGATGATCTCGTCGAGGGCCCGGTCGAACCCCGCGAAGTCGGCGGCGATCAGGTAGGCGTAGGCGCCGGCGGCGCGGATCGCGACCTGCAGGTGAGGGTCGCCGGACTGGTCCGCGAGCCGGTTCATCTCCTTCACCTGCGCCAGCCACTCGCGGGTGTGCAGCTGCAGCCCGGGGCGCCCCGAGGCGGACATCTTCAGCATCACGATCGAGTGGATGTCGCCGCGGCGGTCGGCGATCACCTGGGCTTCGTCCAGCAGCTGCGCCTGTTCCTCGAGGTCCATGCCGACCCGCCAGGCGAACTGGATCTGGGCCAGCCGCGAGGCGATCCCCATCGCGTCGGTTTCCTCGCTCACCTCCTGTTCGCTGGTCAGCTCCATCACGTCGTGCCAGA
>DASTBO010000136.1:0-12830 GCA_035712025.1 Solirubrobacterales bacterium
CAACCGCATGGTCGACGCCCGCATCCCCGGGGTCGAGTTCATGGCGGTCAACACCGACCTTCAGTCCCTGCAGCTCTGCGTCGCCGACGTCACCGTCCACATCGGCGACGAACAGACCCGCGGCCTCGGCGCCGGCGCCGACCCGGAAGTCGGCCACCGTTCGGCCTTCGAGGAGCAGGACAAGATCAAGCGGTTGCTGAAGGGCTCCGACATGGTCTTCGTTGCCGCCGGCGCCGGCGGCGGCACCGGCTCGGGCGCCGCCCCGGTCGTCGCCCGCCTCGCCCGCGAGGTCGGGGCGCTGACCGTCGGCATCGTCACCAAGCCGTTCAGCTTCGAGGGCAGCCGCCGCGGCGGCCAGGCGAACAAGGGGATCGAGGAGCTTGCCGCCGAGGTCGACACCCTGATCGTCGTCCCCAACGACCGCCTGCTCGACGTCCTCGACCAGCAGACCTCGATGGTCGAGGCGTTCAAGGTCGCCGACGACGTCCTCCGTCAGGGCGTGCAGGGCATCTCGGACCTGGTCACCCTGCCCGCGGTGATCAACCTCGACTTCGCCGACGTGCGTTCGATCATGTCCGAAGCCGGCCGGGCGCTGCTCGGGATCGGCATGGCCTACGGCGACGACCGCGCCGTCCTCGCCGCCGAAAAAGCGATCTCCTCGCCGCTGCTCGAGACCTCGATGGACGGCGCTCGCTCGATCCTGCTCTCGATCACCGGCGGCGCCGACCTCTCGCTGGTCGAGGTCTCCGAGGCCGCCAAGGTGGTCGGCGAGGCCGCCCACCCCGACGCCAACATCATCTTCGGCGCCAACGTCGACGAGGAGCTCTCCGAGCAGATCTGGGTCACCGTCGTCGCCACCCGCTTCGACGGCCGGGCTCAGCCGCAGCGCCGCGCCGCCGAGCCGACCATCCGCCGCACCAAAGACGCCGACGCCGGCCGTCGCGGGCGCCCATCGGACCGGGGCGATCGCGAGCTGGGCATCGACGTCCCAGAGTTCCTGCCCGGGTAGCGTCCGGCCCCATGCGAGGGGTCGTCGCAGCCGGACATCCGCTGACCGCCGAGGCCGGCGCCGGCATCCTGCGCGAAGGCGGCAACGCGGTCGACGCCGCGGTCTGCGCGGTGCTCGCTTCGTTCGCGGTCGAGAGCCCGCTGACCGGGTTCGGCGCCGGCGGCCACATGATGGTCCACCGGGGCGGCGAGACGACCCTGATCGACTTCTTCGTCGCCGCTCCCGGCTTGGACGAGGTCGAGCGCGCCACCGAGCTGGTCCCGGTGCCGGTCCGCTTCGACGCCGAGACGACCCAGACGTTCTTCGTCGGGCCGGCCTCCTGCGGAGTGCCCGGCACCGCCGCCGGGCTCGCCCACGCGCTGGAGCGGTTCGGGACCCTGCCGCTGGCCGACCTCGTCGGCCCGGGGGTGAGGCTCGCCCGCGAGGGCGCGCCGGTCAACCACGGGCAGGCCTACATCCTCGAGATCCTCGCCCCGATCCACGAGCGGATGACGGGAACGCGGGAGCTCTACGCACCTGCCGGGCGCCATCTGGCCGAAGGCGAGACCTTCCGCTTTCCCGATCTGGCGGTGGCGCTGGAACGCTACGCGGGGGAGGGTCCCGACCTCTTCTACAAAGGCGAGATCGCGGCGGCGATCAGCGACTTCGTCATCCGCCATGGCGGCATCGTCGGACCCGGCGATCTGGCCTCCTACGCGGCAATCGAGCGCAAGCCGATCGTGGCGCCCTTCCGCGGCGCCGAGGTCCTCACCAATCCGCCGCCGTCCTCCGGCGGCATCCTCATCGCCTACGGCCTCGGCCTGCTCGAGCGCCTCGGCTCGACGAGCGGTCCCGAGCAGCTGGTCGCGGCGATGGAGGGCGCCAACTCGCGCCGCGACCTGGCCTTCGCCGAGTCGCTCTACGAGGAGGGGATGGAGATCGGGTTCCTCGACCCGGCCGGGCTCGACCTCGCGGCCGCCGACCTGCTCGGCTCGACGACCCACATCTCGGTCATCGACGCCGACGGCAACTGCGCCTCCGTCACCTGCTCCAACGGCTCCGGCTCGGGCGTGCTCGTCCCCGGCACCGGGGTGATCCTCAACAACATGCTCGGCGAGGAGGACCTCAACCCGGCCGGCTTCCACCTGATCGCGCCCGGCCGCCGGGTGCCGTCGATGATGGCGCCGACGGTCGTGCTCCGCGACGGCGAGATCGTCCTCGCCCTCGGCAGCGCCGGCTCCAACCGGATCCGCTCGGCGATCCTGCAGACCGTGGTGCGGGCGGTCGAGGGGGGATATCCCGTCGCGGCGGCGATCGAGGCGCCGCGGCTGCATTTCGAGCAGGGCGTCGTCCAGGCGGAGAAGGGGGTCGACCCCGACGCCCTCGCCCGCCTCGAGGCGCGGGGCCGCAAGGTGGCGCGCTGGCCGTCCCTCAACCTCTTCTTCGGCGGCGTCCAGGGGGTCGCCCGCGACCCCGCCAGCGGCGAGCTGAGCGGCGGCGGCGACCCGCGGCGCGGCGGCGCCGTCGCCTACGCCGACTGAGGCGAGAGAATCCGGGCCGTGGCGGGACCTGAGATCGACTTCGAGGCCGAGGGGCTGCTCGACGAGCTGCACGGGGAGGCCCGGCGGGCCCGGTTGGCCCTGCTCGAGGAGCTGGCCGCCGACGGCGTCCCGCTGGCGGAGCTGCGCGAAGCGGTCGCCGCCGGCCGGCTGGCGCTGCTGCCGGTCGAGCGCGCCCTGGCCGGGGCCGGACAGCGCTACACGGCGCGGCAGATCTCCGAGCTCGTCGGCCTCGACCTCGAGCAGCTGCGCCGCTTCAGCGCCGCCCTCGGCGTCCCCTATACCGATCCCGACGAACCGCGCGGCACCGAGGCCGACCTCGAGGCGGCGCGGCGGATGAAGGCCTTCCTCGACGCGGGGCTGCCCGAGGAGGGGATGCTGCAGGTGGCGCGGACGATCGGGATGGGGACCTCGCGGATCGCCGAGGCCAACCGCGAGCTGGTGATCCGCACCCTGACCCAGCCCGGCGACAGCGAGCGCGACGTCGCCCTGCGCTTCGCGGCGGCGGCCGAGGCGATGATGCCGCTGGTCGGGCCGACGATCGTCCACGCCCTGCAGGCGAACATGCTCGAGCAGATCCGCCGCGACGTGATCGCCACCGCCGACCTCGCCTCGGGAGCGATCGGCGGCACCGCCAACCTCTCGGTCTGCTTCGCCGACCTGGTCGAGTTCACCCGCCTCGGCGAGGAGATCCCGGCCGAGGAGCTGGGCCTGGTCGCCGGCCGGCTGGAGGAGATGGCGAGCGCCGTCGCCGAGCCACCGGTGCGGCTGGTGAAGACGATCGGCGACGCGGTGATGTTCGTCTCGCCGGAGACCGGTCCGATGCTGCGCGCGGCGCTGGCGCTGATCGCCGCCGCCGAGGCCGAAGGGGAGCAGTTCCCCTGGCTGCGCGCTGGGCTCTCCTGCGGCTCGGTCCTGCCCCAGTCGGGCGACTACTACGGCCGCCCGGTCAACCTCGCCAGCCGCATCACCGGTGTGGCCCGTCCCGGCAGCGTCGTCGTCGACGCGGCGGTCAAGGAGGCCGCGGGGGAGGGGTTCGCCTACACCTACATCGGCGAACGCCGCCTCAAGGGCATCGACGCCAAGGTGAAGCTGTTCCGGGCGCGCCTCGCCGCGGACTGAGCGGGATCAGGCCGGCTTGCGGGCCGAGACCAGCAGGTTGTAGAAGAGCTCGGCCGGCAGGTAGGGCTCGAGCACGCGGGTGTCGACCTTCTGCAGGGCGATGTAGCTGTTGAAGGCGAAGCGGCGCCAGCCGAAGGAGATCGATTCCGGCTCGGCGCTCGACTCGATCGTGCGCAGGCCCCAGCCCCAGGCGTTGGAGAGCAGCTCCTCGCCGCCGACGTGGCGCTTCTCGAAGCCGGCCTCGCGCAGCAGGCGGCGCAGGTCGGCGGGGGCGAAGGCGTGGACGTCGACCTCCCCCTCGAGCGAGTGGTCGTGGGACTGGTCGCCTTCGGCGACGGCGCGCTCGCGGGCGCCGACCGCCCGCCGCCAAAGGGGCGCCAGCGTCAGGCCGGCGCGCTTCGGCAGCGCCGCCAGGGTGTCGCCGTAGCGGGAGGGCTCGCCGGCGAAGGCGATCATCCCGCCGGGCCGCAGGACGCGGCGGAATTCGGCGAAGGCCTTGTCGAGGTCCGGGATGTGGTGGAGGACGGCATGGCCGAGGACGAGATCGAAGCTCTCGTCCTCGAAGGGCAGGGTCTCGGCCTCGGTCTCGACCGTGGTCACGCCCTCCAGCCCGAGCGCGTCGGCCGTGGCCGCCAAGCGCTTCAGCATCCCCGGTGAGATGTCGGTCGCGGTCAGGCGCTCGATCACCCCGAGCTGGACGAGGTTGAGCGAGAAGTAGCCGGTGCCCGAGCCGATCTCCAGCGCGTCGCCGAAGGAGCGGCCCTTCTCCCCGCCCAGCGCCTTGACCAGCTTGAGGCGCACCTGCCGCTGGCCGACCTCGCCGAAGTCGATGCCCCACTTGGCGTCGTAGTCCTCGGCGGCCGCGTCGTGGTAGCGGGTGTTGACGTCCTTGATGTGCTCGTGAGTGGCGGTGGGGGAGGCTGGCATCGGGCGGGAACTCTACGGGGAAGGCGCAGCGGTGGGACTTTCGAACCCTCTGGGTCCATAAGTCGCACCGCTGCAATACGGTCCCGGCATCGCTGAGGAGTACCTACAGCTGAACCAGCCGCCCGGGGTGCCGCCGCTGCCGTTGACCGGCGAGCGGACGCTGCCCGACGTCCCCGAGGAGAACTACTGGTACCGCCGTCATCTGGTGGTCTACGAGTGGATCGCCGGCCGGGTGGGCGGCAGCCGCGTGGTCGACATGGCCTGCGGCGAGGGATACGGCTCCGACGTGCTTGCCGGCACCGCCGCGAGCGTCGTCGGCGTCGACGCCAACCCCGAGGCGCACGAGCACGCGCGGCTGCGCTACCCGCGAGCGAACCTGCGTTTCGAGCGCGACCTGGTCGAGAGCTTCGCCGAGCCGTGCGACGCCGTCGTCTTCCTGCAGACGATCGAGCACGTCCAGGACCCCGGCGCGATCCTCGAGCACTTCAAGTCGATGCTCGCGCCCGGGGGCACCGCCTTCGTCTCGACCCCGAACCTGCTGACGCTGGCGCCTCCGGGGGCGGAGAAGTCCGACAATCCCTGGCACGTCAAGGAGTACCGGGCCGCGGAGTTCCGCCAGCTCTGCGAGGCGCACTTCCCGCGGGTCGAGATGCTCGGCCTCTTCCACGCCCGCAAGCTGCGAGTGCACGAGCTGGCGATCAAGCTCGGCTGGGACGGCGTCCACAAGCGCCTGCGCTTGACCAAGCCCTTCTACGACCGCTTCACGCCCGCGATCGCCGCCTCGGACTTCTGCCTGCGGCCGGGCGACCTCGACCGCGCCCTCGACTTCCTCGCGGTCTGCCACGCGGAGTAATGAGCCGCGAGGGGACCGCCGGGGACCTGGCGATCGTCCTGCACAGCCACATGCCCTACGTCGAGGGCTTCGGGACCTATCCCTTCGGCGAGGAGTGGCTGTTCGACGCGGCGATCCGCTCCTACCTGCCGGTGCTGGAGGTGGCCAGGGACCTGACGATGACGGTGACCCCGGTGCTCGCGGACCAGCTCGAGGACGCCGGCGCCGCCGAGCGGCTGCGCAGCTTCCTGGTCGAGTGGCGGATCGGCGCCGCCGAGGCCGACCTCGCGCAGGTGCCGGAGGAGTGCCGGGCGGCCTGCGAAGGCGAGCGCCGCCGGTACGCCCACGCGCTCGAGCTTCTGGACGCGGCCGGCGGCGATCCGCTCGCCCCGTTCCGGCAGGCGGCGGCCGAGGGCCGCATCGCCCTCGCGACCTCGGCCGCGACCCACGCCGTCCTGCCGCTGCTGGCGACGAGCGTCGGGCTGCGGCTGCAGCTGCGCACGGGGATCCGCTCGCATCGGCGCCGCTTCGGTTGGGACGGCGGCTTCTGGCTGCCGGAGTGCGCCTACGTCCCCGGGCTCGAGTGGCAGCTCGCGGAGGAAGGGGTGCGCTGGTTCTGCGTCGACCAGAGCGAGCACGACGAGCCGCTGGAGGCGCTGGCGCCGGTGCGGACTCCGGCGGGCCCGGTGGCGCTGCCGATCGACTGGGAGGCGATCTCCTGGCTGTGGTCGCTGGACGGCTATCCCGCCGACCCCGCCCACGCGCAGTTCGCCGGCAAATCGCTGCGCGGGATCCGGATCTGGAAGGTGGGCGGCGGCGCCTACGACCCGGCCGCGGCCGAGGCCGCGGCGCGGCGCCAGGCCGACGAGTTCCTCGCCGCCGCCGCGGCACGGCTGCGCGCCTACGCGAACGAGCGCGGCCGGCGCGGACTGCTCGTCTTCGCGATCGACACCGAGCTGCTCGGGCACTGGTGGTCGGAGGGCCCGATCTGGCTGCGGGGCGTCCTCGAAGGAGCGGAGGAGGCGGGGATCCGGCTGCTCACCGTGCCGCAGGCGCTCGCCGAGCACGAGCCGGTCGAGCGGGCGCTGCAACCGTCGACCTGGGGCGAGGGCAAGAACCTGCGGACCTGGGACTCGCCGGCGGTCGCCGACCTCGCCTGGGGGGCGCGGCGGATGGAGCTGCGCCTGCTGCGGGCGGCCTCCGCGGGCCTGAGCCCCGAGGCGCTGGCCCGCGCCGCGCGCGAGCTGCTCGCCGCCCAGGCCAGCGACTGGGCGTTTCTCGACCAGCGCCAGCAGGCGGGCGACTACGCCTACCAGCGCGCCACCGATCACTCCCGGGCGATGTTGGAGGCCATAGACTGCGACCGCCCCGTCGATCTGCGTATGCGATCCCTCGCCCCGGACCTCAGCCTCGCTCCGCTCCTGGAGCCGTGAACCAGCCACCCGAATGACCCGCGTCCTGATTCTCTCCTGGGAGTACCCGCCGCTGATCGAGGGGGGGCTCGCCCGCCACGTCCGCAAGCTCTCCGAGGCGCTGGTCGAGCGCGACGTCGAGGTGCACGTGCTGACCCGCGGCGGCGAGGAGTCGCCGGCGCGGGAGGATCGCGGCGGGGTGGTCATCCACCGCATCCGCGAGCCGAACCGCCCGACCGACCTCGGCGAGTTCGTCGCCTGGATCGAACGGATGAACTCCGACATGCTCGCCGCCGGAGTCGAGCTCGGCGACCGCTACAGCTACGACCTCGTCCACGGCCACGACTGGCTGGTCGCCAACGCCTGCGACCACCTCGCCAAGCGCTTCGGCGCGCCGCTGGTGACGACGATCCACGCGACCGAGTACGGCCGCCACCAGGGCTGGGTCGACAAGCACCCGCAGACCTACATCCACGGTGTCGAGCGCTGGATAACCAACCGCTCGGACCGCGTCATCGCCTGCTCCCACTACATGCGCGAACAGATCGCCGACATCTTCGGGGTCGAGGAGGGGCGGATCAGCGTGATCCCGAACGGGATCGATCCCGACGACCTGCCGGCGCAGCCGGAGGCCGAGCTGGCCCGCCTGCGCTCCGAGTTCGCCACACCCGGGGAGAAGCTGGTCCTGCTGATCGGCCGGCTCGTCTACGAGAAGGGCTTCCAGCTGGCGCTGGAGGCGATGCCGCGGGTGATCGCAGAGGCCCCGGGGACCCGCTTCCTGGTCGCCGGCTCGGGCACCCACGAGGCGGAGCTGAAACGCCAGGCGCAGGAGCTGGGCCTGATGGAGCACGGCACCTTCCTCGGCTGGATCGGCGACGACGTCCTGCACTCGCTCTACCGGATCGCCGACCTCACCGTGGTCCCCTCGATCTACGAGCCCTTCGGCCTGGTTGCGCTCGAGGCGATGGCCTCGGGGTGCCCCTGCATCGTCGCCGACACCGGCGGCCTGCGCGAGGTCGTCCCCCACGAGGAGGCGGGCCTGCGCTTCCGCGCCCACGACCCCGAAGCGCTGGCCGAGGTGGCGATCCGGGTCCTCTCCGACGACGAGCTCGGCCGCCGCCTGGTCGCCGAAGCCTACGAGCACCTGCGCCGCTTCGACTGGGCCGACGTCGCCGAGCAGACGGCCGCCGTCTACGCCGACCTGGCCGGCGCCAAGACCGCCTGAGACGCTCGCTGCGCCCAGCCCGGCGCCGGCTTCAGCAGCCGTCGCCGCGACGGCGGGCGAGCGAGCGGTCGGTGATGCTGAAGCTGCCGACGTCGCTGTTGCCCGGAGTCCAGTGGATGCCGTCGAGCAGCTCCAGGGGCGAGATCGAGAGGGCGCCGGCGAGCTTCATCAGCGTGTCGACCCGCGCCAGGCGGGTGCCCTGCTCGAGCATCCCGATCTCTGTTCGGTGCAGCGAGGCGAGCGCGCCGAGCTCTTCCTGCGACATCGCCGCGCGGCGGCGGCAGCGAAAGAGGTTGCGCCCGAACTTCACCGCAACCTCCTCCGATCGGAGTCTCCCGTCAGCAGGCATGGGGCAACTGTTTCGCGACCGGCGCATTGTCGGCCAGACAATACGTTTCATGCCTGACGGACTTCTTGCAACCGGTCCGCTCAGGAGATCGCGCGGTTGAGGAAGTCGACCTGGGTCTGCTTGCGCAGGATCAGGTGCTCCATCAGGTGCTCGAGGGCCTCGGAGCGTCCCTCGCGGCCGGTCGGCTCGATCGCTTCCCCGAGCGCTTCGACCGCGGCTTCCTCGCACTCGACGATCCATCCGAGGGCGGCATCGGCGCCCCTCTCGAAGCGCAACTCGGCCACCTCGGTCGTCGGCTCGCCGCCGAAGGAGACGATCTTCTCCACCAGCCGCCGCACGTCCGCCAGCTCGGCATCGCCGAACTCGGTCAGCTTCGAGCCGAGCGCCTGTGCCTCGATCCCGGTCAGGCTCGAGGCGGCGAGCGAGTACTGCAGGGCCGACCGGTACTGCAGCGCCAGCGCCGCGTTGAGGCGCCGCACCGCCTCCTTCTCGTCGAGCTTCTCCTCGTTCGGCATGCCCCCGCCTACCCGGGGAGGAAGGCGGCTACTCGTCTTGCCCGGCGTACTCGGGCGGCTGCATCGTCGTCCAGGCGCCGGGATCGGGTTCGACCGGCCGCTCCCAGCGCAGCTCCGCCGGCGCCTCGCGCATGCGGATGATCCGGGCGGGGATGCCGCCGACCACGGCGTTGGCCGGGACGTCCTTGGTCACCACGGCGTTGGTCCCGATCACCGAGTTGTCGCCGACGCTGACCCCGCGCAGGATGCAGGCCCCGTAGCCGATCCAGACGTTGTTGCCGACCTCGACGTCGCGCTTGTAGATCCCCTGCAGCCGGATCGGCCGCTCGACCTCGACGATCCCGTGGTCGAAGTCGATGAACATCGCCCGGTCGGCGATCACGCACTCCTCGCCGATCCGCACCCGCTGGTAGGCCGAGATCGTGCACTCCTGGCCGATCACGGTCTTCCGGCCGACCTCGACGACGCCCTCGTGGCAGCGGATCTTGGTCCCGTCGCCGATCCAGACGAAGCGGCCGAAGCGGATCTCGCCGCGGGGCTCGATCTTCAGTTCCAGTCCGCGACCGAGGAAGAGCGGGCCCTCGGTGCGCCAGCGGCGGCCCGCCGGGGTCAGCAGCCGCCGCCAGAGGTATCGCCAGAGGAGCCTCGCGTAGCGCGGGGTCAGCATCCGGTTGTGGGCCAGGAAGCGGAGCACGGCGGGGCAACTTTAGACTCAACGCGCCCGTGGCCGACGTCGCCAAATCCGCTCCGCTCGCCGAGCGCCTCGTCGCCGGCGAAAAGCGGGCGCTGGCGCGGGCGATCACCCTGATCGAGTCCGACGACCCGGCCGGGTGGGAGCTGGTCCGCGAGGTCTACCCGCGCACGGGCAAGGCCCGGATCATCGGCTTCACCGGGCCGCCCGGGGTGGGGAAGAGCACCCTGATCGGGGCGCTGACCGGCGAGCTGCGCAAGGCCGAGCGCGAGGTCGCGGTGCTCTCCATCGACCCCTCCAGCCCCTTCACCCGCGGCGCTCTGCTCGGCGACCGGATCCGGCTCACCGACCACTTCCTCGATCCCGGCGTCTTCATCCGCTCGATGGCTTCGCGCGGCGCCCTCGGCGGCCTCTCCGAGGCGGCCCTGCAGGTGGCGCTGATCATGGACGCCGCCGGCAAAGACGACGTCCTGATCGAGACCGTCGGCGTCGGCCAGGCGGAGATCGACATCGTCGACCACGCCGACACGATCGTGCTGGCCCTGATGCCCGGCTCCGGCGACTCGATCCAGGCGCTGAAGGCGGGGGTGATGGAGATCCCCGACGTGATCGTCGTCAACAAGGCCGACCACCCGATGACCGACACGATGGTCCGCGAGGTGCGCGGCGTCCTCGCTCTCTCCCAGGATCCCGAGGGCTGGAAGGTGCCGATCCTCCGCACCGAGGCCGCCCGCGGCGAGGGGGTCGACGAACTGGCCGTGCAGATCGACGCGCACCGGCAGTTCATCGCAGGGGCGGGGACGCTGGCCGAGCGCCGGGCCCGCAACCTGCGCAGCGAGGTGCTCGGCATCGCCACCTCGCGGATGCGCCGCCGCCTCGAGCGGACGGTCGCCGACGATCCGGCGACGGCGGAGCTGCTCGACCGCGTCGTCCGCCGGGAGCTCGACCCGGCCACCGCGGCGAGCGAGCTGCTGGAGAAGCACGTCGATGGCTGAGGCGGAGCCCACCCCGGCGGCCGAGGCGATGCGCTGGATCGGCGCCGAGGTCGCCGAGCTGAGCGGCGATTCCGTCGGGCAGGTGCAGGGCCTCTACGTGGACGCGCAGAGCGGCGAGCCGGCCTGGCTGATCGCCCGCCTCGGCCGCCGCCGGCGCGCCCGGGTCGTCGCCGTTCCTTTCTCGAACTGCGCCGGCGCTCCGTTCGGGGTGTGGGTCGCCCAGGAGGCGGACGCGATCCGCACCGCCCCGGTGGTCGACCCGACCCGGTCCCTGCGCCGCGAGCACGAGCTGACGATCTGCGCCCACTTCGGGATCGGCGAGAAAGCCGGCCGCGCGGCCGCCGTCGCCGGCCGCCCCGCGGGCGACGTGACGGCGACGCCCCCGCGCGCCTAAATGGCGCACTAACATCTGAGCGATGAAGATTGCCTGTGCGGTTGCGCTGGCGGCAGCGGCCGCCGCCATCGGGTGCGGGGGAGGCAGCGACGCCACCGGGGGGGCGAAGGTGGAGCCTGCGGCGCCGCTGGAGGACGTGACCATGAGCCTTGAGGGACACGCGAGCGCCGAGGACGTCGGCGTCCTGATGGCCGACAAGCTCGGGTTCTTCCGCGAAGAAGGGTTGCGGGTCGCGGTCGACGATCCCCTGGTTCCGACCCGCCCGATGGAGTACGTGCCCAACGGGATCGTCCAGTTCGCCCTGTCCCAGCAGCCCGAGCTGGTGCTTTCGCGGGCTGAACAGGTGCCGGTCGTCGCGGTGGGAAGCCTGCTCCCGGAGGCGACCGCCTCGTTCGCCTGGCTCGAGGAAGCGGGAATCGACGACGTCGCCGACCTCGAGGGGAAGACGATCGGCATCTCCGGCCTCTCGTACGAGCGGGCCTTCCTGGAGGCGATCCTGCGGCAAGCCGGGTTGAAGATCGGGGACGTGGAGGTGAAGCGGTCCGGGTACCGCATGGTGCCGGAACTGCTCGGCGGCGAAGTCGACGCCATCTTCGGCGGCTCATCGAACGTCGAGGGAGTCAGGCTGGCCGACGGCGGCCCAGAGGTCGTGTTCACGCCGGTCGGGGACCTCGGGGTTCCGCCCTATGAAGAAGTGGCGATCGTGACCCGGCCCGAACTGGTGGCCACCGAACCCGAGCTGGTCCGCAAGTTCGTCTCCGCCGTGGTTCGAGGCGCCAGGGCGGCGATCGAAGACCCCGCCGCCGCGGCCGAAGCGATCCACGACCAGGCGGTCCACGACAGAGCGCCCGCGATCAGCCAGGAGGAAGCGGAAGCCCAGCTCGAAGCGACCCTGCCGCTGCTCTCCGAGAGCGGCTACATGGACCCGGGCCAGGCGGATCGACTGGGTGCCTGGATGCAGCGCGAAGGGATGATCGGAAACGAGCGAGTGGCTCGGCGCGCGCTGACCAACGCCTTCCTGCCGCAGCCTTGACCGAGGCGACCCGCTTCGGATTAGTATCTGACTGGTGAAGGGATTCTGTCTATTGCTGGCGGGGGCCGCGCTCCTCGTGGTCTTCCTCGGGGTGGGATGCGGCGGAGGCGACGACGGGCCCGAAGCGACGACGAGCGAACCGGCCGCGGAAACGCAAAAGCCCGCCGCCTCGAAGGAAAAGTTTCCGTCGGAACTGAAGGTAACCGTCGACGGCTGGGAAGGTCCCCAGACCATCGGGATCCTGATGGCGGAAAAACGGGGCTACTTCAAGGACGAGGGCCTCGACGTCTGGGTCGGCGTCCCGGCCACGCCAAGTCGGCCGGTCGCCTACGTCGCCGACCACACCGACGACATCGGGGTGACGCAGGCGCCCGCGGTCGTGGCCGCCGCCGAGAAAGGGCGGCCGATCGTCGCCGTCGGCAGCCTGGTCGCGCACCCGACCGCGGCCATGATCTGGCTGCGGAGCTCGGGGATCGGCTCGATCGCCGAGCTGAAGGGCAAGACGATCGGCATCCCCGGCGTCCCCTTCCAGGAGGAATTCCTCGAGAGCGCGCTGCGGGGCGCCGGCCTGAACCCCGGCGACGTCGAGATCAAGAAGGTCGGCTACGACCTGGTCACCGACCTGCTCGAGGGCCGGATCGACGCCGCCTTCGGCGGCTATGGCCAGTCCGGCCACGGCCGCGAGAACGGCCGCTACGGGATCGAGGAGCTGCTGCAGGTCAAGAGCCTGCAGCTGTAGGGCTCAGCGGTAGTCGTCGGTCAGCATGGCGTCCACCGGGACGTCCTGC
>DASTBO010000137.1:0-24212 GCA_035712025.1 Solirubrobacterales bacterium
TGCTCGACCATTGCCTCGACTTGGCCGGCGATCCGCTCCGCGGTCAGCTCTTCGCCCCTGAGCATCACCGTCCGCGCGGTGTCGCGTCGGCGCTCGGAGGCACAGAGGCCGAGGGCGGAGAGGACGCCGCCGGCGCGCGGGCAGAGGATCCTCTCGAGCCCCAGCTCCTCGGCGATCGCCGCCGCGTGCATCGGGCCGGCGCCACCGAAGGGCAGCAGGGCGAAGCGGCGGGGGTCGACGCCGCGCTCGACCGTCACCACCCGCAGCGCCCGGACCATCTCCTGGTTGGCGACCCGCAGGATCCCGGCCGCCGTCTGCAGCGGGTCGAGGTCGAGCGAGCGCGCGAGCCGGCCGATCGCCCGCTCGGCGGCCGCGGCGTCGAGCTCGACGCCGCCGGCCAGCCGCGAGTCGCCGGCGAGGTGGCCGAGCAGGAGGTTGGCGTCGGTGACCGTCGGCTCGGTGCCGCCTCGCCCGTAGCAGGCGGGGCCGGGGTCGGCGCCGGCGGAGCGGGGCCCGACGCGCAGGGCGCCGCCGGCGTCGCGCCAGCCGATCGAGCCGCCGCCGGCGCCGACGGTGTGGACGTCGACCATCGGCAGCTGGATCGGGCGGCCGTCGATCTCGCGCGAGTCGGTCCGCCGCACCTCGCCGGCCTCGACCACGCAGACGTCGCAGGAGGTGCCGCCCATGTCGAACCCGAGCGCGTCGCCGTCGCCGCTGAGCCGCGCCAGCAGGCCGGCGCCGACGGCGCCCCCGGCGGGACCGGAGAGGACGCTCCAGGCGCCGGCGCGCGCCGCCTCCTCCGCCGGGGCGACGCCGCCGGAGGAACGCATCACCAGCGGCGGCGGCAGGCCCGCCCGGCCGGCGGCCTCGCTCAGCTCGCCCAGATAGAGACCCAGCAGCGGGCTGAGGTAGGCGTCGATCACCGTCGTCGAGCAGCGCTCGTACTCGCGGAAGCGCGGCAGGACCTCGTGCGAGGCCGAGACGTGGACGCCGGGCAGGCGGCGGCGCAGGTGCTCGGCGATCCGCTGCTCGTGCCCGGGGTCGAGGTAGGAGAAGAGCAGGCAGATCGCGACCGCCTCGGCGCCGCTGGCCTCGATCGCCGCCGCGAGCCGCTCGGGCTCGTCGTCGCCGAGCGGCTCGACCACGCCCTCGGGGCCAACCCGCTCCGCGGCCTCGAAGCGCAGCTCCGGCTCGACCAGCGCCGCCGGCTTCGGCGCGCAGAGGCGGTAGAGCTGGGGGCGGTCCTGGCGGCCGATCTCGAGCAGGTCGGCGAAGCCGCCGGTGGCGACCAGTGCCGTCCGCGGCCCCCGCTCCTCCAGCAGCGCGTTGGTGCCGACCGTCATCCCGTGGGCGAAGGCCTCCACCGCGGCGGCGCCGGCTCCGGCGCGCTCGAGCACCGCCTCCACCGCCCGCATCACCCCGACCGACTCCTGGCGCGGAGTGGTCGGGACCTTGGCGGTGTGGACGGTGCCGCCGTCGAGCAGGACGGCGTCGGTGAAGGTCCCGCCGACGTCGACTCCGAGGAGCATCTGGGTCAGTCTGACGCCACGCCACGCTCCCCGCGACGCAAACGGCTCAGCGGTGGGACTTTTGGACCCATGGGGTTCAAAAGTCCCACCGCTGTGGAGTCCCTAGAGCCACTTTTCCTCGCGGACGCGGCCATCGGGGGCGACGATGACGTGGACGCCGTCGAGCTCGTGGTCGGTCTCCGGCCGGTCGCGGCGCAGGTGGCCGCCGCGGGACTCGCGGCGGTCGAGGGCGGTGGCGGCGAGCGCCCGCGCCAGCGGGTAGGGGCTGGAGATCAGCCGCGCCAGGTCGTCGGGATTGCGCATCGGGCCGGCGAAGCGCCAGACCGCGTCGCGGGTCTCGTCGCTGGGCGGCTCGAACCGCCAGGCGGGGGTCTCGGGCCGGTCGGCCGCGGGCTCCTCGGCGATCGCCGCCGCGGCCGCGCGGGCGCCGAAGACGAAGCACTCGCTGAGCGAGTTGGAGGCGAGGCGGTTGGCGCCGTGCAGGCCGGTGCAGGAGCACTCGCCGACGGCGTAGAGGCCGGGCAGGGAGGAGCGGCCGTCGACGTCGACCGCGACCCCGCCCATCGTGTAGTGGGCGGCGGGGGCGACGGGGACCGGCCGCGCCCGGGGGTCGAGGCCAGCCTTGGCCAGCGAGGCGAAGACGTTCGGGAAGCGGGCGGGGTCGATCTCACGCAGGTCGAGATCGACCGCGGCGCTGCCCTCGGCGCGCATCCGCTCGAGGACGGCCGCCGTCACCGCGTCGCGCGGCGCCAGCTCGTCGGTGAACCGCTCGCCGTCCGCGCCGAGCAGCTTCGCCCCCTCGCCGCGGATCGCCTCGGTGATCAGGACCCCGTCGTGCGGCGTCCCCGGCAGCGCCAGCGCGGTCGGGTGGAACTGGCAGAACTCGAGGTCGGCGAGGTCGGCGCCGGCCAGCGAGGCGAGCACCGGCCCGGCCCCGATCGCCCCCCGCGGGTTGGTCGTCCGCCGCCACAGCGCCGCGGCGCCGCCGGTGGCGAGGATCGTCGCCGCCGCGGCCACGTCACCGGCGTCGGTGACGACGCCGTGGCAGCGCTCGCCGTCGCTCCACAGCGCCAGCGCCGAGGTCCGCTCCATCACCTCGATGCCCTCGGTGGCGGCGACCATCGCCGCCAGCTTCGAGGTGATCTCGAAGCCGGTCTGGCTGCCGCCGGCGTGGACGATGCGGCGGTGGGTGTGGCCGCCCTCGAGCCCGAGCGCGAGCCGCCCCTCCTGGTCGAGGTCGAAGACCACCCCGCGGGCGATCAGGTCGCGGACCGTCGCCGGCGCCTCCTCGACCAGCACCCGGACCGCCGCGCTGCGGCACAGTCCCCGTCCGGCGGCGATCGTGTCGGCGGCGTGGAGGTCGGGGGAGTCGTCGGGTTCCAGCGCCGCCGCGAGGCCGCCCTGCGCCCAGTAGCTGGCGCTCTGCGAGAGCGGGGTGCGGGAGACGAGGACCGTTCGCGCCCCCTGCTCGGCCGCCCGCAGGGCGCTCCAGAGACCGGCGGCGCCGCCGCCGACCACGGCGACGTCGAACTCACCGACTGCCGCTATCGGCTCTCAGCCTCTCGCCGGAGCAAGTCGAGCTGCGACTGCAGCCAGCCGGCCGCGCCCTCGCGGGCCCGGGCGAGCTCGTCGGCGATCGTCTCCTCGGCCGTGGTCGCCCGTCGCTCGGCCGCCTCGACGCGCCGCTCGGCCGCCTCGACCTGGGACTCGATCTCGCCGAGCCGCTCCTCGGCCTCCGCCAGCGCCCGCTCCTTCTCATCGCGCTCGCGCTCGAGGTCGGCTTCCAGCGCCTCGATCTCGGCCGCCGCCCGCTTCTCGGCCCCGGCGGCGAGGGTGGCGGCCTCCTCCAGTCGCCGCTCCGCCTCGCGGATCCGGCTCTCGAGGTTCTCGTCGGCAGCGCCCGGTTCAGCACCCATCGCAACCCAATCTATTACCGCTCCGGCAGCTTCGTCGGGACCGCGCCGTCGAGCACCGCGCGGTAGGCCTCGATCACCCGCTCGGCCATCGCCGCCGCCGAGAGGGTCGCAGCCCGCCCGGCGCCGGCGACGCGCGGGTCGGGCGAGTCCAAATGCCGGCGCGCGACCGCGGCCCAGGCGGCGGCGTCGAAGCGGGCGCAGAGGCAGCCGTCGATCCCGCCCAGGGCGTACGGGGCGATGCCGACGTCGGTGGAGAGGACGGGGACCTCGCAGGCGAGGGCCTCGACGGCGGCCATCCCGAAGCCCTCGTAGTCGGAGGTGACGAGGACCGCGTCGGCGGCGTTGAGCCAGAGCGGCATCGCGTCGGGCTCGATCGAGCCGCCGGTGAGGAGATCGGCCTCGCAGGCGGCCGCGACCTCGGCGGCGCGGTCGTGGCGCTTCTCGGGGCGCGCCGGGTTGGCGGGGAAGAAGAGGTAGCGGCCCTCGGGATCGAGCCCGAGCCGGCGCCGCGCCCGCTGGCGCGGGATCGGCTCGAAGCGCCGCAGGTCGGGTCCGCAGGGAAGCACCGCCGAGCCGGGGACCGCCGGGAGTCCCGGCCGCCCGTCCTCGGGCTCGAACAGCGCCCGCGAGACGCCGGCGACCAGGTCGAGCCGCCAGGCAAGGCGCCGGGAGAGGTGACCGACCAGGTGGTGGCGGACGTCGGTGCCGTGGAAGGTGACGATCAGCGGCCGGGCCCCCGCCAGCCGCGCCACCCAGCCGGCGAGGCCGTAGTGGGCGTGGACGAGGTCGAAGCGCTCGCGCCGCAGCAGCGCCCGCAGGCGTCTGGTCGCCGGCAGGTACTCGCCGCGGCCGCGGGCGAACTCGAAGAGGTCGACCTCGATCCCGCGGCGGCGCACCTCGTCTACCTGGTCGCGGACCCAGCGCCCTCGCTGCGGAGCCGCGGCGTCGGGCATGAAGTTGGTGACGACGAGGACCCGCACCGGCGTCAGGCTATAGCGGCCGAACGCGGTCAACCGAGGCGCGGCGGCGGCAGCCGGTAGGTCGCCGGCGTCTTCGAGAGCCCGATCGGGTTGCGGGGGAGCCGGACCGGCGGGCCGCCCTCGCGGGGGATCTCGACGATCGGGTCGAGCCCGATCGCGGCGGCGAAGTCGAAGGCGGCGCCGATGTCGTTGACGACTCCGGCGGGCACGCGGCGCGCCCGCAGCAGCGCGACCCACTCGGCCGCCGAGCGGGAGGCGAGCGCCGCCTCGAGCCGGGGCCGCAGCTCGTCGCGGTTCTCGACCCGGGACGGGTTGCTCGCGAAGCGAGCGTCTTCGACCAGCTCCGCCGTCCCCAGGACCTCGCAGAGATCGGCGAACTGGCGGTCGTTGCCGACCGCGAGGACGATCTCGCCCGCCGCCGTGCGCAGCAGTTCGTAAGGGGCGATGCTGGGATGGCGGTTGCCCATCCGGCCGGGAACGACCCTCGCCGCCGTGTAGGCGGAGCTCTGGTTGACGAGGCCCGCGAGCAGGGCCGAGAGGAGGTCGACCTCGACCAGCTGGCCCTCGCCGCTCTCGCGGCGGTGCTCGAGCGCGGCGAGGATGCCGACCGCGGCGTAGAGGCCGGCGATCACGTCGACGAGGGCGACGCCGACCTTGAGCGGCTCGCCGTCGGGCTCGCCGGTGAGGCTCATCAGGCCGCCGAGCGCCTGTACCAGCAGGTCGTACCCGGGCAGCTCGGCGCCGGCGCCGCTGCCGCCGAAGCCGGTGATCGAGCAGTAGACGAGCCGCGGGCTCGCCGCCGCCAGCTCCTCGTAGCCGAGGCCGAGCTCGGCCATCAAGCCGGGACGGAAGTTCTCGACGACGACGTCGGCGGCGAGGGCGAGGCGGCGGGCCGCGGCGAGGCCCGCCGGGTCCCGGAGGTCGAGGGCGACGCTGCGCTTGTTGCGGTTCACCGCCTGGAAGTAGGTCGCCTCGCCGGCGGCGTCGTGCGGCGGTCCCCAGGAGCGGGTGTCGTCGCCGCTCCCCGGCCGCTCGACCTTGGTCACCTCGGCTCCGAGGTCGGCCAGGGTCATCGTCGCCAGCGGGCCGGCGAGGACGCGGGAGAAGTCGAGGATCCGCAGGTTTCCCAGCGCCGGAGCGGCCATTCGGTCACGATCTCAGATACGAGCCACCGACCACGAGGACGCCATGTCATCCACCGCCGCCGCGCCGCCGATCCGCCCCAGCGACTACCTCGCCCTTGACGCTCTGCTCTCCGACGAGGAGCGCGACATCCGCGACACCGTCCGCGCCTTCGTCCGCAACGAGGTGGTGCCGAACGTGGGGGACTGGTTCGAGGCGGCGTCGGTCCCGGTCGCCGAGCTGGCGCCGGAGCTGGGCAAGCTGGGCGTCCTGGGGATGCACCTCGACGGCTACGGCTGCGCCGGCGCCAGCGGCACCGCCTACGGCCTCGCCTGCATGGAGCTGGAGGCCGGCGACAGCGGCATCCGCAGCCTCGTCTCGGTCCAGGGATCGCTGGCGATGTACGCGATCTGGCGCTGGGGCTCGGAGGAGCAGAAGCAGGCGTGGCTGCCTCGCATGGCGGCGGGGGAGGCGATCGGCTGCTTCGGCCTGACCGAGCCCGACGCCGGCTCGGACCCCGGCTCGATGCGGACCCGGGCCCGGCGCGACGGCTCCGACTGGATCCTGCACGGGCAGAAGATGTGGATCACCAACGGCTCGGTCTCCGAGGTCGCCGTGGTCTGGGCGCAGACCGACGAGGGGGTGCGCGGCTTCCTCGTCCCCCGGGGGACCAAGGGGTTCACGACCCAGGACATCCACAAGAAGCTCTCGCTGCGGGCCTCGGTCACCTCCGAGCTGCTGCTCGACGACGTCCGGCTGCCGGCCGACGCGGTCTTCCCCGAGGTCAGCTCGCTGAAGGGGCCGCTCTCCTGCCTCAACGAGGCCCGTTACGGGATCGTCTGGGGGGCCGCCGGGGCGGGGCGCGCCTGCTACGAAGCGGCGCTGGAGTACGCGCTCGAGCGGGTCCAGTTCGACCGCCCGATCGCCTCCTTCCAGATCCAGCAGCAGAAGCTGGCCGAGATGGTGCTCGAGGTCAACCGGGCGACGCTGGTGGCGATCCACCTGGGGCGGATGAAGGACGCCGGCACGCTGCGGCCCGAGCACGTCAGCCTCGGCAAGCTCGGCAACGTCAACGGCGCGCTGCGGGTGGCGCGGGAGGCGCGCCAGGTGCTCGGCGCCAACGGGGTCACGCTCGAGTATCCGGTGATCCGCCACATGAACAACCTCGAGTCGGTGGTCACCTACGAGGGGACGGCCGACGTGCACGCGCTGGTGATCGGCGGCGCCGTCACGGGGATCCAGGCGTTCCGTTAGGGCCTCGCAGTTTCCTCTCTATGCCTCGTGGGTATTTGAGCGTTCGCTAGTCGCCGGTGGGCACCCGAGGCAGGAGGAACAGATGGAGGCGAGCGGGAGTGGGAGCAGTCCGTCGTTGGTCCTGGTCGAGCAGCACGAGGCTCTGAGGGACGGCCTCGCGGTCCTGCTCGAACGCCGCGGCTTCGACGTTCGCGGCTGCGCGACCACCGCCGCGCGGGGCGAGGAGGTGATCGCCGAGCACCATCCCGACGTCGCGGTGGTCGGGGTCGAGCTGCCCGACGAGCGCGGCACCGAGCTGGTGCGGCGGATGAGCGACCGCCCCCCGTGCCCGAAGTTCGTCATCTACACCGGGCTCAACGACCCCGACCTGCTCGAGGCCGCCTACCGCAGCGGCGCCCGTGGCCTGGTCGCCAAGCCGGCCGGCCTCTCCACCCTGGTCGAGGCGCTGCGCGAGGTCTGGCGCGGGGGTCGCTACTTCGACCGCAGCTTCGTGCAGAAGAACGGCAGCGGCGGCTCGCCGGAGAAGACGCTGAGCGGCAGGGAGTCGGAGATCCTCGGCTTCCTCGCCGAAGGGCTGACCGGGGAGCAGATCGCCCGCCGTCTCGTCCTCTCGCCCGAGACCGTGCGCACCCACATCCGCAACGCGACCGAAAAGCTCGGCGCCCGGACCCGCACCGAGGCGGTCGTCAAGGCGCTGGAGCGGGAGGAAATCCGCCGCGGCAGTCCCGGCGCCTCCTAGCGCGCGAGCTGGGCGGCGGCGTCGATCCAGACCGCGAGGTTGAGCACCAGCATCGCCAGCTTGATCCAGGCGGTCGGGAAGGCGCCGTGGACGTTCACGCCGATTGAATCGTCAGAGGTCGCCTGAGTGCCCATCCCCGCTTTGCGGTAAATGGGCCGAATTTTGGATGACGTTTTCTGTTCGTTCCTCTTCCGTGACTTTTCGGTCTTGTTCGATGTGTCGCCTCCTCTGAGCATCGCTCCTCCGAAATCGAGAAAGGAGGCAGTCCATGCTCTACGCGCTGATGGGATACGCGCACGCCGCGATCGTCAGGCGGGTCGGGGAGATCCGGCGGCTGGCGGGGGAGAGCGGTCAGGGGACGGTCGAGTACGTCGGCCTGATCCTGCTCGTCTCGCTGCTGATGGTCGGGATGGTCGCGGCGATGAAAGGGTTCAACGAGCCTCGAAGGTAGGGCGGACACCCCCCTGGAGGCCTGCGCGTGAGCGCTCAGGCAGGCCTCCCCCAAGAGTATGCCGAGAAGCTCCGCGCCCTCGACGACCAGGCGCGCGAACTGCAGAAGCGCCTTCGCGCCGTAGCTGCTGAAGCAGCGCTCGACGGCGACCACCTGCAGCCCCTGGTCAGCACGCTCGTACGCAAAGCAGGGGCCGTCGGGCATCTCCGTGAGGACCTGGCGGCGCTGCCGGAGCGGGTTGCCGAGGCCGCAGGGAAGGGCTCGGCATGAACGACGCCCAGAAACGGGCAGTCGAACCGAAGCTGGCGATGGAGCTGTACGCCCACCTCCGCGAGCATCGCCCCCGCGGCTATTCCCTCGGCGAGCTGAGCGCCGAGTTCAAGGTCGACCCGGCCAAGGCCCACCTACGCCTCTCCAAGCTGGTCGACGTCGAGCTGGTCGAGATCGCCTGGCGCGGGACGACCGTGATCTATCGCGTCGCCGAGGACGCCGATGTCTGACGGGGGGGGCGACGAATCGTGGTCGGCCGACTGTCCCGTCGCCGGGTGCTCCGCGGCGATCGCGAAGTGGAACACCGAGGGCCCGCCGCTGCCGAGCGGCCTGAAGCTCACCGCCGTCGGCCGGGCCCGCGGCTACGTCGCCATCTGCGCCGATGGTCACCGCAACCCTGCAGCCGCGCTCGCCTTCCGCGACGGCCGCCTCTGCTTCCGGAGTCCGCAGGGGTGAACGACGTGGCGCTTGTGCGGAGGGCGAGCGGGGGCGACGAAGTCGCCTTCCGGGCCCTGCTCAACCGACACCGCGACGTCCTCGCGATCGCCGTCAACAAATACTTCGCCCCCGGCCACGAGTGGGCCGACCTGCACTCCGAAGCCCTCCTCGGCTTCCACAAGGCGGTGCGCGACTTCCGGGTCGGCAACGGATCCGGCTTCCGCAACTTCGCGAGCCTGACGGTCCACCGCCAGGTGGTGACCGCGGTGAAGACGGCGACCCGCAAGAAGCACGGGCCGCTTAACTTCGCCCGGTCGGTGAACGCGCCGGTGGGCGACGTCGACTCCGACCTGACCCTCGAGGAGATCCTGCCCGACCCGGGCTGCACCGACCCGGCGGAGATCCTCGCCGGCCGTGACGACCTCGCCGCGGTGGTGGAGGCGGTCGGCGAGCTCACCGAATTGGAGCGGAACGCTCTGCTCGGGACCGTCGACGGGACCTACGCCGACGTCGCCGCCGAGTTCGAGGTCACCGAGAAGCAGATCGACAACGCCCTGCAGCGGGCGAAGTCAAAGCTGGCCCGCCGCGTCGGGAGCGGCGCTGACGAAGAGTTGAAGCCCAGGCCGCTAGGCCGAATCAACCAACCCGATCAACGGCGGGCGGCGCCCCTCCCACGTCGCTCGCGTCAGCGCCGCTCCGGGCGGCGGCGGGCCAGCACCCCTCCGCGTAGGCGGCGGGCCCATTCACCCCAACCCAGACAGGAGGCACCACCCACCATGACGATCGTCGAGTCGGTCGACGCCGAGATCCTCAGCGTCGAGGAGGAGATCAAGCAGCTCGAGGAGGCGCGAGAAAACGTCGAGCTGGAAATCACGACCCGCAAAGCCCGCCACGCGGGCCTCGTCGACATTCGGGACCGCGCGATCCACGTCGACGCCGACCCGGTCAGCTACGAGACCGAGGGTGCCTCAAAAGCCCCCGCCCCACCGCCTCCTGCCCGGCCGAAGAGGGAGCCCCAGCAGCCGAGCCCCGAGCGGTCGACCGCGATCGCCGAGCGGGCCGACCGCATCGTCGAACTCGTGCGCAAACACCCCGACGAGGGCCTCGCCGCAAGGGACATCCGCCGCGAGCTGCACCTCAGCGCCAGCCAGTTCAGCGACCTGCGCCCGCACCTCGTCGATCGGGTGCGGCTGAGCGGCAATGGCCGCGCTCGGCGCTACTTCCCGCTGGGGAGCGCCGACCGCCCTAAGCAAGCGCCGGCGGAGGAGAGGCGGGCGGCGCCGGCGCCTGTACGCAGGAGCCACGCCCGTCGCAACACCGCTGCCGCAGAGGCCCATAACGCCTTGCGGCAGCGGGTGCTGGACACGCTGCTGGAGGTCCTCGCCGAGGGACCGATGGGGAAAGATCGGGCGACCGAGAAGGTGCTCGAGCAGGTCCCCGACGCGACCGGGCAGATCGTCTCGACGGTGCGCTCCAAGCTGCTCCAGGAGCGCCGGGTCGAATACCGCGCGAACAAGCTGCAGCTGACCGGGGTCGACCGCGCCCAGCCGATCACCGGTGTCGAGAAGGAAGTCGTGGCCTGCCTCGGCTCCGGTCGGACGGTCAAGGAGGTGGCGGCCAATTGCAAGCTGATCCGCAACGCCTTCTCGGCGCGCTCGATCCTCTCGGCGCTGGAGCAGCGCGGGGTTGTGTGTCGGCGCCCCGGCGGTGAGCCCGCCGTCTACACGGCTGCCGATCGACTGCAGGCGGTGGCGGCATGAGCGCCTTCCTCTCGCTGACCTACGACGACGTCAAGCGCTACGTCGGGTTCCTTCCCGACGGGGCGATCGCCGAGCTCGTGCAGGGCCCGCTGCCCGACCTGAAGCCCGGTGACCCCGGCTACACCACCGGGGACGACTGTCGCGTCTGTAGAGCCTTGGAACCGCTCTCCTCGAGCGGACCCGCCGGGGCGCTGCTGGATTGGCACGACTTCACCAGCAAGTCCTTCGACATGGTCCGCCTGATCGCCAAGGCCGGTACCGCGGCGATCGGCGACAACGAGCGCCAGCTGACCGAGGAGTGCCAGGCGATGATCGGCGGGCTCAGCTACGCCCGCTGCCTGACCATCTACGGCCTGGCCGAGGCCGAGGCCGGGATCCGCCGCCGGCGACTGGAGGCCGCGGCCTAGTGCGCCAGGCCTCCTGCCAAGTCTGCACGTCCACCTGGTCGCCGTCTGACCAGGCGCTTGGTCCCTGCCCGAACTGCGGCAGCGACCAAACCCTGTGGGGGGGGGGCTTTGACGCTCTCTCCCGATCCGCAAACGACCGGCAGTCCTGCCGGTGAAAGGAAGTCCTCCGTGAGCACGGAAACGAAAACCGAGCCCGACCTGCAGCTGATCCCGACGTCGAAGATCGCCGCGGTTCCCGGCTTCAACCCCCGGGGTGAGTTCTCCCGCGACGACGACGAGTTCAAGAGCCTCAAAGCGTCGATCGCCGAACGCGGGATCGAAACGCCGATCAAGGTCGGCGCTCCTGACTCCGACGGGATCCACCCGATCATCTTCGGTCACCGCCGCCACGCGGCCGCGGCCGAGCTCGGCCGCGACCTGGTGCCGGCGCTCGTCGACGGCGAGCTCGACGAGAAGCAGCGCTACATCGCGGCGATCGTCGAGAACCGGGAGCGGGCAGACATGTCGCCGGCGGCCGAGGCGAACGCCCTCAAGGTCCTGCGCGAGGACCTCGGCCTCAAGCAATCCGAAGCGGCGGAGGTGATGGCGATGTCGGAGCGCAAGGCCCGGGACCGCGAAAAGCTCCTCAACCTGCCCGAGGCGACCCGTGCCGCCTTCGACCGTGGCGACCTCGACCTGCAGGCGATCCCGGCGATCGCCGCGGTGGCCGAGCAGGCTCCGAAACTGGCCGACTACCTCGCCGCGGTGGCGAACGGCGACCCCGATGATCCCTCGACCCGGCTCAACTACGCCCGATCGGAAGAGTTGGTCATGGGCATCTGCGACGCGCTCGACAGCAAGGCCGATCTCGGTTGCGTCGTGGGCGCGGCCGGCGGCATCGAATTCGCCGATCTGAAGCGCGCAGGCTTGCCAGCGGCCAAGCTCGCTGATTTCAAGAAGCGCTTCACCAAAGTCGAAAAAGCCCACCCGTGGTACTGGCGGTCGGTCACCGTGACCGACGCGGATCTGACCGCAGCTAAGGCTGCCGGGTGCCTCCTCGAAGTAGAGGGTCGTCGGCGCCGCGTCGTCCTGCTCACCGATCCCGATTGGATCGTCCAGTTCCTCGACGAGCGCCTCGACGATGAGCTCAAAGAGGCGAAGGAGAAGCGCGAGCGCAACCGGATCCCTCGCGACTTGGGGGGCGGCCAGGCGGAGCAGCGCGACGACAGCCCGGAGGCCAAGGAGAAGCGGCGCCAGGAACGGGAGGACGACTACCTCGACAAACTCCGGCGGCGACGCGCCAACATCGCGGTCGGCGAGCGCAGCCTTGCGGAGTACACCACCCCCGCGCTCCTGCTCGAGGAGGCGCAGCTGCTCGCCCTGATGGCACTCGGCGGCGACGCGAAACAGATCGCCGACAAGGGGCTGATCTTTTGCGAGGAGGGCCTGCAGGAGGTCACCGAGCAGAAAAACGGCAAAACGAAAGTCACCTACGGAAAGGGCAAGGAGGCCGGCGAGGAGACGACCACGGCGATCCTGGAGAGCAAGGACCCCCTGGAGGCAATCGGCATCGCCCTCCGCGCACTCGTCCTGACGGTGGCCGCAGACGACGAGGTCGTTGCGCCGTCCTCCCGCGGCTACTGGTCGCCGACCTATAGGGAAGGCACGAGCAGGTCGGTCGGCAGGCTCCTCGAGGAGATCGTCGCCAAGCGAGGCCTCGATTCGACGGAGATCCGCCGCCAGCTCGAGCGGCAGGATCGGGCGGCAGCCCTCGAAGACGAGATCGGCTTGCTCGACCAGGTGGCCAAGTGTCGCGCGAAAGCAGGTCTGTCGGTGGAAAGCATCGAGGCGCATCTGACCGATCTGCTCGTAGCGGCGGTCGGCAAGCGGCAGTTAAAGCAGCACGAGGACGGCAGGGAAGACGAGGTCACCTTCACGATCACCGCTGCCGGCAAGAAACGCCTGGAGAAGGCCCGGGCCGAGCTGAAGGCCCTCGGGGTCAAGGGCGAGCGACCCGTTGCGCCGTCGACTGCAAAGGCCGCGACGGACACCGACCGCGTCTTCGACGTGATCAAGGAGTTCCCGGGGATCCCCGCGGCCGACGTCGCCAAAAAGACGGAGCTGAAACCGAACCGGGTCTACCGCATCCTCGGCGACCTCGAAAAGGCCGGTCGGATCAAGAAGAGCAAGGGCAAGTTCGAAGCGGTGGCCGAGGAGAAGTAGTTGGCGATCGACCGGGACAAGGCAGCCGTCAGCGAGGGGGCGAACGACACGGAGGATCGCCCCCTCGCTGACGGCTGCCTGTTTCGAGGCGGCGCGTGAAGCGATCGCCGCGCATCCGCCTGTCGCCCGACGACGTCGCCGAGCTTCTCGCTGGTCGCACGGTCTCGGCTCCCTTCCAGGGACCGACGTGCCCAGCCAAGGGCGAGAGCTACCCGGTGACGCTCCAGCAGCCCCTCGAGGTCCGCGCTGTCGTCACCGGGTCGGCGCTGCTTCCTCGGTCGAAGCGGAAATGGATGCTGACTGTCGAACTCGACCGCTCCGAGCCCGACCTCCTGCTCAACGCCGAGTCCGCCGGCGGCGTGATCGTGCCGATGTCCGGGCGCGGGAGGGAGACCGACCCGGTGGCCCACGGCTACGTCAGCAACCCTGGCCCGAACGTGCTGGAGGCCGGCGCCGCTGTGGCGCACCACGACGTTGAGACGTTCAGCGCCTCCCAGGAGGCTGCTCGACGCTTCGCCGGCGAGAAGGTCGACGTGATCTTCAAGCGGCGAGCCAAGTCGATGAGCAACAGGGTCCACAACGCCCTGATGC
Source organism: Solirubrobacterales bacterium (assembly GCA_035712025.1). Taxonomy (GTDB): domain Bacteria; phylum Actinomycetota; class Thermoleophilia; order Solirubrobacterales; family 70-9; genus VAYN01. The sequence continues at coordinate 13,660 of DASTBO010000137.1, forward strand.
AGGCCCGAGCCCACGGCGTCACCCCGGATATGGACGCGCTCGAGCAGTGGACCAAGGGCCTCGAAGAGCAGGCGAAGGAGGCCGCAGCGTGATTCCGTCCGCCACCGCCGTCTTAATGCCGGTGCGACTGCGAGGGCCCTCATTGGCCCGGGGACGGAGGCAGTTTGTACTTCGCGATCCCGAAACGGCCCGCCGCATCTTCAGCTTCGACGGCCCCCCGGGCGACTCGATGTCGCCGGAGGGCCGTACCCACCTGCAGGCCTGCCGGTCAGCCGGCGGTTTTTTTAACCGCCGGCTTTACATGACCGCTGTCAGTCAGATTTTTCTCTCCCCGGTTCAAATATTCGCGGCGGGGGGAGGGGGAACCGGGGGAGCCCCTCCATCCGGGTCGACGACGCGCCGCGGCTACGGCCACGCCCACCAGAAGCTGCGGGCCAAGCTCAAGCTGCTCGTCGACGCCGGCGGCGTTCGGTGCTGGCGCTGCGGCAAGCTGATCCACCCGAGCGAACGCTGGGACCTCGGCCACGACGACCGAGATCGTCGCCGCTACAAAGGGCCCGAGCACCTGAAGTGCAACCGCGCCACGGCAACCCGGCGCCGGCGCTGGCACTCGAGGAAGTGGTAGCGATTGCCCGGCCTCAAGAAACTCACCCGCGACCAACTGAACGACCGGGCTCTGAAGCTCGGGATCGAGGACGCCGTCGAGCTGCCGAACCGGCGGGCTGTGATCGACGCGATCGAGGAGCGCCAGGAGATGTTCGACGGCCTCTCTCCGGACCTCTTCCGCTTCGGCGCCCGGGTGCTGCGCGTCCACCAGGACCGGACGACGATCGAGGTCTCAACCGATCTGGCCGCGTTCCTGTTTCGCAAGCCGCTGAGCGAGAGCGGGCAAGCGAGCGTCGCAACCGCGGTGGAAGAGGACCTCGCCCTGATTCGCCAGCGCGACGAGAAGGTGGCGAACTCGGCGATCGCCGCCGCGGCGCTGCGGATGGGCTACGAACTCGACGACCCCTTCAACTCGGCGACCTCGAAGTCCCAGTGCGCCAAAGCGCTGCAGGCGCACATGGACCGCCTCCTCGAACTCTCCCCGCCCGGGCAGGAGGAAGAGGGAAAGCTCCATGAGCTCAAGTCGCAGCGCGAAGCTCGCCGGCTCGCAGCGGCCTAGGTCTCTCTGGATTCCGCCGTACACGACCTCGAGCGGTGCCGAGGCGATGGAGATCTGCGCTCTCGCCGGCCTAAAGCTCGACCCCTGGCAGGAGTTCGCATTGCGGGAGTCGATGGGCGAACGGCCCGACGGCAAATGGGCCGCGCTGGAGGTGGGCATCGAGGTCGCTCGCCAGAACGGCAAGGGCGCCTTCCTCGAGGCGCGGCAGCTGACCGGCCTCTTCCTCCTCGAGGAGCGCCTGCAGATCCACACCGCCCACCAGTTCGACACCAGCCTCGAGGCCTTCGGTCGGCTCCTCGAGCTGATCGAAGCGACCCCGGACTTCGACCGCGAAGTGCTGCGCGTCGTCAAATCGCACGGCGAGGAGGGGATCGAGCTGCGGGGCAAGCGGCGTATCCGCTTCCGGACCAGGACCGGCGGTGGCGGCCGCGGCTTCTCCGGCGACGTCCTCTACCTCGACGAGGCGATGATCATCAGCGAGGCAATGCACGGGGCCCTGTTCCCGGTGCTCTCGGCTCGGCCGAACCCGCAGATCATCTACACGGGATCCGCGGTCGATCAGCTCGAGCACGAACACGGCGTCGTCTTCGCCCGGATCCGAGAGAGAGGCCTCAAGGGCGGGGACCCGAGCCTTGCCTGGTTCGGGTGGGGGCACTGTCCGAGCGGCCCCGATGATGACTCCGTTCTCCCCGACACCGAGGAGGCACGGGAGCTGCTCGACGATCGCGACGTCTGGTCGGCCTCGAACCCCGGGCTCGGGATCCGGATCTCGCCGGAGTTCATCGAAGCCGAGCGCCGCTCGATGAGCTCGCGGAACTTCGCGGTTGAGCGCCTGGGTATCGGGGACTGGCCGGACACCGCCGAGACCGATGAGGAGGAGCTCTTCGACCTGCAGGACTGGGACGGGATCCGCGACCGCGAGGCGAAGGTGCAGGACCCGGTGACGTTCGCGGTCGACGTCTCGCCCGATCGCTCGAGTGCGTCGATCGGGGTCGGCGACAGCGCCGAGCGAGTCGAGCTAATCGAGCGGAACCGCGGCGCGCGCTGGGTCATTGCCCGGGTCGCGGAGTTGGTTGAGGACCATGGCAGCGAGAAGGTCGTCCTCGATGGCAGGGGTCCGGCGGCCGCGTTCCAGGACGAGATGGAAGAGCTGCTCGGTTTCGAGGTCACGGTGACGTCGACCGCCGACTACACCCAGGCCTGCAGCGGCTTCTTCGACGCGGTCAAGGAGCGCACCCTCCGCCACGGCGGGCAACCCGAGCTCGACGCCGCGGTCAAGGGCGCGAAGACCCGGCCGCTCGGAGAGGCGTGGGCCTTCTCAAGGAAGAAATCCGACATCGACATCACCCCGCTGGTCGCCTGCACGCTGGCGCGCTGGGGAGCAATCCAGGAGGAGGACTCCGTGTACGAAGACCGTGGTGTGGTGGTGCTGAAGTGAAGCGCGCAAGGCGGGTCATCGTCGAGGAGCTGGAGTCGATCGGCTTCGCCAGCGGCGGCGCACTGTTCATCGCCGGCGTCGCGATGGTCTCCGTGCCCGCTGCGTTCATGCTCGGCGGCCTGCTGATCTGCGGCGGAACCGCGGCGATCGCCATCGGCCGGCGGGCCGAGAAGCGGCGGCGCGACTCGTGAGCCTGCTGGGCACGGCCCTGGAGGGCATCTACCGGCCCCGCGGAGGCCTCTGGGGTTGGGGCGGCGGCCGCGGCACCCATGCCGGAAAGTCCGTGACGGTCGAGAGGGCGCTCGGTCTCGTCCCTGTCTTCAACGCCGTCAGCCAGATCGCGGGTGCCGTCGGCAGCCTCCCTCTCGTCGTCTACGAGCGCGATGGCAGGAATCGTCAGCGCGCCGAAGGGCACATGGCTTGGAGGCTACTCCACGAAAAGCCGAACCCCGAGATGGCCGCCGACGAGCTCTGGGAGATCGTCGCCTCGCACATCGAGCTCTGGGGCAACGCCTTCCTCTTCAAGCGCACCGAACCGGGGACGGGCCTGACCGAGCAGCTCTGGCCGATCTCCCCCGATCGGGTCCAGGTCGCCCGTGACGAACGTCAGCGGCGGGTCTTCCACATCGAAGGCGAGACCTTCGGCGAAGACACGATCCTCCACATCCGCGGCTTCTCGCTCGACGGCCTGGTCGGCTACTCGCCGATCCAGTTGGCCCGCAATGCGATCGCCAACCAGATGTCCCAAGAGGAGTTCCAGGGCAAGTTCCTGCGCAGCGGCGGCAAACCGGCGGTGCTCCTGCGCCACCCGAACCGGCTCAAAGAGGACGGCCAGAAACGGCTGAAGGCGAGCTGGGACGCGGTCAAGGCCGGGGAGACCGCGGTGCTCGAGGAAAAGATCGAGGTCGAGCGCTGGACGATGCCGCTCGGCGACGCCCAGTTCGTCGAGCAGATGGAATTCAGCGACAAGCGGATCGCGCAGCTCTTCGTCATGCGCCCCGGCCGGGTCGGGGCCAAAACCGGAGATTCGATGACCTACAAGAACATCGAATCCGAAGCGCTCGACTTCGTCACCTTCACCCTGCAGCGCCGCCTCACCCGGATCGAGCGCGCGCTCGGCGCCGACCCGAGCATCTTCCCGGGCGGCAGGTCGGAGTTCTGCGAGTTCCTGGTCGACGCGCTGATGCGCGCTGACCTGAAGGAACGCTACGAGGCCTACAAAGTCGGCATCGACGCCGGCTTCCTCGACGCCGACGAGGACGTTCGGCCCAGAGAGAACCTCGCGCCGCGCCGGGCAGCGCCCGGCACCACCGAGTAACCCCACTCGCCCCTACCCCTCGAAGGAGAGGACCTGAATGGACCTGGATGCCATCAACAGCCCCTGGGCGGTTCGCGAGGACCTGCTGCCGGCGATCGCCGGGATTCTCACCGGCAAATCTGCCGGTCTCGAGCAGCTGCTCGGTGAGGTTCCCGAGCCCGAAGCCGCAGCCCTGAACCGCGGAGGCATGCTGCAGAACAGCGTCGCGGTGATCCCGTTGAGCGGGATGATCACGCCGAAGGCGTCCTTCCTGAGCATGCTCTTCGGCGGCGGTGGAGGCCTCGGAGTCTTCCGTGCCCAGCTCCGCGAAGCCGTCTCCAACGACGAGGTCGGCTCGATCCTGATCAACGTCGACTCGCCCGGCGGCCGCCTCGACCTGCTGCCGGAGACCGCGGCGGAGATCCGCGCTGCCGGCGAAGAGAAGCCGGTGGTCGCCGTGGCAAACACGATGGCGGCCTCGGCCGCCTACTGGCTCGCCTCGCAGGCGAACGAGTTGGTGATCACGCCCAGCGGCCAAGTCGGCTCGGTCGGCGTCTACTGCATGCACATCGACTGGAGCAAATGGAACGGCGAATTCGGGATCGACGTCACCTACGTCGCCGCCGGCAGGTACAAGACCGAGCTGAACCCCGACGAACCGCTGAGCGACGAGGCGCTCGCCTACCTGCAGGCGCGCGTCGACGAGGGGCGAGACCAGTTCGCCGCCGACGTCGCCAAGGGCCGCAAAGTCAGCGCGGCGACGGTCAAGGGCGAGCAGTTCGGCGAGGGCCGGATGCTGAAGGCGAAGGACGCGGTGAAGGCCGGGATGGCCGACCGCGTCGAACCGCTGGAGGCGGCGATCGCGCGGCTCGCCCGCGGCGGCCGTCGCTCCAGCGCCGGCGGCCGTCGCGCCGAGGGTTTGCAGTTCACCGATCACATCGCCTCGGTCGTGGCCGAGGTGGACGCTGTGATCGACCGTGCCGCTGACGTCGTGGCTAAGCGGGCGGAGAAGGGCAAGGGGCTCGGTAGCGAGTCAGCAGACCTGCTGGCCGAGCTCGGCGCCCGCCTCGACCGGGTCCGGGGGATCTCACCTCCCGGCCCGGGCAACGACGACAACGAGGCCACCACGGCCGCGGCGCGGCAGGAGTTCCTGCGGAGCGTTCGCGACCGGGTGGCATAGGAGGAAATACCGATGGACAAAGTGAAGCTGAAAGAGCTCCGCGGCCAGATCGGCGAGCGGCGCGCCAAGCTGAAGGAGGTCTTCGACCAGGCCGGCGACGACATGGACATGTCGAAAGTCACCGTGATCGAGGGCGACTCGGCCGCGAAGGTCGAAACGATCCGCACCATGAACACGGAGCTCGACGAACTCGTCAAAGAGGCCGAGCCCCTGGAGGCCGAAGCGGCCACCCTCGAGCGGGGTCGGCGGGAGGCCGAGCAGTACGCGGCCGAGCGCCAGGGCCACCCGCTGCCTCCGCGCGGCGAAGGACTGGGCGCGCCGGCCATGCAGTCGCTCGGTGACCTCATCTTCGAGTCCGGCGCCCACGGCGAGTTCAAAGATCGGACGGTCGAGCTCGAGGACCTCGACGTCAACGCGACCCTGTTCGAGACCGGTGCCGGCTGGGAGCCGGAGGTGGTGCGCACGGGCCGCCTGGTCGAGAAGGCCGTGCGGCCGATCCAGATCATCGACGTCATCCCCGGCGGGGCGACCGGCGAAACGGCGGTGAAGTACATGGAGGAGGTCACCTTCACCAACGCCGCCAAAGAGATCGGCGAGGGCGACGAATACCCGGAGGCCGCGCTCAAACTGGTCGAGAAGGAAAGCCCGGTCAAAAAGATCGCGGTCTTCCTCCCCGTCACCGACGAGCAGTTCGAGGACGTGCCGCAGGTCAAGGGCTACATCGACCGGCGGCTGCCGTTCATGCTGCGGCAGCGGCTCGACGGGCAGATCCCGAACGGCGACGGCGTCGAAGACAACCTGCTCGGCTTCCTGAACAAAGAAGGCCTCCAGACGCAGGCAAAGGGCGCCGACCCGGTGCCGGACGCGATCTACAAGGCCGGGACCAAGATCGAAACCACCGGCCAGGCGGTGCGCGGCCCGGTGCTGATCAACCCGGTCGACTGGCAGGACGTGCGCCTGCTGCGGACCGCCGACGGGATCTACATCTGGGGCAACCCCTCGGAGGCGGGGCCGGAGCGGATCTGGGGCCAGCAGGTGGTGAAAGCGCAGGCGATGCCGGAAGGCACCGCACTCATCGGCGACTTCGCCAACTTCTCGGAACTGGCCTTCCGGACCGGGATCGAGCTGAAGGTGTCGGACTCCCACGCCGACTTCTTCGTCAAAGGCAAGCAGGCGATCAGGGCCCGCGTCCGCGCGGCACTGGTGATCTACCGGCCCGCGGCGTTCTGCTCGGTCACCGGGATCTAGACCGACTCGGCGGGGCCGCGTTTAGGCGCGGTCCCGCTCAACCCCGAGAGGAGACTCGATGGGAATCATCGACGGAACCAACAAGGTGGGCCCGGGCCTGAACGGCCGGCCGAAGACGGCGGTGGCCGAGTACGACTTCGCCGTCGACGGCGGTGCGGTCGGCGCGATCACCCTCCGCGGCGACAAGCTGCCGGCGGGCGCGATCATCGTCGACTCGCTCGTCCACGTCAGGACGAAACCGGAATCCGCCGGCGAAGCCACGGTGCTGCTCACCGCGGAGACCGACGGGGATCTGCAGGCCTCCAAAAAAGTCAGCGAAGCGCCCTGGTCGACTGCCACCCCCAAGCGGGGCGCCGTGACGGCGACCGGGACCCCGGTCACCACGACGGCCGAGCGCTCGATCGTCGCCAAAGTCGGGACGGCCCCCCTTACCAAAGGGAAGTTCTCGGTCGTCGTTACCTACCTCGAGGTCGCCTAATCATGGGCCTCGAGACCCCCCGAGAGGGAGCAAAGGAAGGGACCACCATGCAACACGGATTCACGCTCGAGGAGCGGCTGTACAAGACCGAGGACGACGAGATCGTCCGGGAGGGTGACCCGAAGGCCGCGGTCCTCTACAAAGGCCTCGGTCAGAAGATCCCGCTCGAGGAGGCGATCGGGCTCGGTCTCACCGACGGCGAGGAGTCCAGCGCCGGCGCCGGCGACCAGGTGGAGGAGCTCGACGACCTCACCCGCGACCAGCTGAACGAGAAGGCGGCCGAGCTCGGGATCGAGGAGCCCGAGAAGCTCAAGAAGAAGAGCGACGTCGTCACCGCGATCCAGGCGGCGCAGGAGGCCCTCGAGGCCGCTGACTGATGTCAGGCGATCTGACCACCCTGGAGGCGCTCAAGCGCTACCTCGGCCGCGAGGGCTCCGACGAAGCCGGGCAGACGAGCGATGAGCTGCTCAAACAGCTGATCTCGGCAGCCTCTGGTCAGATCACCCGGTTCGCCAGCCGCGAGTTCGTGGCGAGTGAGGACGGGGAAGAGCGCGCCTTCGCACACGATGGCGGGCGCTTCCTCGACCTCGCTCCCTACGACCTGCGCTCGGTCGACACCATCACCGTCACCCGCGACGGGAGCAGCACTGTGCTCGAGGCGGGGCAGTTCGGGCTCCGCCCCCTGCCGGCGCCCGACGGAGTCCACCAGTGGATCCAGCTGGCAGACGACCCCGGCGAGTCGGAAATCACGATCAAGGGCGCCTGGGGCTTCGAGCAGGTCCCGGCCGACGTCGCCAACTGGACCCACCTGACGGTCGCCGAGTGGCTTCGCGGCGGTGTGTACGCCTACACGCAGGACCTCGAAGCCGCGGCGCTTTACTCCTCGCGCTCGTTGCCGCGGATCGTGGAAACCGGGATCGAGGACACCTACCGCCAGCCGGTGGTCACGTGAGAGTCCACGTCCGCTTCGAGGACTTCGGCGAGCGGGAGGCGCTGAAGGCCGCCCGCAAAGTGGTGCGGCTCCGCTACGCCGAAGCGATTCGGGAGGCCGGCCAGCGGGCCGTGCTTCCACGAGCGAAGCGCCGGGCCCCCGGCGTCGTCGGCCACTACCTGACGACCAAAGCGACTCTGCGCGGCGCCTACCTGACCACGATCGGCAAGCGGGTCTACGACAACATCGCCGGTCTTCTCAACTTCGGCGGCTACGTAAAGGGCAAGCTGCAGCCGAAACGGGCCAAGGCCCTCTACCTCCGCGACTACAACGTCGTCGTCGCCTCGGTGGGGGAGGAGGGGAAGGTGCGGGCTCGCTACAAGGGCCAGCACTTCCTCGAGGCCGCGATCAGCGAAGGCGTGCCGGCGATGGAGGAGCTCGCGATCAAGAAGGTCGCCGAGGCCTTCAGGGGGGCCTGAGCGATGCCGGGCGAACTGCACGACGAAATCGCCGGCGCCCTGGTCGACGTCCTTCGGGGCCTCGACATCAGGGCCGACAAGTGGGGGCCCCGCAACATCAAACCCCTGTGCGCGGTCGTGCAGCTGCCGGTGATCCGGCGCACCGATCCCGACGGCGCCGAGGACCACCTCGGCGCCCGCGACTGGCGCCTCGAGTACCCGGTCTACTTCTACAACGAGCTGACCGAGAAGCCGCAGCCAGTCCAGGCCGAACTTCTCAAGCAGACCGTCCGGTTCATCGACGCGATCGACGAACTGACTCCCGGTGCGGAGGGGCTCGTTCTAAGCGACCTCTGCGCCGACGCGAAGGTGACGCAGTCGATCCCCTTCGTCGAGCCGCGTGAGGGCCAGAAACGGGACCTCATCGGCTACGAGACCACCGTCTCGATCCTGACGTTCAAGTAACCAACCAGAAGGAGCGATCCCATTGGCCACTAAGCGCCAGGGGCTCCGGCTGTCCCTCCCCGGGGCACCGAACACCCCACACGTCGTGCCCGGGGTTCCGGGCTACTTCTACCCGGAGCTGGCGACCCCCGTCGGCAGCGGACCGGCAGAGCTGCCGATCGAGGCAGCCAAAGAGCTCGACCGCGACAAGGGCACGCCCCTGGAGCTGGTCAACATCCCCGCCGCCGAGGTGGCCGACGCCGAGGAACAGGCGGCGGCGACGCTCGAGGCGGGACGCAAGGGCCTCATCGCCGCTCAGCGCGACGGACTCGTCGGCGCCGAGACCGCAAGGGCCACCGACGAGCGCGAGTCCACGAAGGAGGCGGAGTAACCCATGCCGAACGGATACCTGCAGGAGCTCTTCGAGAGCTTGCCGGGCAACGAGGCCAACGCCCCGACGCTCTCGACCAAGAAAATCTACCCGCCGATTCAGAGCGTCGCTCTGAAACCGGGCGTCAAACCGCTCTCCCGTGACGACGAGCTGCGCAACCAGGACGAGCCGCTCGCGGTGATCCCGGACGCCTTCGAGCCGAGCTGGGAGCAGAAAGCGCGGGTCTACCCGGACCTGGTCGGCTGGCGCCTCAAACACATCCTCGGCAACCCGGTCACCACCGCCGGCGACGGGATCATCAAAGACCCCGACGAAGTCGCGATCCCGATCGGGGCCCACCGCCACGTCTTCAAAGCGCCGTTCGGGCCCGCCGGAGCGAGCCCGCTGACGACGCAGATGACGGCGGCCTACTCCGACCAGGGGACCTACTTCCGCCTCAAAGGGGCGGCCTGCGCGGAGTTCAGCCTCGAGACGCCGGAGGAGGGCGGCGCCAACTTCAGCGCCAGCGGCCCGGGCCTGTACCTGGCGCGGATCGCCAACCCCTCGCTGACGCCGACCTACGAGGCGCTCAGCATCCGGCCGTTCGTCCGCGGCAACCTGTCCCTGGAGTGGGTCGGCGGGTCCGGCACCACGCAGGACTTCTCGCTGTCGGTGTCCAACCCGGTCGAGGCGGTGCGCTCGCTCGGGATCGCCAGCAAGTACCCCGACATCATGGAGAAGGCCAACGAGGGCCCGATTGTCGTCTCCGGGTCGATCCCCAAGCGCCAGCTCGACCCCGACGACTACGACGCGCTGATCAACTCGGCCGGGTTCGAAGCCCTCGCCCGGTGGGTCGGCGACTCGGTGATCGCGCTGGGCTACCCGTACAAGCTGTTCGTCGAGTTCGCGAACTGCCAGTACGTCGGCGGCGAGCCCGACGCGCTCGCCAACCAGCGCCGGCACGGGGCCTCGTTCGACTGGAAGTCGACGGCACTGACCACTGGCTCGACCACGGTCACGCTGGTCAACTCGACCACGAGCTACGCCTGATGGGTAACACGCTGCAGTTCAAGAAGCGGTTCAAACCCCTCACGGTCGAGATCTCCGACAAGGCCGACGCGGTCCACTTCTACGAGACGGTCCCGTTGACCCGCTCGAAGGAACAGAAGATCCGCGAGACGCAGGAATCGATCCGTCACTTCGACGCGGCCACGACCGACGAGGAGGCCCTCGACGTCGTCCTGCAGACGATCGACGAGATGATCGTGTCGAAGCCGGGCAAGAAAACGCCGGCGGCGTCGAAAGTGCTGAAGGACCTCTGGAAGGGAGAGGAGATCGAGGGAGCCGACATCGGCGACTTCTTCAACGACCTCTTCCAGCAGAGGCGCCCTACCTAACCGACGAAGAAGAACTGGAACTGTTCGTGCTTCGTCGGCACTTCGGCATTTCCGCCTACGAGGCGGAGCATGAGATCCCCGCCTGGGAGCGGGAGATGTTGCTGCGCCTGTTCATGGACGAAAGGGGAGGTTCCAAGGGGTCGCCCG
>DASTBO010000138.1:0-77806 GCA_035712025.1 Solirubrobacterales bacterium
TTCGCGGAAGATCAGGAAGGCGGCGAGCACCAGGCCGATGTCGCCGACGACGTTGATCACGAACGCCTTCATCCCCGCCCGCGTTGCCGTCTCGCGCCGGTACCAGAAGCTGATCAGCGCGTAGGAGGCGAAGCCGACGAAGGCCCAGCCGACGATCAGGAGGACGAAGTTGCCGGCGAGGACCAGCAGCAGCATCGAGAAGACGAAGAAGTTGAGGTAGCTGAAGAAGCGGTGGTAGCCCTCGTCGGACTGCATGTAGCCGTAGGAGTAGAGGTGGATCAGGGTCGAGACGCCGCTGACGACGAGGACCATGAACAGCGAGAGCGGGTCGACGAAGATCCCGAGCTTGATGTCGAGGCCGGCGACGCTGGCGTAGTCCCAGAGCGAGGAGGCGTGGTGGCGCGCCTCCGGCTCGTCGCCGAGCAGGCTGACGAGCGCCGCGACGCCGCAGGCGAAGGCGAGGCCGATCGCGGCCGTGCCGATGACGCCGGCGGCCTTCGCCGGCAGCGCTTTGAAGCCCAGCCCGATGACGATCGAGCCGAGCAGCGGGAAGAGCAGGACCAGCCAGGCCCAGGCGGTGGCGCTCATCCGCGCAGCTCCCGCAGGTCGTCGACGTTGAGCGGCAGGCGGCGGCGGAAGATGGCGACGATCAGGCCGAGGCCGACGACGACCTCGCAGGCGGCGACGACCATCACGATCACCGCGAAGACCTGCCCCTGACCGTTGCCGACCATGCGGCTGAAGGCGACCAGAGCGAGGTTGCCGGCGTTCAGCATCAGCTCCAGGCAGAGCAGGATCACCATCGGGCTGCGGCGGATGAGGATCCCCATCGCGCCGGTGGCGAAGAGGAGCGCCGAGAGGACGACGAACCACTCGGTGTTCATGCGTCCGCTCCGGTACGGCGGTTGGAGGCCAGGACGATCGCGCCGACCGCGGCGATCAGCAGCAGGATCGAGGCGGCCTCGAACGGCAGCAGGAACTTTTCCAGCAGCAGGCGGCCGATCGCGGCCGGGTCGCCGAAGCCGGCGGGGACGTCGGGACCGTCCTCGCCGAGGGCCAGCAGGGAGGAGCTGAGGACGGCGATCGAGAGCTCGACGAAGAGGGCGATGCCGAGCAGGGGGGCGAGCAGGCGCTGGCCCGGGATCGGCTCCCAGGCGGACTCGCCGCCGCCGCCGACATAGGCGACGACGAAGACGTAGAGGACCATCACCGCGCCGGCGTAGACGACCACCTGGGCGGCGGCGACGAAGGCCGAGGTCAAGAGCAGGAACAGCGACGCCAGCGAGAAGAGGTGGACGATCAGCGCCAGCACCGAGTAGAACGGGTTGCGCATCGCGATCACGCCGAGCGCGCCGCCGAGGGCGCCCAGCGCCGAGACGAAGAACAGAACCTCTTCCACCGCTACTCGCCCTCGCTTTTCAGCGGCGTCCGCTCGATCGGCTCGGCGAGCAGCATCTCCTTGGTGAAGATCAGGTCGCGGCGGTCGTAGTCGGCCATCTCGTAGTCGTGCCCCATCGTGATCGCGTCGAAGGGGCAGGCGATCTCGCAGTAGCCGCAGAAGATGCAGCGGCTGAGGTTGATCTCGTAGACCGCGGCGTAGCGCTCGCCGGCCGAGACCCGCTCGCCGGGGATGTTCTCGGCGGCGACGACGCGGATGCAGTCGGCCGGGCAGGCGGCGGCGCAGAGCGAGCAGCCGACGCATTTCTCCAGGCCGGTGTCCTCGAACTTGTGCAGCTTGTGGCGACCGCGGAAGCGCGGGTAGACGGGAGTCTTCTCCTCGGGGTACTCGATCGTCATCGGCCCCTCGATCAGCCGCGCCATCGTCGTCTTCAGCCCCCGCAGGGTCTCGCCGAAGGCGCGGTAGGCGCCGCCGAGCCCGCCCGGCTCCGGCCCACGCTGCACCGCGACGACCTCGATCGAGTCGAGGTAGGAGGCCGATTTCGGGTCAAAGCTCATCGCCGCCCCCTTCGTCTGTTCCTTTTTGTTGCTGTGGACGCATAAAGAACAGGCGAATCACGTGACCACCACCAGGACGGCGGTGACGAGGACGTTGAGGGTGGCGAGGGGCAGCAGGACCTTCCAGCCGAGGCTCATCAGCTGGTCATATCGAAGACGCGGCAGCGTCGCCCGCACCCAGATGAAGACGAGAACGAGGCCGAGCATCTTCGCCAGCATCCAGATCGGGTCGAGGAAGCTCGGGCCGGGCCCCATCCAGCCGCCGAGGAACATCGCCGCGGCGATTCCGGAGACGACGAGGATCTCCATGTATTCGACCAGGAGGAAGGAGCCGAAGCGCATGCCGCCGTACTCGGTCATGAAGCCCTGGACCAGCTCGGCGTCGGCCTCGGGCATGTCGAACGGGGTCCGGTTGGTCTCGGCGAAGCCGGCCAGCATGAAGATCAGGAAGCCGACGAACTGGGGGAGGATGAACCAGACCTCGCCCTGCGAGTGGACGATCGAGACCAGCGAGAGCGAGCCGCTCATCATCACCACGCCGAGCAGCGCCAGCCCCATCGAGACCTCGTAGGAGATCAGCTGCGCCGCCGAGCGCATCGCCCCCAGGAGGCTGTATTTCGAGCCCGAGGACCAGCCGCCGAGCAGCAGCCCGTAGAAGGCGATCGAGCCGACGGCGAAGAAGTAGAGGATCCCGATCGGCACGTCGATCCCGTAGAAGCCGACCCCGTCCTGGACGTCGCCCCAGGGGATGATCGCCAGCGAGAGCACCCCGGCGAGGACCGGCAGCAGCGGGCCGAGGACGAACAGGGTCGAGACCGCGTTCTCGGGGCGGAAGGACTCCTTGGAGACGAGCTTGCCGACGTCGGCCAGCGGCTGCAGGAGGCCATAGGGGCCGACCCGGTTGGGGCCGTAGCGATGCTGGAAGCGGCCGATCAGCTTGCGCTCGACCACCGTCAGCACCGGCAGGACGCCGAAGATGACGGCGAAGATGACGATCGACTTGACGATCATGATCCAGGTCGCTTCGGCGAACTGGGTGTCGGCGAGGGGGAGCATCAGGCGCGTACCTTCTCGATCCGGACCTGGACGGGGCCGCCGTTGAGCAGCGCGTTGGCGTTGCCGGCGGCGACGCCCTCGGCCATGAAGCAGACACCCTGCGGGACCCTCTCCTTCACGAGGACGTGGGCCGCGGCACCGCTTACGAGGACCTGGTCGCCGCTCGCCAGGCCGAGCCGCTCCGCGTCGGCGGGTGAGACCTCGACTCGCTGCTGGGGCTGGAGGAACTTCAGGGGGGGATTGAGCTCGGTGACGGGCCCGGCCCAGAGGTCTCTGTAGGTGCCCAGAAGAAGGGAGTCGTCGTTCGGGGCCGTGGCGGGGACCACCGAAGGTGACTCGGCGGACGCGACTCCGCGAGGAGACTGCTCCGGTTGGACCATGCTGATCGGCGCGTCGCGCTGAGTGTCCGGCGAGTCGCCTTCGGTGGTCCCACCCGGGCCGGGGTTCTCGGTTCCGGTGCGGTCGCTGGTGGAGCCCTCGCGGTCCTGCCAGCGGAGGCCGCGGCCGCCGACGTCGGTGTCCTCGATGCCGTCGTAGAAGCTGACGGCGTCGGTCAGGGCTTTGAAGGCCGTCGGCTGCGAGTCGATGCCGGTGTCCAAACCGAGCTTCGCGGCGAGCTCGGAGAGGACGATGATGTTGGGGAGGACGCCGTCGGGGCGGGAGGCCGAGGGGCGGACTCGCTGGAGGCGGCCGTCGGGGTGGGTGACGGTGCCGTCTTTCTCGGCGTGGGTCTCGAGCGGGAGGACGACGTCGGCCTTGGCGGTGGTGGCGTTCTCGTGCATCGAGAAGGAGACGACGAAGTCGGCGGCGGTCAGGGCCTCTTCCCAGGCCGGGGTGTCGGGGAAGTCTCGTAGGGGGTCGGAACCGAAGAGGACGAGGTGGGTGATCTCGCCGTCGATCAGAGCCTGGCGGATCTCCTCGGTGGACTTGCCGGTCGCGGTCTCGGCCAGGCCCGGGCCGGCGTCGGGGAGGCAGCCCGCCTCGCGCAGGCCGCGGGCGTTGGTCGTGTCGGGGATCTCCAGCAGGCCGGCGCCGTCGGCCGTGGCCATCCCGGTCGCCGCGGCGACCTCGAGCAGCGCCTCGGCGGCGCCGTCCTCGCGGGCGATGCGCTCGCCCCAGATGACGACCACCTTGCCGGCCTCGTGCAGCGTCCCGGCCACCGGGCTGGCGACGTTCTCGGCGCCGCCGATCGCCCTCGCCAGCTCGGCGACGAAGTGGGCGGCCTGGCCCGGCGCGTAGCGGGCGATCGCCTCGGCGCCGCCGTCGAGCGCGGTCGGCCGCTCGGTCGCCACCACCAGCTTGGCGCCGTTGCGGCGGATCGCCTTGCGCACCCGCAGGTCGAGGATCGGCGAGGAGTGCAGCGGGTCGGTGCCGAGGACGAGGATCGCGTCGGCCTCGTCGATGTCGCGGACCTTGGCGGAGATCGCCGGCTCGGCGAGCCGCCGCAGCACCTGCGCCTTGGGCCCGCGCGAGGGACGCGAGTCGAGGTGGGGCGAGCCGAGCGCCTCGCGGACGATCCGCTGCAGCAGGAAGCCCTCCTCGTTGGAGGCGTCGCCGGCGATCGCCGCGACCCTGCCGCCGGCGCTCCGCAGCCCGGTCGCCACCGCCTCGAGCGCCTGCGCCCACTCGGCCTCGCCGCCCTTCAGCCGCGGCCCGCGCACCCGCTCGGGCGCGTCGAACATCTCGAACCCGTAGCGGCCGCGGTCGCAGAGCCAGCCGTCGTCGACCTCGTGGTTGTCACGCGAGATCACCCGTTTCACCTTCTCGTCGCGGACCGTGAAGCTGACGTTGCACTGGCTCGGGCAGAGGGTGCAGACCGAGCCGGCGTGCTCGATGTCCCAGGGCCGGGCGCGGAAGCGGTAGGTGTAGTTGGTCAGCGCCCCGACCGGGCAGATGTCGGTGATGTTGCCCTGGAAGGGGGCGACGTAGGGGCGGTCGTCGAAGGTGCCGACGTAGGTGCGGTCGCCGCGCTCGATCAGCTGCAGCTGGGCGTCTTCGGAGACCTCCTGGCTGAAGCGGACGCAGCGGTAGCAGAGGATGCAGCGCTCGCGGTCGATCGCGACCAGCGGCGAGAGCTCGATCGGCTTCTCGAAGTGGCGCTTTTCGTCGATCACCCGGCTGCGCCCGGGGCCCCAGCCGTAGGAGATGTCCTGCAGCGGGCATTCGCCGCCCTTGTCGCAGACGGGGCAGTCGAGCGGGTGGTTGACGAGGAGGAACTCGACGACCGCGCTCTGCGCCTCCTTGACCTGCTCGGTGCGGGTGTGGACGACCATCCCCTCGCGCACCGGGGTCGAGCAGGAGGTCTGCAGCTTCGGGATCCCCTCGATCTCGACCAGGCACATGCGGCAGGCGCCGACCGGGTCGCCGAGTTTCGGTTCGTAGCAGAAGTAGGGGATCTCGACGTCGCCCTTGCGGGCGGCGTCGTGGAGCATCTCGCCCTCGACCGCGGCGACCTCGCGGCCGTCGATCGTGATCGTCACCTCGCGTCCGGCCCGGCTCACGTCGAGGCCCCCAGCGTCTCCGGCGCGCCGCGGACGACGGCGTGCGGATCGAGGACCAGCTCCGGGTCGGCCATCACCCGCTCGAACTCGTCCCTGAACTTGGCGACCATCGCCCCGACCGGCATCGCCATCGAGTCGCCGAGCACGCAGAGGCAGTGGCCGATGATGTTCTGCTGGACCGAGCTGACGATGTCGAGGTCCATCGGCGTCGCCTCGCCGCGCACCATCCGCTCCAGCATCTTCACCGTCCAGTTGGTGCCCTCGCGGCAGGGGACGCACTTGCCGCAGGACTCGTGGTGGTAGAAGCGCGCCGTGCGCAGCGCCAGGTGCGGGATCGAGACCCGGTCGTCGCAGACGATGATCGAGCCCGAGCCGAGCATCGAGCCCGCCTCGGCCATCGCCTCGAAGCTGTAGGGGAGGTCGAGGCCCTCCTCGGCGGTGAGGACCGGGGAGGAGGAGCCGCCGGGGAAGAAGGCCTTGATCTCGTGCCCGTCCTCGGGGCCGCCGGCGAGGTCGCAGATCAGCTCCCGGGTCGGGATCCCCAGCTCGACCTCGTAGTTGCCCGGGCGCTTGACGCCGCCGGAGATCGAGACCACCTTGGTCCCCGGCGACTGCTCGGTGCCGAAGCCCTTGAACCACTCGGCGCCGTGGCGGACGATGTGGGGGACGTTGGAGAGCGTCTCGACGTTGTTGATCAGCGTCGGCCCGCCGTAGAGGCCCTGCACCGCGGGGAAGGGCGGCTTCAGGCGCGGGTTGCCGCGCTTGCCCTCCAGCGCGTCGAGCAGGGCGGTCTCCTCGCCGCAGATGTAGGCGCCGGCGCCGCGGTGGACGACCAGCTCGAGGTCGCGGTGGCAGCCGAGGATGTTCGTGCCGAGGTAGCCCGCCTCGTAGGCCTCGGCGACGGCGGCGTCGAGGATGTCGGCCTGCTCGTCGTACTCGCCGCGGATGAAGATGAAGGCGTGGCCGGCGTCGGCGGCCAGCGCCGCGATCGCGATCCCCTCGATCAGCTGGTGCGGGTTGCGCTGCATCAGCTCGCGGTCCTTGAAGGCGCCGGGCTCGGACTCGTCGGCGTTGCAGCAGAGGTACTTGGCCATGTCGCCGCGCGGCAGGAAGGAGGCCTTTTTGCCCATCGAGAAGCCGGCGCCGCCGCGGCCGCGCAGGCCCGAGTCTTCGAGCTCCTTGAGGACCTCGTCCTGCTCCATCTCCTTGTAGGCGCGCTCCAGCGTCTCGTAGCCGCCGGCCAGCCGCCGGTAGCCGTCGAGCGTGCGCAGCGCCGGGTCCTCGGCGTGCTCGAGCAGGACCCGCTTCTCGCGCGGGTCAGCCATCGAAGCCGTCCTCCCCTCCGCTGACGGGACGATTACCGCTTACATCAAGCGCTTTTCGTCCCGTCGGCGGTTCGGTGTCGCCGGCCAAGGGGCGCTTGGCGAGGGATTTCGCCGGGAGGACCTCCTCGCCGGCGCGCAGCTGGCCGATCGCGATCCCCGCCTCGGCCGCCTCCAGCGGCCCGTAGTAGCGCTGGTCGATCGAGGCCATCGGGGCGATGTCGCAGGCTCCGAGGCACTCGAACCCGGTGACGAAGAAGTTGGCGTCGTCGCCCTCGGCTGCCGCTTCGAAGGCCTCGAGCAGGCGGTCGCCGCCGCGCATCCAGCAGCTGATGTTGGTGCAGACCTCGATCCGGTGGGTCCCGACCGGCGAGGTGTGCAGCAGGTCGTAGAAGCTCGCGACGGACTCAAGGTAGGCGGGGGTGACCCGCATCACCGCGGCGGCCTGGCGGATCCCCTCCGGGGTGCACCAGCCGTAGAGCTCCTGCACCGCCCAGAGCGCCGGGATCGAGGCCGAGCGGCGGTCCGGGTAGCGGCCCATCAGCGTCTCGATCCGCTCCCGCAGCTGCGGCGGGCAGTCGACCTCGTGCAGCTCGGGGATCTGCTCCTCGGAGCGGTCGGGGACCCGGCCCTCGCGGACCGCGGGGTCGACTGGGAGGTTCGGGTTGTGGATGCCGGGACCGTCGACGGGGCTCATCGGTCGACCCCCCCGAGGATCGGGTCGAGCATCCCGAGGCTGGCGATCATGTCGGCGACGTAGCCGTCGACCGCCATGTCCCGGAAGGACTGCAGGTTGACGAAGGAGGGGTCGCGGAAGTGGACCCGGGCCGGCTTCGCCGAGCCGTCGGCGAGGACGAAGCAGCCGAGCTCCCCCCGCGGGCCCTCGATCGAGTAGTAGACCTCGCCGGGCGGCACCCGGTAGCCCTCGGTGACCAGCTTGAAGTGGTGGATCAGCGACTCCATCGAGGTCGAGAGCTCCGAGCGCGGCGGCAGCACGTACTTGCGGTCGTCGGCGATGAACGGCCCCTCGGGCAGCGCCTCGAGGCACTGGGCGACGATCCGCGCCGACTCGACCATCTCCGCCACCCGCACCCGGTAGCGGTCGTAGTTGTCGCCGACCGTGCCGACCGGGATCTTGAACTCGACCTCGGGGTAGGCGAGGTAGTCGAAGGCCTTGCGCAGGTCCCAGGGGTCGCCGGCGGCGCGCAGCAGCGGCCCGGTCACGCCCAGCTCCAGCAGCCGCTCGCGGGAGACGACCCCGGTCCCTTTGGTCCGCTGCAGGAAGACCTCGTTGCGGTCGAGCAGGTCCTGGTACTGGCCGACCCGGATCGGCATTTCCTCGGCGAAGGCGCGGCACTTGGCCTCGAAGCCGACGGGGATGTCCTCGATCACGCCGCCGACCTGGAAGTAGCGGGTGTGCATCCGCTGCCCGGTCGCCATCTCGAACAGGTCGAGGATCTTGTCGCGCTCGCGGAAGCAGTACCAGAGCATCGAGATCGCGCCGAGGTCGAGCGCCGTGGTGCCGAGCCAGACGAGGTGCGAGTGGATCCGGTTGAGCTCGAGGAAGAGCGTTCGCAGGTACCTGGCGCGGGGCGGGATCTCGAGGTCGATCAGCCGCTCGACCGCGCCGCAGTAGGCCTCCATCTGGAAGAAGTAGGAGACGTAGTCCATCCGCTCGACGAAGGGGATGACCTTCCAGTAGCTCTTGTCCTCGCAGGACTTTTCGATCCCGGTGTGGACGTAGCCGATCACCGGCCGCAGCTCGCGCACCATCTCGCCTTCGAGGTCGACGACGAGGCGGAGGACGCCGTGGGTCGCCGGGTGGTGCGGCCCGACGTTGACGGTCATCAGCTCGCGGTCGCGGTCGGGCGCCTGCTCGGCGAAGGCGGTCGTCTCAGTCATAGCGCTGCTCCGAGTAGGTGAAGGCGACCGGCTCGCCGCCGATCGGGAAGTCGCGCCGCTGCGGCCAGCCGACGTAGTCGTCGGGCAGCAGGATCCGGGTCAGGTTCGGGTGGCCGCGGAAGACGATCCCGAAGAAGTCGAAGGCCTCGCGCTCCTGCGCCTCGGCGGTCGGGAAGAGCCCGACGCAGGAGTCGATCTCCGGCAGCTCCTCGGCGCCCGGGTCGGCCAGCATCGCCTTGACGCGGACGCGCTCGACCCGGTCGCGGTTGATCAGCTCGTAGTGGACGCCGAAGCGCGGTTCGTTCGGCAGGTAGTCGGCGGCGTGGAGGCTGGAGAGGAAGTCGTAGCGCTGGCCCGGCTGGTCGCGGAGCCAGGTCAGGACCTCGATCACCCGCTCGGGGTCGGCCAGCAGCGCCGCCTGGGCGCGGTCGTAGGAGGTCGCGAGCACGGCACCGGGGCAGTCGCGCTCGATTTCCCCCCGGATCAGCTCCAGTCCGGGGGCGTCAGGCAAGGGTCAGCTCCCGCGCCTCCCGGTAGGCCTCGGCGGCCTCCGGCGTCGGTTCGCTGCGCGGCCCGCCGCGCGCCCACTCCTCGGTCCCGTAGGCGTCGTAGCGCTGGCGCCAGCTCTGGTCCGGGCTGCCCTGGATCTTGCGCTGCAGCTTGGTGAAGCCGTAGAGGACCGCCTCCGGCCGCGGCGGGCAGCCGGGCACGTAGATGTCGACCGGCATGAACTTGTCGGCGCCCTGGACGACGGCGTAGTTGGCGAACATCCCCGCCGAGGAGGAGCAGGCGCCCATCGCCATCACCCACTTCGGCTCCAGCATCTGGTCGTAGAGGCGGCGGACGACCGGCGCCATTTTGATGCTGACCCGGCCCGAGAGGATGATCAGGTCGGCCTGGCGCGGGGAGGCGCGCAGCGCCTCGGCGCCGAAGCGGGCGAGGTCGTAGCGGGCGGTGACGATCGAGATCGGCGCCTCGATCGCGCAGCAGGCGAGGCCGAAGGTGAGCGGGAAGATCGAGTTCGACCGGGCCCAGTTCTGGACCTTCTCGAAGGTGGTGGTGACGACCCGCTCTTCGACGTAGCGCTCGAGGTCCTCGCCCTCGAGGTCGCCGCGCAGCATCGCCCGGGCGTCCACCTGCTTCTCTCGCAGGCTGCGGCGCTCTACCTCCAATCCAGGGCCCCCTTGCGCCAGACGTAGACGAAGGCGACGAGCAGGAGGACGACGAAGGTGATCAGCTCGCCGAGGACGAAGACGCTGTCGGCGTCCTTGAGGATCGCCCCGATCGGATAGAGGAAGACGACCTCGATGTCGAAGAGGATGAAGAGCATCGCGACGAGGTAGAAGGTCACCCCGAAGCGCAGCCCCTTGGTCGGCTCGACCGGGATCCCGGACTCGTAGGGCTCGCCCTGGCGCCTGCTCGCCGCGGTCGGGCGCGCCGGCTTCTTCGGGCCGAGCAGGTGGTTCAGCATCGCGAAGACGCTGCCGACCGTGAGGCCGAGGAAGGCGAAGACGAGGATCGGGAGGTAGGTCTTGAGCACGGGGCGGAGAAATGGCCGGAACCGCTGTTATACACCGACATTGTGACAACTTGCTACATAGTGGCTTTCCGCATCAGCAAGCCGAATCCCGACCCCTCTAGGCGGGATTAAGCAGTGCTCGGCCTGCACATCGCCGTCGGCATCCTGCTGATCGTCCTCAACGCCGCCGCGGGCCTGGTCGGCGGCATCGCCTGGTACCGCAACCGGCCCTCGATCCCCTTCTGGTACCTGCTGCGCGCGGCCCAGGCCGCGGTCTTCGTCCAGGCCCTGCTCGGCGGCCTCCTCGTCGTCACCAACCACGAGCCCGAGGAAGGTCTCCACTACCTCTACGGAATCCTCCCCCTCGTCGTCTCCTTCATCGCCGAAGGCGCCCGCCTCGACGCCGCCCAGCGCGAGGTGGGGGACCTCGACCCGGAGTCCCTCACCGCCGACGAGCAGGAGTCCCTTGCCCTCGCCATCGTCCGCCGGGAGATGGGAATCATGGCCGTCAGCTGCGGCGTGATCTTCTTCCTGGGATTGCGGGCGGCCGGGACCAGCGGGCTCTAGGTCGAGACCGGCCGGCTGCTCGCGGTCCGGTCCTGGCCGATCTGGATCGCGGCCACGATCGAGAAGACGACGGCGGTCGCCAGGTGGAAGATCGCGTCGTTGACGTTGCTCGGGAAGGTGAAGACGTAGGCCGGCTGTTCCTCGAAGAGGGCCCAGACGCCGGTGACGCAGAGGGCGGCGGCGATGTAGAGCACGTAGTAGAGCGCCCAGTCGGGGCGGCGGCAGAAGTAGAGGGCGGGGCCGAAGAGGAGCAGGCCCGAAAGGGCGTGGATGCCGTTGAAGTCGACCCAGAGGACCTTCTCGGTCGGCGCGCCGGCCCCGATGTGGAAGCTCGGCTCGGCGACGAAGCCGGCCAGCGCCCAGATCAACTCCAGGGTGGCGAGGATCAGCAGCGCCTTCTGGGCAAAGGTCCAATTCTTCAAAGCGGAAGCGAGCACCATATAGGTGCTCAATTCCGCTCGGAGATTCTTTCCTAAGAGAGCGGGCGGTACTCGCCGGCGTGGAAGACGAGGGGGTCGCCGTCGCGCGCCTCGAGGGCGCGGACTTCGCCGGTGACGATCACGTGGTCGCCGGCGGAGATCACGTCGCGCAGGTCGCAGGCGATCCAGATCAGGGCGTCCTCGATGGCGGGAATCCCCTCGCGCTCGCCCCAGGCGACGCCGGACCACTTCTCCGCCACCGGCGCCTTGGTGGCGAAGGCGCGGGCGATCGGCTCCTGGCCGGCGCGGAGGACGCTGACGCCGAAGCTGTCCGCGGCCTGGACGGCGAGCAGGGTGCGGGAGCCGCGGTCGAGGCAGGCGAGCATCATCATCGGCTCGATCGAGAGCGAGGAGACCGCGTTGGCGGTTGCTCCCGCCGGCCCGTCCGGCCCGTTGGCGGTGACGATCGTGACCCCCGTCGGGAGTCCCGACATGGCGCTGCGGAAGGCGGCTGGATCGGGCGCGGGCATCGTCAGGAAGGCTGGATCGGCTCCAGACAATATGATGCCCGCCGCATGCGTCCAGCGCTGATCATCGGAATGATCCTCGCCGCCGTCCTCGGCCTCTCGGCCTGCGGCTTCGGCGAAGAGAAGCTCTCCGTCTCCCAGGACGACCCCGACTACAACGGGGCGGTCCTCTTCTCGACCCACTGCTCGGGCTGCCACACGCTCACCGCCGCCGGCACCCAGGGCAGCGGCAACCGCGGCGAGCGGACCCAGGGGCCGAACCTGAACCAGCGCACCGAGACCTTCGACGACGCCCTCTTCGCGATCCAGAACGGCGGCTTCTCCGGGGCGATCATGCCCCAGAACATCGTCGTCGGCGAGGAGGCCGACGCGGTCGCCGAGTTCGTCGCCAAGTACGCGGGCTCGGAAGCGGAAGAGTCGCCGCGCCCCGGCGAAACCGCGACTCCCTGACCGGGCCCCCACCATGCTTGACCTGAAGGCCATCCGCTCAGAGCCCGAGCGGTTCAAACAGGCGTTGGCGCGTCGCGGCGCCGCCGAGAAGGTCGACGAGCTTCTCGCCCTCGACGCCCGCCGGCGCGAGCTGCTGCCCGAGGTCGAGAGCGCCCAGGCCGAGCGCAAGGCGCTCTCCAAGCAGATCGGCGCCCGCAAAGGGGCGGGCGAAGACGCCGAGGCCGAGAGGCTGATGGCGACCGTCGCCGAGCTGAAGCAGCGGATCGAGTCCGGCAAGGCGGAGCTGGAGGAGGTCGACGCCAGGCTCGGCGAGCTGGCGCTGACGCTCCCCAACCTCCCCGATCCCGACGCGCCGGAAGGGATGACCGAGGAGGACGCGGTCGTCGTCCGCGAGGTCGGCGAGCCGCCGCGGTTCGAGTTCGAGCCGCGCGACCACCTCGAGATCGGGACCGAGCTCGGGCTGATCGAGATGGAGGCGGGGGCGAGACTCTCCGGCTCGCGCTTCGCCTACCTGAAGGGCGACCTCGTCCTCCTCGAGCTGGCGCTGGTCCGCTTCGCGATCGAGACCGTCCGCGCCGAGGGGCACGAGCCGGTGGTGCCGCCGGTCCTGGTCCGCGAGGAGGCGCTGGAGGGCACCGGGTTCCTGCCCGGCGACCGCGACCAGATCTACGAGATCCCCAAGGACGACCTCTTCCTCACCGGCACCTCCGAGGTCGCGCTCGCCGGCCTGCACGCCGACGAGATCCTCGCCGCCGAGGCGCTGCCGCTGCGCTACTGCGCCTTCTCGACCTGCTTCCGCCGCGAGGCCGGCGCCGCCGGCCGCGACACCCGCGGCATCTTCCGCGTCCACCAGTTCGACAAGGTCGAGATGTTCTCGTTCGTCGAGCCGGAGGCCTCGGGCGATGAGCACGAGCGGCTGCTGGCGATCGAGGAGCGGATCCTCGGCGAGCTGGAGATCCCGTACCGCGTCGTCAACGTCGCCGTCGGCGACCTCGGCGACCCGGCGGCGAAGAAGTACGACTGCGAGGCCTGGATCCCGAGCCAGGGCCGCCACCGCGAGCTGACCTCCTGCTCGAACACGACCGACTATCAGGCCCGCCGCCTCGGGGCCCGCTTTCGCCCGGCGGAGGGCGAGGCGCCGCGGCCGGTCCACACGCTCAACGGCACCGCCTGCGCGGTCGGGCGCACGATCATCGCCCTGATCGAGAATCGCCAGGAAAGCGACGGAGGTTTCACGCTACCCAAAATTTTGCATCCGTACGGTTCGCCTGAAAGAATCGGCCCCGCATGAGTACGAGCGTCCGTGAGGCCAAGCGTGTTGTGCTCTGCGACGACCACGAGATCGTCCGCGAGGCGATCAAGGCGCGCATGGCGAACTCCCCCATTGTCGAGATCGTCGGCGAGGCCGGGAACGGCCGCGACGTCGTCGGCGTGGTCAAAGACCTCGAACCCGACGTCCTGATCATCGACGTCGAGCTGCCCAAGCGCGACGGGATCGAGGCGACCAAGGAGGTCCTCAAAGTCCGCCCGCGGACCAAAGTGATCATCTTCACCGCCCACGCCCAGCCGGACCTCCTGGCCCTGGCGCTGCGGGCCGGCGCCTCCGGCTACGTGCTCAAGTCGGCGCCGGCGGAGGACATCGCCAAAGCGGTGAAAGCGGTGACCGGGGGAGGGACCTTCCTCGGCGGCGACTTCGCCGGCGGCAAGCCCTCGGAGGTCGAGAAGCTGCTCGAGCTCTCGCCCCGCGAGCGCCAGATCCTCGAGCTCCTCGCCGAGGGGCTGCGGGTCAAAGAAATCGCCGACCGCCTGCAGCTCAGCCCGGCGACCGTCCACACCCACGTGCGGAACGCGATCGCCAAGCTCGAGGTCGACACCCGTACCGAGGCGGTGGCCCTGGCCGTGCGCTTCAGCTACCTCGGCGCCGGCGGCGGCGCCCTCTAAAGCCTGCGGGCGTCCTTACGCCTGCTCAGCTTCTCCGCGGCTCAGCAGCTCGTGCAGCTCGTGCGGCTCTGCCGGCCAAATTGAAACAGCTACGTACCAGCTTCATCTGTTCTTAACCTTGAATTGGTTGACCTCCACGCGCGCCACTTATAGACATTGCCGTACCGCCGGCAACGGGTGTCACGGGAATGCGGGCGGCCAGTCATTCGACAAGGGAGATGTCAGCTGTGGCTCGCAATGGAATCGTCCGGCGAGGTATTCGACTCGCGATCCTGTTCACCCTGATTGCGGTCGTGACCGCCGCAGGTGTATCCGCGGCGCTCGGCGCGAGCGGCGAAAACGCCCCTCGTTCATCGCGCGATGTCCTCGAGCAGCAGCGGGTTGCCAAGCACAAGCGTGCCGCCAAGCACCAGCGGAAGCGGAAGCATCGAGCGAAGTCCCGCCAGCAGAGTCGAAAGGACGGAGCGAGGGCCCAAGGCCCGGTCGAGCTGGCCCCCGGGGTGACCGAATCCCCCAACGGCTGGATCCACTATGAGCCGCTTCCGGCGGGACCGGACGTCCAGCTCGAAAAGACCGTTCGCTTCGACGGCACCCCGGTCGATGGCGGCGCCGGCTGCAAGATCGAGAAGCCCTCCCAGATGCCGCCCCAGGGCCGGGAACTCTTCCGCGAAGAAATCGCCTACAACCCCGATACCTGCGAGGCGGTCTACCTCGAAAGGCTGATCGGCGAGGCCCCCAAGTCCGGCGGTGCGCAGACGCGGGTGGTGCCTGGCAGCTCATCGGAGGTGGACTACAAGAGCGGCCACAACATGCAGCTGTGGGTCGACCCGATCGGGATCACGATCACCGGCCTCAGCGTCGACTACACCTGGCCTCTGGACGACGCGCCAGGGGAGCCCGTAGTCGATCCCTACTCCTACAAGTTCGCCCTCGACGGCTGGAGGGCGGGCCTGATCGAAAAGGATCTCATCCCGGTGTCAAAAGAGCGCCCCTTCGGCGAGGACGAAAGGATGTGGGGATCGGCGAACCCGAACTCGCCCGCAGGCGGCAACCGGGCGACCGCCTATCGCCGCTTCGAAAACATCGACTTCTACAAAGCGGTGAAAGCGGCAAAAATGGGGTTCGTCTGCCACAGCGTGCCGATGGCGTGGACCGTCTTCGAGCAGGAAGTCGCGGTCACCGGCTACTACAACGGCCGCATGGGCACCTGGCAGCACAGCGTCAAGTCCGGCCCCTGCACGGACCTCGTCCACAGCCGGGAAAAGGTCGCCTGGGGCACCAAGAGGGGCAAGTTCCCGAAGGAATTCAAGGACGAGTTCCTCAACAAGATCTGGAACGGGACCCCCTTCAGCAAAATCATCGCCTCTCTCGCCTCGATGGATCGCATGGCCGTCAACAAAGGGGGGACCTCGCCGGTGCCCTCGGACCTGCTGCCGATCGACATCAACCAGACCTCGGTCACGGTCGACGGATCGGTCAATCCGCGCGGGAAAAGCACCAACTGGTGGGCCCAGTGCGGCCCGACCGAAGCCTACGGAATGTGGGCGAGCGGGCAGGTGAACATCGGCAGCGGGGTCATCCCGGTGCCCGTCAGCGTGACGGTGCCCAACCTCCAGCCGAACACCACCTATCACTGCCGCATGGTGACGCTGAACATGAACGGGGAAGCCTCCGTCGGACCCGACAGTGAATTCACCACGAGCGAAGCGGCGGCACCGAGCGTCGCCACCGCCTACACCACTGACATCACCGATACGAGCGCCAAGATCCTTGGCTGGCTGAATGGCAATGCTGCCGCCACCAACTTCTATTTCCAGTGGGGCAAGACGACGGCGTACGGCAATAACTCTCCTGCGCCCCCCGGCTGGAGTGCCAACACTATAGACGAGCCCTTCCTGGCTGGGTATAGCCTTACCGACCTCGAACCTGGAACCACCTACCACTACCGGCTCGTCGCCTCGAATGTCTCCGGCACCAACTACGGGGAAGACCAGACCTTCACCACCCGGTCGCTGATACCGAGTGTCACCACCGGACCGGCGGTGGAAATCACCACGAGCGACGCCAAACTGACCGGATCGATCAACCCGAACGGACTGGCCACCAGCTACTGGTTCGAATACGGGAAGACCACCGACTATCAGTACAGAGAGCCTTGGCACGCACCTCCCGGTAATGACATCGGATCCGGGACCAGCATTGTGCAGGTGGGCGCCAAAGTCTGGTCGATCGAAATCGGAGCCACTTATCACTACCGGCTCGTCGCCAGGAACGCCCATGGGACCACCTACGGAGAAGATAAGACGTTCACCGCGCTGACCTACCCGCCGGGAGCGACGACCTTGCCGGCGATCCAGGTCGGCGAAGCGAAAGCAAGGCTCAGCGGAGCGGTCTCTCCCAACGGTGCCACCACCTACTACTTCCAATTCGGGAAAACGACCGCCTACGGAACCAACTATCCGCAGGTGCCGGAGTCGGTCGGCTCGGACCCGAGGCAAGTTCCAGTGTCCTATGAAGTCTTCAACCTCGAACCGGGGGTTACCTATCACTACCGTACTGTCGCCTCGAATTCCTCCGGCAGCAGCTACGGAAAAGACGAAACGTTCACCACTCTGACGCCGAGTACCCCGCGGATCGAACCGACCACTGCGGGTGAAGTGACCCAGTCGAAGATCACCATGGCCTCGAAGGTCGATGTCAAAGGCCTGGCTGGCACCTATTACTTCGAATACGGGAACCTCGAAAAATACGGCTCCAAAACCGAAGAAAAAGCCGTGCCCGCCGGGTCCGGCTACCAGCAGGTGAGCGCCGCGCTGGAAGGGCTCCCGAACGGCTCGACTATCCATTACCGGGTCGTGGTCACCAACAGCGACCGGACGGTTCGAGGGACCGATCAGGTGGCGACGACCGGGTGGACCAACGAGCCGAGCGCCACCCCGAAAGGATCCAAATCCGACAAGCTGACGGACGTATCCTGCCCCAGCGCTGGCAACTGCGTCGCCGTCGGTACCTTCGAATCCTTTTCGTCCACTGATCCGAAGGTATCCGCGGAGCGTTGGGACGGCACGAGCTGGACGGCGATCGAACCGCCTCTTCCGGCGGGCACCCTCCTCTCGGAGCTGAGAGGCGTTTCCTGCGTTGCCGTCAACAACTGCATCGCGGTGGGCTTCGCCACCAGCGGTGTCAGTGCCGCCCGCCCTCTGATCATGAAATGGAACGGCTCCACCTGGACCGAAGTCTCCGCCGGGAGCCAGCTTCCGGCCGGTTCTCAGCACGTTCTGAACGACATCTCCTGTCCGGCGGCCAATAGCTGCGAGGCGGTCGGCTACAGCATTCCGAGCAGCGGTGCGCTGAAAACGCTGGCCATGCATTGGGATGGCAGCGTCTGGACCGTGCGCGCCAGCGCCAACCCCAAATGGCCGGGATCCGTGGCCACCAAAGAAGACATGGTCCTGGCTGGCGTCGACTGCGCCAGCGCGACCTTCTGCAAGGCGGTCGGCAGGATAAGCACGAGTTTCGGAGGCAGGCCGCTGATCGAGCGGCTGAACGGCTCCGAATGGCTCAGCGAGACCACCCAACCGCCGAGCAGCAACGTCGATACGGCCCTGAACGACGTCTCGTGTCCCACCACGGCGATGTGCGTTGCGGTCGGCAACGCCAGTACCGCGGCCTCGGCGCCGTTCCCCTCACCGGAGGCCGCCTTCATCCAGCTCTGGAACGGGAGCCAATGGAGCTTCGACTGGGCTCCCAGCGCCAACGAAACCGGGGCGGCGATGGGCCTCGGTGCCGTCTCCTGCTCATCCCCGACGTCCTGCCGGGCCGTTGGCGCCGGAGGGCGGGGGGTGCGCTGGACCGGCAAAGACTGGAGACTGCAGGCGGCGAAGCTCCCCCTCCTCAGCGCGTCCCCCACTTCGGGGCAATCGGGCGGCATCTCCTGCCCGACCGCGGCGGAGTGCCACTCCGTGGGCTCGTACCAGAACACGGCTGGCATAGCGCAGCGTCTGACGCAAGGCTGGTCCGGAAGCAGCACCGTGCCGGGAACGCTCGGCGACGCCGCGACGGTGAACGGCGAAACGGGCGCCACCGTCCGTGCGTTCGTCGATCCGGCCGGGGTAGACACCAAGTACTACTTCGAATACGGGCCGACTGAATCCTATGGGACGAAAACGGCCGAAACCAGCGCCGGTTCTGGAGGCCTCAGCTTCAACTCGGGCGCCCGGATCGCGGTGGCCGTGAACCTGGGCGGCCTGCAGCCGGGGGTGAGGTACCACTACCGCGTGGTCGCGACCAACGGCACCTCCACTGCCTACGGCCCCGACACGACCTTCGAAACGCTGAACAAGGTCAACGGGATGCCGTTGACGGAGGAATTCGACGGTACGACCAGCCCCATTTCGGACTTCGCGACCAAGTGGGCGCCGCTGCAGTGGGCTGGAGCAGCCCACAAGGGAAACAACACCGCCGGCGGCTACGCTCCCGTCGACACTGCTCTGAACGGCGCCTACTACATGCCGATGGTCACGGACGGGGGCCTGGGCATCGCCGCCCAGGCAACGATCATGGCGGCTCCGGGCGTGGGCGGCCGCGTCTCGCTCTGGCTCGACATGGGCAGCCCGGCCACGGCCAAGTCCGGTTACCAGCTGGTCTTCCAGGAAACGAGCCTGGACACCTATACCGTCACCCTGAAGAAGTGGCTCAACGGCGTGGAAACGTCGCTGGCCTCTAAAACGGGCTACTACTTTCCCCCCGCCAGCTCGATGTCCCTCGTCGATATCGGGGGGGCGGTCTCCGCGTGGGGCAATCTCGACGGCAACTTCGCCAAAATCGTAGGTGCGACCGACAGCGGCTTCTCCGCCGGCAACGCCGGGGTCGAGGTGTCCGGTTCGAGCGCGGCCCGCGTGACCAGATTCAAGGTGGGGACGCTGTGTCCGGAAGGGCCGAACTTCGATTTCGCTGCGATAGCGATCCCGAAATTGGACCCGCTCGACCGCAACGAATCGCCGCTCTCGCTGTCCGGTGCCTGGGGGGCGTTCGGCTGGGCCACGACCGCCGTCAAACCCGGGAAAGTCGTATCCGGATCCGGCTGGACCTCTGGCGAGACGACGAGCGCGATGGCCGGCGCCTATTGGCAGAAAGCCACGATCGGAGACACCGGCACCGGCGATGCGGTCATCGTCACCAACAACAAAGCCATCGGCAGCTCGCCCAACTCCATTGGCCTGTGGTTGAACGCGGCCAACCCCGGTTCGGCGACGAGGAACGGCTACCAGTTGCGGGTGACGGAGGTGAGCACCGGGGTTGACCTCAAGGTCTGGAAGTGGGTGAACAACGTGCCCACTCAGCTGGGGAGCAAACTCCTCACCACGGGCGCCTGGGTGGTCGGGGCCAAGTTTGCCCTGATCGAGAGAGACGGCACGGTTTCGGCGTGGTGGAGCCCGAACGGAGGCACGTTCTCACGGGCGACCATCGCGTCCGACACGACCTACAGCTACGGGTATGCCGGAGTCGAAGCCTCCGGCACCACCGCCCTGAAGGACTTCAAGGCGGGCATTCTGCCCCAGTTCTGAGGATCCACCGCGCGCCGGATCGCTGCATCCGGCGCGCGGCTCCGCTACTCCTTCTCCAGGGTCAGGGCGCAGCCGTTGATGCAGTAGCGCTTGCCGCCCTGGTCCGCCGGTCCGTCGTCGAAGACGTGGCCGAGGTGGGCGTCGCAGTGCCTGCAGACGACCTCGGTGCGGCGCATGAAGAGGCTGTTGTCGGGGCGCAGCTCGACGTGCTCGAGGTTCGCCGGCTCGGTGAAGCTGGGCCAGCCGGTGCCCGAGTCGAACTTCGTGTCGGATGAGAACAGCTCGGTGCCGCAGCAGACGCAGCGGTACATGCCCTTTGACTTCTCGTCCACGTAGGGACCGGTGAATGCGCGCTCGGTGCCGGCCCTGCGGGTCACCTCGAACTGCTCCGGGGTGAGCCGATCCCGCCACTCCTGCTCGCTTTTCTCGACTTTCGTCGCCATCTTTCTCCTTTCTTTCCGTGACAAATTTTACCCTCCGGGTATCACCGGCTCGATGATTCGCAGGGTTTCGATCGCAGTGGCGCTCCTGGCGGCGCTGGCCCTCGTGCCGGGTACCGCCGATGCTGCTGGTTGTCCCGGGCAGGGCGATGCCGCCGCCTCCGGGGCAGCGCAGGAGAAGGCGATGCTCTGTTTGGTCAACCGGGCCCGCCAGAGCCGCGGCCTCGCGCCCCTCTCGGCGCCCGCCTCGCTCGCCAGAGCGGCGGATCGCAAGTCGGGCGACGTCCTCCGCTGCGACGAGTTCAGCCACGAGGCCTGCGGGCGCGAGTTCACCTACTGGTTCGACCGGGTCGGCTACCGGGGTTGCCGCGAGGGCGAGAACATCGCCTACGCCTCCGGCAGCTACGCGACCCCGCGGACCATCTTCAGGCTCTGGATGAACTCCGCCGGCCACCGCCGCAACATCCTCGGCTCCTACCGGGAGATCGGGATCGGCCTCCGCGTCGGCACCCTCGGCAGCGTCGCGGACGCTCACGTCTGGACCCAGGAGCTAGGCAGCCGCGACTGCTGAGGCGCCTAGGATGCGCAGCGTGTTCGACGCCTTCTACGAGCGCGGCGGCGACCTCTTCCGCTCGACCGAGCTGACGCGGGGGCCCTGGGACCCCGGCGCTCAGCATGCCGGGCCGCCGTCGGCGCTGCTCGGCCACGCGATCGAGCAGCTGCCCGATGCGGAGGAGTTCCAGGTCGGCCGGCTCACCTTCGAGATCCTCCGCTCGGTGCCGATCGGGCCGGTGCGGGTCGAGGCCCGGGTGGCGCGCCCCGGCCGCCGGGTGCAGATGGTCGAGGCGGAGCTGGGCGACGCCGGCGGCGAGGTGCTGATGCGGGCCCGAGGCTGGCGGATCCGGACCGCCCGGCTCGACCTGCCGGGCGAGGCGCTGGTCGCGAGCCAGCCGCCGGCGCCGCCGGAGGAGGGGACCGACGCCGAGTTCTTCCCGACCGAGCAGGAGCACGGCTACCACTCGGCGATGGAGATCCGCTTCGTCGCCGGCGGCTTCCTCGAGCCCGGGCCGGCGACCGCCTGGCTGCGCATGCGCCAGCCCTTGGTGGCGGGGGAGGAGCCGACGCCGCTGCAGCGCACCCTCGTCGCCGCCGACGTCGGCAACGGGATCAGCGCCGCGCTCGACTTCCGCCGCTTCCTCTTCATCAACGTCGACCTCACCGTCCACCTCGAGCGGATGCCGAAGGGGGAGTGGATCGGCGTCGACGCCGCGACGCTGCCGCGAGCGAACGGGGTGGGGACCGCCGAGTCGACCCTCTTCGACGGCGACGGCCGCGTCGGCCGCGCCCTGCAGACCCTGCTGGTCGGCGAGCGGTAGAGCGCGGCCCCGGCGGCTACCGGGCCGGGTGCAGGCGGACGAACGTCAGCAGCGCCGAAGCGAGGCAGACGACGGCGGCGAAGATGAAGGCGCCCTCGTAGCTGGTCAGCGCCGCGACCACCCCCGCGATCGGCGCTCCCAACCCGACCCCGGCGTCGAAGAAGGCGGTGTAGGTCCCCATCGCCGCCCCCCGCGCCCGCTGCGAGACCCGGCCCAGTGCGATCAGCATCAGCGAGGGGTTGAGCAGGGCGAAGGCGGCGCCCATCGCGACCCCGCCGACGAGGGCGACCGGGAGGCTGTGGGCGACCGCGATCAGCAGCAGTCCGAAGGCCTCGCCGATCGTCGCCGCGATCGCCACCGGGGCGGCGCCGATCCGGTCGGGCAGGTCGCCGAAGACCAGCCGGGTGAGGACGATCATCGCCGCGAAGGCGGCGAAGACGGTGGCGCCGTGGCCGACCCCGCGCGATTCGAGGTGCAGGACGATGAAGGTCGCCACCGCCGCGTAGCCGAAGGACGCGAGCCCGACCGCGATGCCGGGACCGACCGCCTCGGGTGCGATCAGCGGATGCGGCTCGGCGTGGGCGAGCGGGACGAACGGGTCGCGGGCGGTGACCGCGATCAGGGCGCCGAGCACCGGCAGCGCCGCCGCGACCGCCCAGACCAGGTCGTAGCCGCCGGCGTCGAGCAGCACCTCGCCGAGCAGCGGCCCGACGCTGAGCCCGCCCCAGACGGCGAGCCCGTAGAGGCCGAGCACGCGGCCGCGCCGTTCCTCCGGGGCGAGGTCGACGATCCAGGCCGAGCCGGCGGTGTAGACCGCGCCCTCGCCGGCGCCGAGGATGAGGCGGGCGACGATCAGGCCGGCGATTCCCAGAGCGGGGAGGTAGAGCAGGCCGCTGAGCGCGACCAGCATCGCCCCGACCAGGACGGTCGGCTTGCGGCCGCGGGTGTCGGCGAAGCGACCGGCGACCGGCCGCAGCAGCAGCCCGGTGATCGCGTAGGCGCCGATCACCACGCCGACCGCGACGTCGCCGGAGTCGAGCGGGCCGTGGATGTAGCGGGGCAGGACCGGCAGCACCGAGCCGACCGCGACCAGGCCGCAGAAGGTGACGGCGAAGACCCCGGCGAAGCTGTGCCCGGGCCGTTGCTCGGCGCTTCGCTCTGCGGGTGCGGTCGCGCTCACGCGAGCAGGCCGCGGAGGTCCTCGAGCACGAAGTCGGGAGCCGGGTCGGCGGCCGCGGCCTCCTCGCGGCCGGTCGTGCCGCTGAGGACGAGGATCGTCTCCAGCCCGGCGGCGCGCCCGCCGGCGACGTCGGAGGAGATCCGGTCGCCCACCATCGCCACCCGCCCCTTCGCCTGTTCCTTTTCGTTGCCATGGGCCGAAAAGGAACAGCGGAGCGCCTCCTGCGCCATCTCGAACAGGTGCCGCTCCGGCTTGCCGGCGATCTCCGCCCGCCGTCCCGAGGCGGTCTCGACCGCCGCCAGCACCGCGCCGGTGCCGGGCAGCTCGCCGCCGGGGTAGGGCATCGTCGGGTCGCGGCTGGTGGCGAAGAGGGCGGCGCCGCGTTCCAGCGCCCGCTTCGCCGTCAGCAGCTCCTCGTAGTCGAAGCCGCGGTGGCCGGAGACGACGACCGCCTTCGCCTCCCAGGCCTCTTCCCCGGCGAGCACCCGCGCCCCGGTTGCGGCGACCATCTCCTTCAGCGCCGGCGCGCCGATCACGAAGGCCCCGCCTCCCTCTCCCGCGGCTTCGCCGGCCAAGCGCGCCGCGACCACCCCGGCGGTGACGATCTGCCCGGCCTCGACCTCCACCCCCAGCTCGCCCAGCCGCTTCGCGTAGGCCGCCGGAGCCTTGCCGGGATTGTTGGTGACGAAGACGATTCCCTTGCCCGCCTCGAGCAGCGCCCGCAGCGTCTCCGGCGAGCCGGTAACCGGCTCCCGGCCGATCCAGACGACGCCGTCGAGGTCGACCAGAAGTCCGTCGAAGCGATCCGCGAGGGCCACGAGCGCACCCTAGTTGCCGGATCGGTAGCGTGCCGGCCAGTGAGCGCCAACGGACCAGTCGTCGTCGCCACCGACCTCCACCGCCGCTACGGCGAGGGCGATACCGCCGTCGATGCGCTCGACGGGGTCACCACCAGCTTCGAGCGCGACCGCTTCACGGCGATCATGGGACCCTCCGGCTCGGGCAAGTCGACCCTGATGCACATCCTCGCCGGCCTCGACAAGCCGACCTCGGGCACGGTCGAGCTCGACGGCGTCGACATCACCAAGCTCGACGACGGCGAGCTGACCGATCTGCGCCGCGACAAGCTCGGCTTCGTCTTCCAGTTCTTCAACCTGCTGCCGGTCCTCACCGCCGAGGAGAACCTGGTCCTGCCGCTCTCGATCGCCGGCCGCAAGCCCGACCGGCAGTGGGTCGACCAGCTGGTCGCCACCGTCGGCCTCGAGGACCGCCGCACCCACCGGCCGGCCGAGCTCTCCGGCGGCCAGCAGCAGCGGGTCGCCGTCGCCCGCGCCCTGGTCAGCAAGCCGGCCGTCGTCTTCGCCGACGAGCCGACCGGCAACCTCGACTCGAAGGCGAGCGCCGACGTGATGGGCCTGCTGCGCCATGCGGTCGACGACTTCGGCCAGACGGTGGTGATGGTCACCCACGACCCGGTTGCCGCCGCCCACGCCGACCGGCTGATCACGCTGCAGGACGGGAAGGTCGTCAGCGACGCCGCCCCCGGCTCGGCCGCCGACGTGATCGAGCTGCAGAAGCAGCTTGACTAGCCTCGGCCTCAAGAGCCTCTGGGCTCGCAAGGTCCGAGCCCTGCTGACGAGCTTCGCCGTCTTCCTCGGCGTCGCCTTCGTCGCCGGCTCTTTCGTCCTCACCGACACGATCTTCGCCGCCTTCGACGAAATCTTCAGCGAGTCGCTGAAGGGGACCAGCGTCGTCGTCACCGCCGAGAACCCGGTCGAGCAGGAAAGCGGCGAAATTCCGACGATCAGCGCCTCGCTGCTGCCGCGGGTGGTGCGGACGCCGGGCGTGCGCGAAGCCGCCGGCGCGATCTTCACCCCCGGTGCCTTCTTCGACGCGGAGAACGAGAAGATCGGCAACAAATTCGCGCCGAAGTTCATCTCCTCGACGCTGCCGGGGGAGCTCGAGTCGCTCACCTACGTCGAGGGGCGCATGCCGCGCGGCCCGACCGAAGCTTCGCTCGACAAGGCGGCCGCCGACGCCGCCGATCTCGAGCCCGGCGACAGGATCAAACTGATCGGCCAGGGGAAGCTCGTGACCTTCCGGTTGGTCGGCCTGACCCAGCTCGGCAGCGCCTCCTTCGGCGGCGCCTCGATCGCCCAGGTGACGCTTCCGGTGGCCCAGCGCCTGACCCACAAGCGCGGCCGGTTCGACCAGATCTCGGTCGCCGCCGCCGACGGCGTCTCGGCGCAGACCCTGAAACGGCGGATTGCCAAGCAGATGCCGGCCGGGGTCAGGGTCGAGACCGCGGAGGAAAACGCCGACCGCGGCTCGGATGAAATCCGCGACAACCTCGGCTTCCTGCGCACCTTCCTCCTCGTCTTCGGCTTCATCGCGGTCTTCGTCGGCTCGTTCCTGATCTTCAACACCTTCTCGATCACGGTCGCCCAGCGGATCAGCGAATTCGGGATGCTGCGCACCCTTGGCGCCTCCCGCCCGCAGATCCTCACCACGGTCATGGTCGAGGCGGTCGCGATCGGGCTGCTGGGCGCCCTGCTCGGCATCGCCGGCGGGTTCCTGATCGCCAAGGCGATCAACGCACTGTTCGAAGCGATCGGGATCGACCTGCCGACGACGAGCCTGGTGCTGGAGTCGCGGACGGTGATCGTCGCCCTGCTGGTCGGCGTCCTGGTCACCCTCGTCTCCTCGCTGGTGCCGGCCCTCCGCTCGACCCGGGTGCCGCCGATCGCCGCCCTGCACTCCTTCCGGCCGACGCCGACCCGCCGCCGTCGCCTGGTCTATCTGGCGCTCTCGGTCCTGCTCGGGATCGCCGGCCTCGGGATGGTCCTGCTCGGGCTCTTCGGCGGCGGCAGCTCTGGGGCGCGGGCGGGGCTGATGGGCGGCGGCGCGGTCGCCGTGGTCTTCGCCGTATCGCTGTTCAGTCCGCGGCTGGTGCCGCCTCTCGCGGTCGTCGCCGGCTGGCCGCTGGAACGGGTGCGCCGCCTCACCGGCCGCCTCGCCCGCGAGAACGCCCAGCGCAACCCGAGCCGCACCGCGGTGACCGCGGCGGCGCTGATGATCGGCGTCACCCT
Source organism: Solirubrobacterales bacterium (assembly GCA_035712025.1). GTDB lineage: Bacteria > Actinomycetota > Thermoleophilia > Solirubrobacterales > 70-9 > VAYN01. Next base: position 25,813 of record DASTBO010000138.1, read on the forward strand.
GGTCGCCTTCGTCACCGTCTTCGCCGCCGGACTGAAGAGCACCGTCGCGCAGGTGGTCGACGAGAACTTCGCCGGCGGGCTGGTGATCCAGAACACCGACGGCTTCTCGCCGATCCCGAACGCGACCGCCAGGGCGGCCGAACGGGTCCCGGGGGTGAAGTTGGTGGCGACGATCCGCGGCGCCGAAGCGAAGCTCCTCGAAGGCGGAAGGCTGGGGGCGAAGACGCGGGTCAACGCGCCCTCGTCCAACATCGGCCAGGCCGTCAACGTCGAATGGAAGCAGGGTGGCCCGGCGGCCCTGCGGAACCTCTCGGACGAGGAGGCGATCCTCTCCGACGACTTCGCCAGCTCCCACGGACTCGGCCTCGGCGACCGCTTCCGGCTCCTGACCCAGACCCGCGCCACGCCGGCCTTCCGGGTGGTGGGCGAGTTCGACGCCAAGCTCGGGGTCCTCGGCAGCGTCCTCGTCACCCAGCCGGTGATGGCGCGCGACTTCGACCAGACCCAGGACCTGACCGACTTCGTCGAGGTCGAAGACGGCGCCGATCCCGTGCGGGTGCAGGCGCTGCTGACGAAAGGGGTCGAAACCGCCTTCCCGGTCGCCGAAGTGCTGAACCAGCAGGAACTGAAGGAAAGCCGCGAAGACCAGATCAACCAGCTCGTCAGCTTGGTCTACGCGCTGCTCGCCTTCGCGGTGGTGATCTCCCTCTTCGGGATCGCCAACACGCTGGCGCTCTCGATCCACGAGCGCACCCGGGAGCTGGGGATGCTGCGCGCGATCGGGATGTCGCGGCGCCAGGTGCGGCGGATGATCCGCTACGAGGCGGTGATCACCGCCCTGATCGGCGGCATCCTCGGCCTCCTGCTGGGGATCGTCTTCGCCACCCTGATCGCCCAGCCGCTGAAGGACGAAGGCTTCACGCTCTCCTATCCGGTCGGCTCGCTGATCGCGGTCCTCGTCATCGCCGGATTGGCCGGCGTCCTGGCCGCGATCCTGCCCGCCCGCCGCGCCTCCCGCCTCGACGTCCTCGAGTCGCTCCAGTACGAGTGACCTAGGCCCCTGCCGCCACCCCCGACCGCAGGGCGCTGTAGGCCGCCAGCGTCGCCGCGCGCGCCGAGGGGCAGCTCGCAGGGGCTGGGGAGACTCGGGGCGCGGTGCGAACGTCACACACAGGGGATTTCCGGCCGGCGTAGGGTGGAGGGCGTGGAGGCAGCGGCGAAAGTTCGGGCTTCGACCGGCGGGCTCGGTCCTATGAAGGGGCTGCCGCCGGGGCCGCGGATGCCGCGGGCGCTGCAGACGGCGATCTGGTCGCGCCAGGCGCAGTGGTTCCTCGAGCAGGGCCGCGCCCGCTTCGGGCCGATGTTCTCGATCAAGATCGCCTACGAGGGCGACTGGGTGGTGCTCGCCGACCCGGAGCTGGTGAAGCAGGTCTTCACCGGCGATCCGAAGGTCTTCCACGCCGGCGAGGGCAACCAGATCCTGCGTCCGATCCTCGGCGAGAACTCGGTCCTCGTCCTCGACGAGAAGCCGCACATGAGCCAGCGCAAGCTGCTGCTGCCGCCCTTCCACGGCGAGCGGATGCAGGCCTACGGCGAGAAGATGGCCGAGATCGCCGCCCGCGAGATCGACGCCTGGCCGACCGGCGTCCCCTACAAGCTGCGGCCGCGGATGCAGGCGATCACCCTGGAGATCATCATCGAGACGGTCTTCGGCGTCCACGACGGGGAGCGGATGGAGCCGCTGCGCGAGGCCCTGCGGGACTTCCTCGACCTGACCACGAACCCGCGGGTGCTGCTGCCGGTGCTGATGGTCGGGCCCGACCGCGTCAACCTGATCCCGGCCTTCCGTCGCCGGGTGCAGCGGGTCGACGCGCTGATCGCGCGCGAGATCGGCGAGCGCCGCGCCGCCGAGGACCTGGCCGAGCGCGACGACGTCCTCTCGCTGATGATCCAGGCCCGCCACGAGGACGGCAGCCCGATGAGCGACGCCGAGATCCGCGACGAGCTCCTCACCCTGCTGGTCGCCGGCCACGAGACGACCGCGACCGCGCTCTCCTGGGCGATGGAGCGGCTCAGCCGTCACCCGGAGAAGCTGGAGCGGCTGCGGGCCGAGGTCCTCGACGGCGAGGACGAGTACCTGACGGCGACGATCCAGGAGACCCTGCGCCTGCGGCCGGTGATCGTGATCGTCGTCCGCAAGCTGACCGAGGCGGTCGAGCTCGGCGGCTACGAGCTGCCCGCCGGCGCCGGCGTCACCCCCTGCATCCACCTGATCCACCGCGACCCGAGCATCTACCCCGACCCGCACCGCTTCCTGCCCGAGCGGTTCATCGACAATCCGCCCGGCACCTACACCTGGATCCCCTTCGGCGGCGGCGTCCGCCGCTGCCTCGGCGCCGCCTTCGCCCAGTTCGAGATGGCGGTCGTCCTCCGCGAGCTGGTTCGTCGCCGCCGGATCGAGCCGGCGAACCCCGCCTCCGAGCGCAACTACCGCCGCGCCATCACCGAGACCCCTCGGCACGACGCCGAGGTGATCCTCAACTGAGCCAGCGGGCTCTCGATCGCTAGCGGTAGGCGATCAGCTCGACCAGGCTGCCGTCGGGTTCGCGGTAGTAGACGCTCCGCCCGGCTCCCCGCGCGCCGTTCCGCGGCACCGGTCCTTCGAGGACCTGCGCGCCGGACCCGGCGAGCGCCTCGACCGCGCTCTCGGCGCTTCCCGGCCAGACCAGGCAGACGTGGTCGACCTGAAGCTCGTCCCCGCGCCCCGGTCGAGGCCCGGGCCCGGGCCCGGGTGGGGGTGCGGGATCGCCTGCGGCCGCGGGCGCCGTCCGCCGCAGCAGCGGCAGCAGCACCGTTCCGAGCGCGTAGAGGACGGCGACGACGCCGAGACCCTGAGGGTCGACGTCGTCACCCGACGAGGAAAGCTCGGCGATCGCCAGCGTCGCCAGCAGCCAGAGAGCGGCGATCGTTCCGTAGCGGACCGCCTTGATCCCGTCGCCGTCGCGCTCGCCGGCTCCCGAGAGGAGCACGCAGGTGTGGCCGCCGGCGAAGGCGAGGATCAGGCAGGAGCCGGCCGACTTCCAGCCGTCGCCGTCGAAGTCCGACCAGATTGCCGCCGCGGTGGCGAGGAAGGCCAGCCCGGAGATCGCGATCGTCGCGAACCCGAGCAGCGAGAGCTGGGGCTGGCGCAGCGTCAGGTGGGAGCCGGCGACGGCGGTGAGGCTGAGGAAGGCCAGCGCAACCGCCGTCCCGATCGCCTTGGCGCTGGTGTCGTCGAGCTCGCTCCCCGAGAGGATGATCAGGATCAGCACGAAGGCGGCGGCGCAGAGGACGCCGACGCTGAGCTTGATCACCCCCTGCAGATCGTCGCCGCGCACAAGTGAAGAATCGGCCCCGGAGGGCCGATTCTTGAGCGTTCAATCGAGGCGGCCCCAGGGCGGAGGACCGCGTGTCCTGCGCCCTCAGCCGCAGCCGGTGTTGTTGCCGCAGCTGCTGCACGTGTAACAGGAGCCCGTCCGCTGCATCATGCCGCCGCACTGCTCGCAGGCCGGGCCGAGCTCCAGGCCCTGCATCTTCGCCGGGCGGACCGGCGGGGTTTCGGTCAGCGCCGAGGCCGCCGGGACCGGGGCGGCGGGCTTCGCGGCCGCCTCGCCGTTGCCGCCGTTGGAGTGACCGTTGCCGTTGGCGGGGCCGGCGGTGTCGGTCGCGATCCCGAGGCCGAGCTGGGAGGTCTCCGCTTCCTTCTTGGCGCGAACCTCGGAGGTCATGATCCCCAGTTCCTCGAGGGTCTCGGTGTCCTCGATGAAGCGGCTCGCGAGCCAGCGCATGATGTAGTCCGGCATCGATTTCGCGAAGGGGATCTCCGGGTTGCGCGTCATCCCCTCCGGCTCGAAGCGCATGTAGCTGAACTTCTGGACGAAGGTCTCCAGCGGCACCCCGTACTGGAGGCCGAGCGAGATCGCCGTCGCGAAGGCGTTGAGCAGCCCGCGCATCGTCGAGCCCTCCTTGCCGATGTCGGTGAGGAAGATCTCGCCGACCGTGCCGTCGTCGTATTTGCCGGCGGTGATGTAGCCCTCGTGGCCGGCGATCGAGAACTTGTGGGTGATCGATTCGCGCTCGCGCGGCATCTTCTTGCGGACCGGCTCGGGCATCGCGACTTCGGCCTCGGACGCCTTCTCCTCCTGGGCGTCGGTCCGCAGCGCCTGCGCGGTCTTCGAGCCGTCGCGGTAGATCGCCAGCGCCTTCAGCCCGCCCTTCCAGCCGCGGGTGTAGGCGTCGGCGATGTCCTCCACGGTCGCCGTCTGCGGCAGGTTTACCGTCTTCGAGATCGCCCCGGAGATGAAGGGCTGGGTGGCGGCCATCATGTCGATGTGGCCGGTGTGCGAGATCGCCCGCTCGCCGACCGCGACGTCGAAGACCGGCAGGTGCTCGTCCTTCAGGCCGGGGGCGCCGACGATCGTGTTCTTCTCGGTGATGTGGGCGGCGATCTGGTCGATCTCCGCCTCCGAGTAGCCGAGCGTCTGCAGCGCCAGCGGCACCGAGCGGTTGGCGATCGTCATCTGCCCGCCGCCGACCAGCTCCTTGAACTTGACCAGCGAGAAGTCGGGCTCGATCCCGGTCGTGTCGCAGTCCATCAGGAAGCTGATCGTCCCGGTCGGCGCCAGCACCGTCGCCTGCGCGTTGCGGTAGCCGTGCTCCTCGCCGAGCTCGACGGCTTCGTCCCAGGCCCGCTGCGCGGCCTCGAGCAGGTCGCCCTTGACCCCGGTCCCGTCGACGTCGTAGGAGGCGTCGCGGTGCATCCGCATGACGCCGTTGTGCGGCTCCCGGTTCTTCTCGTAGGCCTCGTAGGCCCCGGTGGCGCCGGCGGCGATCAGCGCCGACTGGCGGTAGGCGCGGCCGGTCATCAGCGCCGTGATCGCGGCGGCGACGTTGCGGCCCTCGTCGGAGTCGTAGGGGAGGCCGTCGCTCATCAGCAGGGCGCCGAGGTTGGCGTAGCCGAGGCCGAGCTGGCGGAAGCGGTTGGCGTTCGCGGTGATCTCCTCGGTCGGGTAGCTGGAGAACCCGACGACGATCTCCTGGGCGAGGAAGACGACGTCGACCGCGTGCTCGAACTCGGCGGTGTCGAAGCTGCCGTCCTCGCGGCGGAACTTCATCAGGTTGAGCGAGGCGAGGTTGCAGGCCGAGTCGTCGACGTGCATGTACTCGCTGCACGGGTTGGAGGCGTTGATCCGGCCCGACTCCGGGCAGGTGTGCCAGCGGTTGATGATGGTGTCGTACTGGACGCCCGGGTCGGCGCAGCGCCAGGCGGCGTCGGCGATCTGGTTCATCAGCTCGCGCGCGTCCAGCGTCTTCGTCGTCGAGCCGTCCCGGCGCGCCTTCAGCTCCCAGTCCTCGCCGGCCTCGACCGCCTCCATGAACTCGTCGGTGACCCGCACCGAGTTGTTGGCGTTCTGGTACTGGATCGAGGTGAAGCCCTCGCCGTCGATCGACATGTCGAAGCCGGCGTCGCGCAGCGCCGCGGCCTTCTTCTCCTCGTCGGCCTTGCACCAGATGAAGTGCTCGATGTCCGGGTGGTCGACGTCGAGGACGACCATCTTCGCCGCCCGCCGCGTCTTGCCGCCGGACTTGATCGTCCCGGCCCAGGCGTCGGCGCCGCGCATGAAGCTGACCGGCCCGCTGGCGGTGCCGCCCTTGGAGAGCTGCTCGACCGAGCCGCGGATGTTGGAGAGGTTGATGCCGGAGCCCGAGCCGCCGCGGAAGATCTTCCCCTCTTTGGTGTTCCAGTCGAGGATCGACTCCATCGTGTCTTCGACGCTGAGGATGAAGCAGGCCGAGCACTGCGGCGTCTCCTCGAAGCCGACGTTGAACCAGACCGGCGAGTTGAAGGCGGCCTTCTGGTTGAGCAGGATCGCGGTCAGCTCCATCTCGAAGGCGTCGGCGTCCTCGGCCGAGGCGAAGTAGCCGCCCTCGCGCCCCCAGTTGGCGATCGTCCCGGCGACCCGGCCGATCATCTGCTTGACCGAGCTCTCGCGCTCGGGGCTGCCGAGCTGGCCGCGGAAGTACTTCTGGGCGACGATGTTGGTCGCGTTCTGCGACCAGGTCACCGGAAACTCGACCCCGCGCTGCTCGAAGGCCGGGCTCTCGGGGTTGCCGATCACCGCGTCGCGGATCTCCCACTCGACCTGGTCGAAAGGATGCACGCCGGGCGTCGAAAATCGCCGTTCTATCGAGAGGCCCCGGAGACCGTTCTTGGGACTGGCAGTGGCGGTCTTGGACATCGAAATTCTCCTCTCACAGCGACTTTCAGGGGTAACTGGGCAGGATCGCTGAAGGGCAGGACGGAAAAAGTCTCAAAAGGCGCAAATAAGGCGTTCCGAGGCTGCCGGGCTCTGCCCACAATTGTGCCAACTCCGGAAACTCGGCAAAGCATCCTTCCGTGTCGAGCGGCGCCGGCGAGGGTACGCTTCCAATATGGACGAACTGCGCAGAGGGGCGGAACGCGTCGGGGAGAAAGCCAGCGAGGCGATCGCCGCCGTCAAGCCGAAGCTGCGCGGCGTCTCGCACGAGTGGGCCTTCTTCCTCTCGCTCGGCTTCGGGGTGGCGCTGATCGTCCTCGCCGAGAATCCGAAGGCGACCCTGGCGGTGGCGATCTACGCGATCAGCCTCTCGGCCCTGTTCGGGACCAGCGCCCTCTACCACCGCGTCAACTGGAGCCGGCCCAGCGTGCGCCAGTGGATGCGCCGGCTGGACCACTCGATGATCTTCTTCCTCATCGCCGGCACCTACACGCCCTTCGCCCTGCTGGTTCTGAACGGGACCCTGGCGATGGCGGTCCTCGCCGTCGTCTGGATCGGCGCGATCGCCGGCGCGATCGTCGAGATGATCTGGATCGACCACCCGAAATGGGCCTCGGCCCTGATCTACCTCTCGCTCGGCTGGGTGGCCGTCGCCGCCTTCCCCGAGCTCTGGTCCTCGATGGGGCCCGCCGGGACCCTCCTCGTCGCCGCCGGCGGCCTCCTCTACACCGCCGGCGCCGTCGTCTACGCCCTCCAGCGCCCGAACCCGATCCCGGCGACCTTCGGCTACCACGAGGTCTTCCACCTGCTGGTCATCGCCGCCGCGGTCGCCCACTTCTCCGCGGTCGCCTTCTTCGCCCTGCCGAAGGGTTGAGCTAACCGAGCAGGCGCTCCTCGACGGCTTCGGCCGCCGCGGCCGCGCCGCCCGCGGCGGCGAACGCCCGCGCGACCCGCTCGGCGCCGGGGCGGCAGGCGAGGGAGGCACGCACCTTCTCCCGCAGCCGTTTCGGGTTCAGCCGCCGAGCCGGCAGCCTGATGCCGCCGCCGCATGCCTCCACCCGGCGCGCGACCTCGAACTGGTCGCGCCCGAAGGGCACCGCGACGACTGGCACCCCGAGGGCGAGCGCCTTCTGGGTAACCCCCATTCCGCCATGCGTGATCGCGCAGGCCGACCGGCGGAGGATCGGCGTGTGGGGCGCGAAGGTGAGGGCGGTGGCGTTGCCGGTGAGGCGGTGGCCGCTGGCGGCGGGCCCGGTCGCCACCACATGGAATGGCTCCCCGTCCAGCGCCTCGAGCGCCGCCGCGACGAGCCGGCCGTCGTCCTGGAACTCGGTGGAGGTCGTGACCAGCACCAGCGGGTTCTCGACCTCGGCGAACTCCACCGGCAGCTCGCCCGCCGGCTCCCAGCAGCAGGGACCGACCATGACGACGTTCGGCGGCCGGTCCCGGCGCGGATACTCGAAAGGCTGGGCGCTCATGTAGACCTGTAGCGGGGCCGCGGAGAGCGCCCTGCCGACGCCGAGGAGCTGGAGGGCGATGCGGGAAGGCGGCAGGGGAAAGGGGCGATAGCAGCACCACGGTCGCTCCTGGCTCATCGCAGCCGACAGCGCGCCCGCAGCGAGGACGTCGACGATCAGCGCGTCGGGGCGGGTGGCCGCGACGGCACGGGAGAGGTCGCGGTAACCCTGGTGGGCCCGGGCGCGAATCCTCCGCATCGCCCGCAGCTGCGCCCCGGTCGCGGTCCGCGCTCGCCAGTCATCCATCGCCAGGCCTTCGATCTCCGATGAGATCGGCGCAGCGTCGAAGCCGAGCGAGCGCATCGCTTCTACTTCCCGCGTGAGCGTTCGCAGGACCACCTCGTGACCACGGCGGAGCAGCTCCTCGAGCACTGGGACCAGTGGGTAGAGCTCCCCCTGGGAAGGGGCGGTATAGGCGAGAATCCGGCTCAGCGGGGCGGCTCCATCAGGGGTTCCAGCATCTCCCGCATCGCCAGCTTGGTCTGCGGCCGGCTCAATCCCCGGTCCCGGCGCAGCAGCTTCCAGGTGTAGATGTCGGTGGCGGTCACGAACTGCGCGAGTCGGCGCTCGTGGGCCTTGCCCCGCAGGTCCGCGAGCGCCGGGGCGAACGCCTGTCGGCACCACTGCAGGTGGTAGAGGCGGCCGAGGTCGGCGAGGTTCTTCAGCACCGGCTCGCGCTCCTCTTGGGCGAGCATCCAGAGGATCCGGTCGCCGAAGCGCTCGTAGTGGTCGGCGAGGTCTTCGACGACCGCCTTCGGGCTCCCGACCGGGAGCGGCCCGCGATCGGCACCCATCCTTTCCGCGGTGTGCAGATAGGAGGCGGTGAAGAGGCTCTCCTTGCTGTCGAAGTGGCGGAGCACCGTCTGCACAGAGATGCCGGCCCGCTCGGCGATGGCCGCCAGGGTCATTTCGTCATAGAACAGCTCCTGAAAGGCGTCCTCCACCGCCTCGAGGATCTTCAGTCGCGTGGCCTCGGTTGCCTTGGCGCGGGCGCCCATCCGGTACCGCCGTTTCGCCTTCGCGTTACCGGCGCTCATCTCGAAAAGGTATCCGGACGCCCTGGAGCCGGCGCTCTACGGAAGCAGGTGGCGAGAGCCCCACGGGGCCAGGAGCGCGATTTTCCACGACCCTTCGACCAACCGCAGGACGAGCACCGCGGTGGTGCTCTGCGCGAAGCGTCGCTCGACCGTCTCGCCGCTGCGGATCTTCCAGCGCTGACTGGCAAGGGCCACCTCACCGGCGTCGATCGTGCTGGTCAGCTCGACCTCGATTGCGGTGCGGCGGTCGATCATCTGGGCGAGCACGGCCCGAATCGCCCCGCGTCCGTGGATGGCCGTCCCATCCGGAGTGACCATGCAGCCGTCTCGGGCCAAGCAGGCGGAGGCCAGCTCGAGGTCGCCGGTGCCGATTGCGCCGGTGAACGCAAAGCAGGAGTGGGTCGGGTTGGGAGGAGCGGGAGTTGCGTTCTGCAATTTCACGTTAGTAAGATTAACGTGAAATAGCGGCGCCGGCAAGCGGGCCGTGAGGGGAGGAGGTCAGGATGAGAAGAGGAGTGGTAAGCGTGGTTGCGGCGTTGTTGTCGGTCGGGGTCGTGTCGATCGGGATTGCCTTCGCGAAGGGAAAGGACCCGAAGCCGACCATCGTCCGCGCCGGGAATCTCGAACTGGAGATAAACGGGGACATCACCCCTCGGGCCCTGCCAAGGCACGAACTTGCTCCGATGGGCATCTGGGGCAGCGGCAGGCTCGGGACCCTGGACGGCTCGCATCCCCCCGCCCTCGAAGAAGCCGTCTTCGACGCGGACAAAGACGCCTTCGTCAGCGTCAGGGGCCTTCCCGTCTGCCGCCTCGGTCAGCTCGAGGCCCGGGCGACGAAGGCGGCCGAATCGGCCTGCGGAAGCTCCGTCTTGGGCCGAGGCAGCGCCAGCGTCGAGGTCGCCTTCCCGGAACAGAAGCCGATCGAGTCGACCGGTCCGCTGGTTCTCTTCAACGGCGGCGAACGCAACGGCGTGGTGACGGTGTTCGCCCACGCCTACGTGAACGTTCCCGCTCCGACCGCCGTCGTCTCCACGGTCGAGATCAGGCGTGTGAGCAAGGGCTCGCTCGGTCTTCATTTGGTGGTGCGGATACCGAAGATCGCCGGCGGTGCGGGATCTCCCGTCGCCGCGAGGTTCAGCATGCGACGCGAATACGCCTACAAAGGAAAGCGCCTGAGCGTGCTTTCCGGTCGCTGCCCGGACGGGCGGATGCTCGGCCGGGGCACCTTCACCTACAGCGACGGCACGTCCCTGTCTGGCGCCATCCTCCGTCCCTGTACCGCCAGGGATTGACTCGGCCGGCTTGTCGTCGAGCGGCTCGCGGGAGCCTAGGCCGCGACGGCCAGGCTTTCGTGCAGCTGCTCGACTTCTGAGACGAGCGTCGCCAGGATCTCCTCCAGTTGCTGGGACTGCTCGGGGGAGAGGGCGAGGCGGCCGTCGCGGTAGAGCTCGGCGGCGCGGGCGACCGGCAGTTCGGCCTCGAGCACGCGGCCGCCGAGGGCGCCGAGGACTTTGCGGGTCTCGGCCTGGGCCCAGACGGCGCCAAACATCCCGGTCGAGGCGCCGATCACCGCCGCCGGGGTGCCGTTCAGGGCGCTCTGGCCGGCCGGGCGGGAGGCCCAGTCGAGGGCGTTCTTCAGGACTCCGGGGATCGAGTGGTTGTACTCCGGCGTGGCGACGAGGACCGCGTCGGCCTCGCGCATCGCCCGGCGCAGCTCGGCAACGGACGCCGGCGTCCCGTGCTCCTCGAGGTCGGCGTCGTAGGGCGGGATCTCGCCGAGCCGGTCGAACTCGACCAGCTCCACCCCGGCGGGAAGCCGCTCGGCGGCCTCCCGGAGCAGGGCGTGGTTGTACGAGCCCCGGCGCAGGCTTCCGGCGATGCCCAGGACCCTCATCGTCATGCCTCCTCGCGGACGAGCTCCAGCTCGACCGAGATCGTCACCGCGTACTCGAGGACCTCGCCGCCGCTCGGCAGCTCGGCCTGCCAGTCGAGGCCGAAGTCCCGCCGGTCGACGGTCCCCTCCAGCGAGAGGCCGACCCGCTCCTTGCCGGCCAGGTCGGCGCCGAGCTGGGCGAAGCGGCCGCCGGCCTCCACCGCGCGCTTCTCGCCGCGGATCTCGAGCTCACCGGCGATCCGGGCGCTGCCGTCCTGGCCGGCGCTCAGCTCGGTCGAGGTGAAGCGCAGCTGCGGGAACCGCTGGGTGTCGAAGAACTCGGGGGAGAGGAGGTGGCCCTTAAGCATCTCCTCGTCGATGGCGATGCTCTCGACCTCGACCGTGCCCTCCAGCCGCGGCTGCTCGCCGCCGTCGAGGCGCGCCTCGTAGCGGTCGAAACCGCTGCGGAAGGTGGTGACGCCGTTGTGGGTGACGGCAAAGCCGACCGAGGAGTGGACGGGGTCCACGACCCAGGTGCCTGCCGGAATCTCCTGCTTGCTGACGGTCTCGGTGCTCATTCGATGTTCCTTCCCGAAGTGGTTGATGCTCAAACAGTTGACGTAGAAACAATCTTAGCAGGAAAGCTTTGCTTGTCAACTATTGCCAGATCAACCAACATGTGGGATGATGCGGGCATGAGCGAGCAGGCGACCGCAGCCCCGGAGCGGAACGGGAAGGCGGACTTCGACCCCCACCGCGAGGCGTGGATCGCGATCGCCCAGGCCCACGCCGCGGTCACCGGCCGCCTGCAGGAGGCGCTGACCGCCGCCGAGCTGCCGCCGCTCCCCTGGTTCGAGGTGCTGGCGACGCTCGACCGCGCGCCCGAGCAGCGACTGAAGATGGGGGAGCTGGCCGAAGCGCTGGTCATCACCCGCGGCGGCCTGACCAAGCTCGTCGACCGGCTGATCAAGGCCGGACTGCTGGAGCGGACCTTCTGCGAGACCGATCGCCGCGTCAGCTACGCGACCCTGCTCCCCGCCGGCGTCGAGCTGCTGGGAGAGATGCGCCCGCTGGTCCGCGCCGAGCTGGCCGCCTCTTTCACCGCTCACCTCAGCGTCGCCGAAGCCGAGCAGCTGCGGGAGACGATGGAACGGATCCGCGGCTCCGCCTGCGGGACCAGCTGAGGCGAAGCCGAAGCGCTGCCCCGCTCGCTTAGGCGAGCGCGGCCGAGGCCCGCTCTTTGGCGGACTCGACGATCGCCAGCACGGCCTGCTCCTGGCCTTCGCGCAGCAGCACGATCGGGTCGGGGTCGCCGTTGACGATCCCCTCGAAGAACTCCTTGCGGTCCTGGTAGGTCGGCAGCGTCCCCTTCGCCCAGCCGCGGGCGTCGTTGAGGATCACCGCCAGGCGCGCGTACTCCTCGCCGAAGAGCGCGGAGATCTCGCGCTTCATCCGCTTCGCCAGCGCCGGCGAGGCGCCGGCGGTCGAGATCGCGATCGCCAGCGGCCCGGTGCGGACGATCGCCGGCAGGATGAAGTTGCAGAGCGGCGGCACGTCGACGATGTTGACCAGCATCGCCCGCTGCTCGGCGTCGTCGAAGATGCCGATGTTGACCTCCGAGTCGTCGGTGCAGGCGATCACCATGAAGACGCCCTCGAGGTCCTCGGGCCCGGCGTAGGCCCGCTTCTCCCAGGCGATCGAGCCCTCGCCCGCCAGCCGCTCCAGCTCGGGATGGGCGGCCGGGGCGATCAGGGTGACGTCGCCCCCGCAGGCCAGGAGGCCCTCGACCTTCTCGAGGCCGATGTCGCCGGCGCCGACGACCAGGCACCTGCGCCCGGTCAGTTTCAGGCAGGCGATGTAGAAGGGGGTCTCGAGCATGTCCCGCACGCAGGACTGGTCGCAGATCCCCTTGCGGTACTGGCAGACGCACTCCTTGCCGGCATAGGCCTGGGCGGGCATGGGGGGAAGGCTAGCGATCCCAGGTCGACGGGCCGAAAACCGCTCTGCCTGAGCGGAAATCGTCCCGTCGGCGGTCAGATCGAGTCCAGCGTGACCCGCAGGCCCTCGTCGAGGTCCATCTCGGCGCGCCAGCCGAGCTCGCGCTCGGCGCGGGTGGTGTCGATCGAGATCGCCTGGACCTCGCCGGTGCGGGGCGGCGCGAGCTGGGCCTCGAAGTCGTCGCGGCCGCTGATCCCGCGCAGGGCCTCGACCAGCTCCAGCACGTTGGTCTCCTTGCCGGTGCCGATGTTGATCGCCCCGGTGGCCGCGGAGTCGCCGGCGGCGAGCGCGGCGGAGACCACGTCGCCGACATATATGTAGTCGCGGGTCTGGGTGCCGTCGCCGTAGACCGTCGGCTGACCGCCCTCCTTGATCAGGCCGCAGAAGATCGCGATCACCCCCGCCTCGCCGAGCGGGTCCTGGCGCGGGCCGTAGACGTTGCCCAGCCGCAGCGAGACCCCCGAGAGCCCGTAGAGGCGCTCGTAGAGGGAGAGGTAGCCCTCGGCGGCGAACTTGCTCTGGCCGTAGGCGGAGAGCGGCGCGATCGGGGCGTCCTCGGGCAGCGGCAGCTGCTGGCCCTCGCCCTCGCCGTAGATCGCCCCACCGGTGGAGATCGAGACCACCCGCCCGCACTCCGAGGCGCGCGCCGCCTCGAGCACGTTGGCGGTGCCGCCGACGTTGACGCCGGCGTCGAAGAAGGGGTCGGCGAGGGACTTGCGGACGTCGATCTGGGCGGCGAGGTGGAAGATCGCCTGCGGCCGCTTCTCGCCGGCCAGGCGGCTCAGCGCCTCGCCGTCGCGGATGTCCAGCTCGACCAGCTCGGCGCCGGCGGCGAGGCCCGGCTCGAGGTTGGCCCGGCGGCCGGTGGTGAGGTTGTCGACCACCGTCACCTCGTCGCCGCGCGCGAGCAGGGCGTCGACCAAGTTCGAGCCGATGAACCCCGCGCCGCCAGTGACGAGACACCTCATGAGGCGACGATCCTAAGCAGAACCCGGAGGCCGGGGGAGAAGATCGGACGAATGGATGCCGGCTTGCGCAGCCGAACGCCCCTGCTACCCTCGCCGCCCCATGAGACTGATCGTCACCGAGAAGAACAACAGCGCCAAGAAGATCGCCGAAGCCCTGAGCAAGGGGTCCAACAGCGCTGACAAAACCTTCAAAGTCCCCTTCTACAGCTGGACCGACGCCGACGGCGGCGAGCACATGACGGTCGGCCTCAAGGGCCACGTCCTCGGCCCGGCGTTCCCAGAGGGCTACTCGAACTGGCAGAAGACCGACCTGCACGACCTGATCGACGCCGACCTGATCAAGGAGCCGACGGACAAAAACGTCGTCAAAGCGATCAAGAAACTGGCGAAAGAGGCGGACGAGCTGGTGATCGCGACCGACTTCGATCGCGAGGGCGAGCTGATCGGGCTCGAGGCCCTGGAGGAGATGCTCGACTCCAACCCGGCGCTGGGATCGCGCGAGGGCACCGCCGACGGCACCCTGAAGATCCAGCGCGCCCGCTACTCGGCGCTGACCAAAGAGGAGATCGAGGGCGCCTTCGGCAACCTCGACACCCTCTCCTATCCGCTCGCCAACGCAGGCGCCGCCCGCCAGGACATCGACCTTCTCTGGGGCGCGACCCTGACCCGCGCCGTCTCCCTCGCCAGCCGCCGCTTCGGCTCCAACTTCCTCTCCGTCGGCCGCGTCCAGAGCCCGACCCTGGGCCTGATCGTCGAGCGCGAGATGGAGCGCCGCGCCCACGTCGCGAAACCGTTCTGGGAACTGTTCGCCAAGTTCCAGCACCCCGACGGCAGCTTCGAGACCCACCACACGGTGGACAAATTCTGGGAGAAGGCGGAGGCCGACGCGGCGCTCGCCGGCACCTCCAACCCCGGCACCGTGAAAGCCGTCACGGCGCGGAAGAACACCCGCAAGCCACCGACTCCCTACAACACCACCGCCTTCAGCACCGACGCCTCCAGCCGCCTCGGGATCACCCCCGCCAGCGCGATGCGGATCGCCGAGGACCTCTACATGGACGGCTTCATCTCCTACCCGCGCACCGACAACACGGTCTACCCGACCTCGCTGCCGGTCCGCGAGCTGGTCTCCTCGCTGGTGCGGATCAAGGAGTTCTCCGCCGCCTCCGGGCTGCTGGACGGCGAGCTGACCCCGACCCGCGGCAAGAAAGAGACCACCGACCACCCGCCGATCTACCCGACCCAGGCGGTCCACCCGGGCGCCCTCGAGGGCCCGAAGAAACGCGTCTACGAACTCGTCGTCCGCCGCTTCCTCGCCACCTTCAGCCCGCCGATGATCACCGAGTCGACCCGGGCCGACATCGAGGCCGGCGACCAGACCTACTTTGTCCGCGGCTCGGTCGTCGTCGACCCCGGCTACGCGGGGATCTACACCTACGCCCGCTCGGCCGACGAGGAGATCCCGAAACTGGAGGAGGGCCAGACCCTGCAGCTCGAGGGCGACCCCTGGATCGTCGACAAGGAGACCCAGCCGCCCGGCCGGATCTCGCAGGCGAAACTGATCGAGATGATGGAGGAGCGCGGCCTCGGCACCAAAGCCACCCGCGCCGACATCATCCAGAAGCTCTTCGACCGCGGCTACGTCTACGGCAACCCGCCGATCCCGACCGAGACCGGGATCGCCCTCTACGAGGCGTTCAAGAACTACGTGCCGGCGATGGCGACGCCGGAGATGACGGCCACGCTCGAGGCCGAGATGGACCGCATCGCCGCCGGCGAGATGACCAAGGGCGCCGTCGTCGGCGAGAGCCGCAGCCTCCTGCACAAGACCTGGGACGAAATCGACTCCAGCCGCGAAGACCTGGCGAAAGTGATCTGGAAAGGGATGGACGAGGACCGCATCCTCGGCCCCTGCAAGGTCTGCGAAGAAGCCGGCCGCACCAAGGAGGACGGCTCGCCGAACATGCTGCGGATCATCCGCGCGAAAAAATCGGGCAAACGGTTCGTCGGCTGCAGCGGCTGGGTCCTCGACGATCCCGACTCCTGCGACCAGACCTTCCCGCTGCCCCAGCGCGGCGACGTCTTCCGGCTCGAGGAGCGCTGCTCGATCTGCGACCGCACCCCGCGGCTCAAAGTGCAGCCGTTCCGCGGCCGGCCCTGGAACCTCTGCCTCAACGACGACTGCGAGTCGATGCAGGAGATGAAGAAACGCCGGGCCGAGCGCGAAGCCGCGAAAGCGGCGAAAGCGGCGATGGAGAAGAAGGCGCCGCCGAAAGGCGACGAGGACGCCACGCCGGCGAAGGCCAAGAAAGCGAAAGTCAAAGCGTCGAAAGCGGACACGGCGACGCGCGGGCGCAAACGCGCCAAAGCCGGCGCCAAAGGCTGAGGCCCCCGACGTTGTTCATCTCGCTCGAGGGCGTCGACGGCTCGGGCAAGAGCACCCAGGCGCGCCTGCTGGTCGAGGCGCTGGGGACCGACACGGTCGCGATCCGCGAGCCGGGGGGGACCGAGGCGGCGGAGCGGATCCGCGAGCTGCTCGCCGACCCGGGAGTCGCGCTGGAGCCGCTGGCCGAGCTGATGCTCTTCCTCGCCGCCCGGGCCGAGGTCACCGCGCGGGTGATCCGGCCGGCGCTGGAGGCGGGGCGGCACGTCGTCGCCGACCGCTTCTCGGACTCCAGCATCGCCTACCAGGGCGCCGCCCGCGGCCTCGGCGTCGGCGAGGTGATCGGCCTCTGCGAGACGGCGACCGACGGCCTCTGGCCCGACCTCACCCTGCTGCTGCGGATCGAGCCCGAGGCCGGCCTCGGGCGCGCGGCGGGCGACGACCGCTTCGAGCAGGAGGGCCTGACCCTCCAGCAGGAGGTCGCGACCGCCTACGAGGAGATCGCGATCATCGCCTCCGACCGGGTCGTCGTCGTCGACGCGACCGGGAGCGTCGAGGAGGTTCACGCCCGGGTCATGGAGGCGGTGAATGAGCACCTCGCCGCTGCTTGAGGCGACCGAGCACCAGGGCCGGGCGCGGGTGGCGCTGAGCGCGGCGCTCGCCGAGCCCTCCCACGCCTACCTCTTCCGCGGCCCGCGCGGGTCGGGGAAGCGGGCGGCGGCGCGCTCCTTCGCGGCCGAGATCCTCGCCGCCGCGGCCGCCGACCCCGAGGACGCGCGGCGGCGGGCGCTGCTCGACCCCTCGCCGCATCCCGACCTCGTCTGGCTGGCGCCGACCGGCGCCCAGCACATGGTCGAGGAGGTGCGGGAGCGGGTGATCCGCGCCGCCGCCTACCGGCCCTTCGAAGGCGGCCGGCGGGTGTTCGTCGTCGAGGCGGCCGAGGCGATGCGCGACGAGAGCCAGAACGCGCTGCTGAAGACGCTGGAGGAGCCACCCGGGTTCGTCCACCTGATCCTGCTCAGCTCCGACCAGGAGGGCCTGCTGGAGACCGTCGCCTCCCGCTGCCAGCCGATCGATTTCGCCCCCCTTCCCGCGGAGGTGCTCGAACACGAGCTTGCCGACGGGCCGGAAACCGCTCTGTCTGAGCGCAAATCGGCCCGTCGCGACGGGGAGGTCGCCGCCGCGGCTCGCCTCGCCGCCGGCGACCTCGAGCGGGCGCGGCTGCTGCTGAGCGAGCGGGGGCGCGAGCTCCGCGCCGAGGCCGAGCGCTGCGTTACCGCCGCCCTCGCCGGGGAGTGCGCGGGCGCTCCCTGGAAGGCGCTCCTCGACGACGCACAGACCGCCGGCGCCGACGTCGAGGCGGCGGCCCGCGAAGCGCTCGAGGAGGAAGCGAAGGCGGGGATCAAACGCAGCGCCAAGGAGATCGCCGACGGCGCCAAACGCGCCGGTCGCCGCCGCCGCACCGAGATCCTCACCCTCGCCTACGAGCTCTGCGCGGCCTGGCTGCGCGATCTCGCCGCCGTCGCCGCCGGCGCCGAGGAGGTCGCCTTCAACCGCGACCGGCTCGAGCAGCTGCGCGCCCAGGCCGAGGGGCTGGATGCGGCCAAGGCCCGCCGCGGCGCCGAGCTCGTGCAGGAGACCCGCCGCGGCCTCGACCTCAACGTCAGCGAGGAGCTGGCGTTAGAGGCGCTTTTCTTCCGGCTCGAGACGCTGCTGGCCTGAGGAACCGCTATGCGGCGTCCTCGGTCGTCGAAACAGCGCTGCTATTCCGACTCCCTGCGTCCTTGCCCAGCGGCCCCTCAGGCTCAGCAGATTGCCTGCGGGCCTGCTCGATCGCCCGCTCCTGCGCCAGTCGCGTTATCTGCGCCGCCTGGCGGGACATGATCACGCTGAAGTTGAGCGCCAGGCCGAGCAGCAGGAGGAGGACGATCGAGAAGAGGGCGACATTGGTGTTGCGCACGCCCATCGCGTCGGCGACCAGCTCGAGCAGGCCCGGGAAGGCGGCGCCGGCGAGCATCCCCAGCCCGGCGACGAACCAGATCACGCTGTAGCGCTCCTGCAGCCGGTCGCGGCGGATCAGGTCGAGGATCAGGAGCATGAAGAAGACCGCGATCACCGCGGCGACGATCCGCGTCTGCGAGGTGAGGTGGACCTGCGGTTCGGCCCCACCCGCCGCCAGGATCAGCGCCTTCATTGCTCGGTCTCCGCCTGGCGCGGCCGGAACTGGCCGACGAGGAGGACGACCAGGCCCTTGAAGATGAAGAAGGCCGAGCGCACCGGCGTCAGGAAGGAGCTGCCGCCCGCCCGCTCCAGCATCCGCACCGGCAGCTCCTCGACCCGCAGGCCCTGGCGCACCGCCAGCTGCAGCGACTCGATCTCGGCGAAGTCCGGCGAGTAGTGCTGGCTGAAGAGCGCCATCACCCGTCGGTTCGCCGCCCGCATGCCGCTGGTCGTGTCGGTGAAGCGCTGCCGGGTCGCGAGGGTGAGGAAGAAGCGGAAGACGCTGGTCCCGATCCGCCGCGAGAGGGTCGGCCGGTAGTCGCCGCTGGCGGCGACGGCGCCGGCGTGGTAGCGCGACCCGATGACCAGGTCGGCGCGGCCCGCGGTCACCTCGCCGAGCAGGCGGGCGACCTCGTCGGGCGGGTGCTGCCCGTCGGCGTCGAGGTGGGCGCAGGCGTCGTAGCCGTTGCGCAGCGCGTAGAGGTAGCCGGTCTGCAGCGCCGCCCCGAGGCCCTGGTTGAAGGGCAGCGAGGCGACCAGGGCGCCGGCCTCGCGTGCCCGCTCGGCGGTGGCGTCGGCGGAGCCGTCGTCGACGACGAGGAGATCGGCCTCGGGCAGCGCCTTGCGGACGTCGCCGATCACCGCGGCGATCGAAGCTTCCTCGTTCCAGGCAGGGATGAAGACCAGGGTCCGCACAAGTCCAATTCTCCCATGCGGGCACGGATGGGCCCGGGCCCGCCGCCCCGAGGAGGGGATTGTGTTAGTAAATCTTCATGCGAATCGGGATGCGCCTCTGGCTGACCGGCGCCTTCGCCGCGGTCAGCCTGATCACCGCCGCGGCGGTCTACCTCTTCGGCGACAAGCCGCAGGCGCTGATCGCCTCGGTCACCGTCGGCGTGCTCGCCGGCTTCCTGATCGCGGTCGCGATCTCCCACCGCGTCGTCGGCCTCGCCCGCGCCGCCGGGGAAATGGCGGACGGCTCCTTCGACGCCCCGCTCAACACCTCCGGCCCCGACGAGATCGGCGACCTCGCCCGCGCCCTGGACTCGATGCGCGCCTCGCTGAAGGAGAGCTTCGGCGTCCTCTCCTCCGACCGCAACAAGCTGGCGGCGATCTTCGACGGCCTCACCGACGTGGTGATGGTCGTCGACTACGAAGGGCCGGTGCGCTTCTCCAACAGCGCCGCCTCGCGGCTGCTCGACGAGTCGGGGCAGCCGCCCGCGGTCGTCCTGCCGCAGCTCCACCGCGCCGCCGAGGTCGGCTTCTCGGCCCATCCGGCGCTGCGGATCGGCGACCGCGCCTACGCGATGACGGCCCGCTCGCTGCCCGACGAGCGGGCCGTGCTCGCGGTGCTGCGCGACCGCACCGACGAGCTGCGCCAGGAGCTGGCCGAAGCCGACTTCGTCTCCAACGCCGCGCACGAGCTGCGCAACCCGCTGGCGGGGATCTCCGGCGCGATCGAGGTCCTGCAGGGCGGCGCCAAGAACGATCCCAAGGACCGCGACCACTTCCTCCGGCGCCTGGGCGAAGACGCCGAGCGGATGAACCGGTTGACCCAGTCGCTGCTGACCCTGGCCCGGGTCGAGTCCCGCGGCGCGCCCGAGAGCGAGATCGTCGACGTGCCGCTGGCGGTCAAGGACGTGGTCAGCGCCTGCGACACGCCGCCCCACGTCGAGCTGGTCGTCGACGTCGAGTCCGACCTCGCCGCCACCGGCGACCCGACGCTGCTGCGGCAGGTGATGATCGGCTTGCTCACCAACGCCTTCAAGAACACGCCACCCCCCGGCACCGTTACCGTTCGCGGCCGCCATGACAGCGAGGGCGAGGTCATCTTGGAGGTCATCGACACCGGAACGGGCATTCCCGCGGCGGAGCTGGAGCGCGTCTTCGAGCGCTTCTACCGTCGCTCGGAGTCGCGCAAGCAGGAGGGCTTCGGCCTCGGCCTGGCGATCGCCCGTCGGATGGTCGACGTGATGGGCGGCCGGATCGGCGCCGAGTCGGTGGAGGGGGAGGGCAGCACCTTCTGGGTGCGCCTCCCGATCGCGCAACCGAGCCCGACGCCCGTCGCATGAGCAGCGGCCGCATCCTTATCGCCGACGACGAGCCGTCGGTCCGCGACTCGGTCGGCTACGCGCTCGCCCAGGAGGGCTTCGAGGTCACCCCGGCCGCCGACGGCGACGAGGCCGCCGAGCTGCTGGGAAACGGCGTCCCCTTCGACCTGCTGATCCTCGACATCATGATGCCCGGCCCGAGCGGGCTCGACATCTGCCGCGACGTGCGCTCGCGCAGCGCCGTCCCGATCATCGTCCTCACCGCCAAAGACGCCGAGGTCGACAAGGTCGTCGGGCTCGAGGTCGGCGCCGACGACTACGTCACCAAGCCGTTCTCGGTGCGCGAGCTGCTGGGCCGCGTCCGCGCCCAGCTGCGGCGGCGCGAGCTCGACCGGGCGCCGCTCTCCCAGGCGGTGAAGATCGAATCCGGCCCGGTCTCGATCGACCTCGTCCGCCACGTCGCGACCGTGCGCGGGGTCCCGGTCAACCTCACCCGCTCGGAGTTCCAGCTGCTGCGGCTGCTCGTCGCCCGCCCGGGGGAGGTCTTCTCCCGCGCCCAGATCATGGAGGAGCTCTGGCAGACCGAGTTCGACGGCGACGAGCGGGCCTGCGACGTGCACATCTCCAACCTGCGCCAGAAGGTCGAGCGGGACCCGCAGAAGCCCGAACTGGTGCTGACCGTGCGCGGGGTTGGCTATAAGTACAGCCCAGACGCAAACTAGGAAAGGGTCCTATGCCACTGGTACCGATGGTCGTCGAGCAGACCGCTCGCGGCGAGCGCTCGTTCGACATCTACAGCCGGCTGCTCGCGCAGCGGATCATCTTCCTCGGCGAGCCCGTCACCGAGGACCTCGCCAACCTGATCATCGCCCAGCTGCTTCACCTCGAGGCCGAGGACCCCGACAAGGACGTCAGCCTCTACATCAACTCGCCCGGCGGCTCCGCCTACGCCGGCCTGGCGATCTACGACACGATGCAGTTCGTCAAGCCCGACGTGCAGACGATCTGTTACGGGATCGCGATGTCGGCCGGGTCGCTGATCCTCACCGGCGGCGCCGCCGGCAAGCGGATGGCGCTGCCGAACAGCCGGATCCTGATCCACCAACCGAGCGGCGGCTTCGAAGGCCAGTCGAGCGACATCGAGATCCACGCCCGGGAGATCCTCGCCCTGCGCGAGCGGCTCGACCAGATCTACGTCAAGCACACCGGCCAGTCGGAGGAGCAGATCCACACCGACATGGAACGCGACAAATTCTTCCAGCCGCAGCAGGCGGTCGAGTACGGCCTGATCGACCGGGTGATCGCGTCGCACGAATTCTCCGCCGACGCACCGGGCAGCAACGGCTCGGCGCCGTAGATCCCGCGGCGTCTCCGAGATTGTCCTTGCTATAGCGGGGAAAACCTCGGAGACGCTAGGCCTTCAGCCGGCGTCGCGCCCAGAAGCAGGTGGCGGCTGCGCCGCCGCCTGCGAGCACTCCGCCGATCCCGGCGGCGCGGGTCTCCGGGCGCCGAGCCGAGACGCCGAGCGCGACCGCGTCGGCGAGATCGCAGGCGCTGGAGAGCAGCAGCGCCGAGCGCAGCGCCTGGCGGTCGTCGCGGGCGGCCAGGGTCAGGGCGCCGATCGCGAGGTCGCGGCCGCCGCCGAGTTTGGCGACGGCTTCGCCGGAGGCGTCGGTGGGGCCGAAGCGCAGCGCCCGCAGCGCCGGCTGGGTCGCGAAGAAGATCCCGATCCCCATCGCCACCCGGGCGGCGCCGACCCCCAGCGCCACCTGTCGCGCCCTGGGGTCGATCTTCTCCCGCCGGAACATGCCCCCATCCTTACCCGACCGGCGCCGATCTGCATCATGGGGGAGTGGCAGAGGGCGACACGATCCTGCGGCTGGCGCGCCGCTTCGAGGCGACGCTGCTGGGCGAGGAGGTGACGGGTGCAGCCCCGAACCCGCGCGGTAGGGCCGCGGGGATCGAGCGGCTCAGCGGCCGCACGCTCGAGGAGGTCCACGCCCACGGCAAGCACCTGCTGCTCGGCTTCGGCGAGGTCTCCCTCCACAGCCATCTGGGGATGAGCGGGGGCTGGCACTTCTACCGCCCGCGCGCCCGCTGGCGCCGGCCGCGCAGCTCGGCCTGGGGGGTTCTCTCCGGCGGCGGCTGGGACGCGGTCCAGTTCGGTGGCCCGACCTTGCAGGTGGGACCTACCGCACGCGTGCGGCGCAATCCCCAGCTGACGCGGCTGGGCCCCGACATCCTCGCCCCGGACTTCGACCCCGACGCGGCGATCGCGCTCATCCGCGCCGCCCCGACCCGCCGCCTCGGCGACGCCCTGCTCGACCAGCACCTGGTCGCCGGCATCGGCAACATCTTCAAGAGCGAGGCCTGCTTCGCGGCCCGCATCGACCCCTGGCGACCGGTCGGCGACCTCTCCGACGAGGAGCTGCGGAAGGTCCTGCTGGCGGCGCGCGAGCAGATGCTGAGCGCGGTCGAGCGCGGCGACCGGCACTCGTTCCGGATCTACAAACGGCGCCAGAGCGTCTGCCCCTCCTGTCGCGGCCCGGTCTCCTCGCGCGGCCAGGGCGACGCCAACCGCACCACCTACTGGTGCCCGCGGTGCCAAGGCTGAGGCGCCGCCGGGCCGCTCCCCCGGCGCCCCCGCGCCCTCGCCCCAGCTCCTACTACCTGGTCGCGGGCGTCGCGCTGGATGCCGAGCTGGAGCGGCTGCGGGCGCTGCCGGTCTTCGCCGACGGCCCGCTGCCCGAGCGGCGGCCGCAACTCAAGGTGCGCCGCGCCAGCCGCAAACCCAACCGCCTCGGCTTCGCGGTCCCGAGCGAGTTCCGCCTCTCGGTCACCGCCTATCCTGGGATCCGCCCCGGCGACGTGCTCGAGACCCTGCTGCACGAGCTGGTCCACCTCCACGTCGGCCGCGCCGCCGAAGCCCACGCCTGGCACGGCCCCACCTTCAAGCGGGTCCTCAACCGCGCCATGCGCGAGGCCTACGGAATGCGGATCCCAACCCCGCGCGCCACCCTCCACGGCCCCTACGCCGAGGCAATCGAGGCCTCAATCCGCCGAGACCGCAAAAAAGCACCTTGAGGGTGCCTTTTCGCGGTCTCGGCGGTCAAGCGTCGGCTTCCTCCTCGTCCCAGCGCCGGCCCTCGCGGAGGCGGTGGACGAGGAGGACGAGGATCACGACCAGGGCCGGGGCGAAGACCGGCAGCGCCACCAGGGCGCTGTGGTGGGCGAGGGGGAGGGTCACCGGCCGCCGCCGTGCTGGAAGCCGAGACCCCGCAGTCGCAGCCGGCGCCGTCGCGGCGCGGGCGGTCCTCCGACGGCCAGCCGGTGCAGGGCCCAGGCGAGGAGCGCGAGCAGCGAGAGGGCGATCGCGACGACCACCGAGTAGGCGAGGACCGTCAGAAACGGCGGTCCGGGCTTGGCCTCCCGCTGCAGCAGCTGGTGCTCGTCGCTGAAGCTGCGGGTGAAGTGGGCGGGGGCGGGGGTCTCGCCGACCGGGATCGCCTCGTCGCGGGGCAGGAAGATCGGCAGCGCGGTCAGGGAGCTGTTGTCGTGGAGCCGGATCATCGCCTTCCAGTTGCCGTGCACCGGGACCGGCTCGCTCGTCCGGTAGACGCCCGGCCCGGTCCGCTCCAGCGGCGCCACGACCAGGCCGCCGCCCTGCCAGGCGGTGACGTCGAACCACTCGGCGTCGGCGGCCGCGTCCGGCGGGCTGATCCGCACCGTGGCTTCGACTTCGCGATCCGGGGCGGCCTTGACCTCGCGCAGCGCGACCTGGGCGCTGACCCCCTCCTCGGTCGGCGTGTAGAGGCCGTAGGCGACGAGGGCCGCAAGGACGGCGGCGCTGCAGATCGCCGACCGGCGCAGCTGCGGCGAGCGCTCGACCGGCTCGGCGGCGAGGTGGGAGCCGATCCAGGCGCCGATCGTGGCGCCGGCGATCGCCCCCGCGAGGCCGACGATCGCCGCTTCGGGGAAGGCGGCGTCGGGCCAGGGGAGCGGCATCCAGATGTGGGACCAGGCCCACTCGGCCGCCAGGCCGACGGTGCCGATCCCGATCCCGGAGACGAGCCCGAAGCGCAGTGGCTTCTGGGTCGAGACGAAGAGGGCGACCGCCTCGACGACCGCCGCCTCGGCGAGGTAGAGCGGGAAGTGGGGGGTGGTCTGGCCGAGCACGGGGCCGACGACCAGCGCCAGCCCGCCGCGCAGGAGGATGAAGAACCCGGCCGCGCCGAGGGCGGCGCCCGGTCCCGCGTAGACGCGCGCCAGGGTCAGGCCGACGCCGGCGGCGACCATCAGCATCAGCGGCTGGAAGATCAGCTGGAACTGGGGGACGCCGAAGTCGAACTCGGCCTGAAAGGTGGAGAGGCCGAGCATCAAGCCGCCGGTGAGGGCGACCGCGCGCGCCAGCCTGGTGTGGGCCAGCTCGACGATCGGCTCGTCGGCGGCGGCGTTGGCGCGCATCCCCTCGACCGTCAGCACCGCGATCCCGACCAGGGTCATCGCCGCCCCGCCGATCAGCATCAGGTGGGTCGGGCCCCAGAGGGTGACGTCCTGGCCGAAGAGGCGGTGCCAGACGTCGTCGAGCGGGAAGCCGATCAGCGAGAAGGCGCCGCAGGCGCAGATCAGGACGCCGCCGAGCGGTGCCCACCAGTCGCGGCCGATCCGGATCGCGACCGAGCTGGGGCGCTCCTTCGGCAGGACCATGGCGAAGAACCCGGCGCTGAAGATGCCGAAGAGGCCGGCGAGGATGAAGTAGTGGGCGGGGTTGGCGAGCGGACCGGCGTCGCGGCCGTTGTCGATGTGGACCGAGATGTCCCAGTACATCCCGAACAGCGCAGTCAGCAGGGAGACGGTGGCGACACCCGACGGGAAGGCGACCCAGCCGGGCATGCCGGAGGTGCGTTCGCTGTGGTCGGCGAGGCGCTGGAGGATCTGGACGCGGCCGCTGCGATGGCCGAGGCCGAGGAAGAGGAGCGCGGCGGTGACGATCGTCGCCGCCGTCGTCGCGATCACGATCTGGCCGATCTCGGCGCCACCCGCGGGCGGGGCGGCTGCGGCGAGAAGGGCTGCGAGGTCGAGGTTCATCTTGTAAATCCCCTGTCAGGTGGATTGCAGAAAGCGTGTTCCCTCATAAACGTTACCTCAAACGAGGTTACATTCGGAAAGGTAGAATCGTCACATGGCGAAAGATCGGGATGCCACCGCCGATCCCGCCGCCTCCGAGGCGAACCTGACCGTCGAGCAGCTCGCCTACGAGACCGGGATGTCGGTGCGCAACATCCGCAACCACCAGTCCCGGGGCCTGCTGCCGCCGCCCGAGGTGCGCTCCCGCGTCGGCTACTACGGCCCCGAACACGTCGCCCGCCTGCGCCTGATCCAGGAGATGCAGTCGGAGGGCTTCAAGCTGAGCGCGATCTCCCGCCTGATCGGCGAGCACGGCGCCGACGCCGACCGCTTCGTCGGCCTGCGCCAGGCCGTCACCGCCCCCTTCGCGACCGAGGCGCCCGAGGTCTACTCGCGCGAGGAACTGGTCGAGAAGTTCGGCGCCGACGACGACAAGCTGCTGGAAAAAGCCCAGAAGCTCGGCCTCCTGGTCGATCTCGGCGAGGAACGCTTCGAAGCCCCGAGCCCGGCGCTCCTGCGCGCTGCCGAGGCGGTTCTCGGCATGGGCATCGAGCTCCCCGCCGCCCTTGCCGCGATCGAGAAGCTGGAGCGCAACTCCCAGGCCTCGGCCCGCACCTTCGTCAACCTCTTCGTCGACGAACTCTGGAAGCCCTTCGACGAAGCCGGCCGCCCCGAGGAGGGCTGGGACGAGCTGATCGAGGCGATCGGTCGCCTCCGCCCGCTCGCCTTCGACGCCCTCAACGCCACCTTCCGCCTCACCCTGACGACCGAAATCGAAAAAGCCTTCGGCGAAGTCCTCGAACGGCGGCAGAAGAAGAAGTAGTGGGTGGGGCAGGCGACAAGGACCGGCCCCGGCTCGCCAGCGGCACGATTGCCGTGCACGGCGGGCTGGGCGAGCGCGGTCAGGGCGCCCCGTTTCTGGCTGGCCCGACGTTCGCCGCACCGTTCCACGTGCAGGGCGACGACCCCCTGGCGGCAGCGGACTACGTCTACGGCCGGTATGGAAATCCGACCTGGACGAACCTCGAGGACGCGCTCAGCGAGCTCGAGGACGACGACTCCCGCACGCTGATCTTTCCCTCCGGCTCCGCGGCGATCTCGGCGGTGCTGATGGCGACCGTGGAGCAGGGGAAGGCGATCGTCGTGCCCAACGACGGCTATCCGGCCGCTCGCCTGACGGGTGGCTGGCTGGCGGACATGGGCGTCGAGGTACGGAAGGTGCCAACCGACACCGAAGCCGTGATCGCGGCGCTTCCGGGGGCCGCCCTCGTCTTCGTGGAGACTCCGTCGAACCCGGGACTCGACGTGGCCGACATCGGTGCGGTCTCCGCGGCGGCCGCCGCGGAGGGTGCGCGCCTCGTCGTCGACAACACCGTCGCCACGCCGCTCGGTCAACGTCCCTTGGAACACGGCGCTCATGGCTCGTTGATGAGCGCGTCCAAGCATCTGACCGGCCACAACGATCTGGTGCTCGGATCGTTCACCTCTCGGGACGGGCCCTGGATGGACAGCATCGAGAAGTGGCGCCGGGAGTCGGGCTCGATCGTCGGCCCGTTCGAGGCCTGGCTGGCCCACCGATCGCTCGCGACTCTCGAGGTGCGCCTGGATCGGCAGTGCGGGAACGCGGTGTCCCTGGCGGAGATGCTCTCCGGACGCGAGGACGTTCCCTCGGTTCGCTACCTGGGCCTTGCAAGCGACCCGGCCCACGAGCTGGCGGCGCGCCAGATGACGCGCTTCGGCAGCATCATCTGCTTCGACCTCGAGGATGCGGACCGCGCCCGGCGCTTCCTGTCGGCGTGCGAGCTGATCATCGAGGCATCCAGCTTCGGCGGTGTGCATACCTCCGCCGAAAGGAAAGCGCGGTGGGGGATCGACCTCGTCTCCAGCGGACTGATCCGACTCAGCGTCGGGATCGAGGACCCGGTGGATCTCCGTGCCGATCTCGAGCAGGCGCTGGACCGGGCAGGCTAGAAGCGCACTCGGCGCCCCACGAGCACCCAGAGCCGACGCCCGGACTTGAACCGGGGACCCCTTCATTACGAATGAAGTGCTCTACCAACTGAGCTACGCCGGCGGGCCGGCCCATTCTAAGGAGGATCGGCGTTCGGTTCCGTCGCGGCTGGGGGAGATGATCCGCGGCGTGAGGCAGCTGGCCGCGAAGCGGCGAAAGGAGAACGAGATCGAGTTCGGGCGGATCGTCGCCTTCAGCGACGGCGTCTTCTCGATCGCGATCACCCTGCTGGTCCTCAACCTGGGGATCGACAAGGGCCTGACCGAAGGGCAGATCGACAACGCCCTCTGGGACCAGCGCGAAGACTTCCTCGCCTACGCGATCAGCTTCGCCGTGATCGGCCGCTTCTGGCTGGTCCACCACCGCTTCTTCGGCGAAGTCGAGGCCTTCGACGGCCGCCTGATCGGGCTCAACCTCGCCTACCTCGGCTTCGTCGTCCTCATCCCCTTCAGCAGCGAGCTGCTCGGCGAGTACGGCGGCAAGACGACCGCGGTCGTCTTCTACTCGGCCAACCTCGCGATCGTCGTCCTCCTCGGCCTGCTGATGGGGGCCGACGCGCGGCGGCGCGGCCTGACCAGCACCGACGACCGCACCCATCGCGAAAACCGGGTCCGCAGCGCCTACATCGCCGGCATCTTCGTGCTCTCGATCCCGCTCGCCTACCTGGCGCCGGCGATCGCTCCCTACTTCTGGCTGGTGCTGTTCGTCGACCCCTCGCGGCGACTGGTGCGCCAGCCTTCAGCGGCGCAGGAGGAAGGCGACGGACCGTCCCGATCGTGAGCAGGAGACCGACCAGCCGCTGTCGACGACGACGGCCTGGCAGCGGTAGGAGGGGATCGAGCACCCCCAGCGCGAGGCTCCGGGCGGGCGGGCGCAACTCGGCTCGGCGAGGAAGGCGGCGCGGGCTTCCCACGCCGGAGCCTCGGCGTCCGGGGCGCTGGCCGCTCCCGTCGTCCCCTCGTCGGAGCCGCCGCAGCCCGCCAGCAGGGCGAGCGCGGCGGCGATCACGATCGGCAGGGCGATCCGCATCCGCGGAACCTACCCGGCCGCTCCCTCCTCGTGCGGCATCTCGCCGCAGATCGGGCACTCGGGCTCGGGGACGACCGGCTCGCGTTTGACCTCCATCGTCCGCAGGTCGAAGATGTGGGCCACTCCCTGGGTCGAGGGCCTGGCGAGGCCGGTCAGCAGGTGCATCACCTCCATCCCGACCTGGCCGCCGATCAGGCCGCAGGCCGGTCCCAGCGTCGCCGCCGGGGTCGGTTTCGCCCGCCGCTGCTCGACGGCGACGTCGAACAGCGGGTACTCGCGCCGGTAGCCGATCTCCTGGCAGACGAAGCAGCCGGTCTTGCCGGGGACGTAAAGCGGCCCGACCCGGGCGATCGGCGGGAAGTGGCTCATCGTGATGTACGGGATGCCGGCCTTGAAGCAGGCGGAGTTGCACCACCGCTCGATGTCGTGGGCGGGCCAGTCGGCGGCGTCGACGACGACGTCGGAGCCGGCGATGAACTCGGCGATGTCGGCCTCGCCCTCGAGCCGGCGCGCCTCGGTGGTGATCTTCGCCCCGGAGTTGAAGGCGGCGAGGCGCGCCGCCGCACGCTCGACCTTGAGCTCGCCGATGTCGGCCTCGGAGAACTGGATCTGCCGGTTGAGGTTGCTGACCTCCACCCGGTCGCCGTCGATCAGCCACATCTCGCCGACGCCGGTGCAGGCGAGCGCCAGGGCGGACCACCCCCCGAGGCCGCCGACCCCGAGCACCGCCACCTTCGCCTCCCGCAATCGTTCCTGGCACTCGGACGGGGTGATCCCGCCGGTCCCGACGTCGCTGAAGTAGCGCAGCTGGCGGTCGAACCGCTCCAGCTCGCCGGCCTCCAGCAGCTCGTCGTCGGCGGCGTCCTCGATCACCTCCAGCTCCTGCAGCTGGGCGATCATGTCGTCGACCTCCCCGGTGCCGAACTCGGTCCGCAGCTCCTCCAGCGTCCGGCTCCCGTCGACCGCCGCCAGCAGCCGGCGTTCCTCCGCGTCCGGCTGCTCGATGCGGATGTCGTTGTCCGCGCTCGGCCGCAGCAGGTAGACGTCTCCCTCCGGCGTCTCGATCTCTTCCGTCGTTCTCTTGATCCGTGGTCTGCGCAACAAACCCTCCCCCCAGGTAGCTCCGTCAGCGCACTAGAGACCGTTTAAGCGGTCGAAGCGTTTCTAGGGCAGGAGCGACTTTGCGCGCGAAAACACAGCGTCGGTCATCGGCACGGTCAGCTTGCCGGTGAAGGTGTTCTGCTGGCTCGGGTGGTAGCAGCCGATCAGCCGCCAGCGGCCGACCTCGGCCTCGGCGCCGTGGCCGAACTTGGGCCGCGGTCGCGGCACCTCCTCGCCCAACGCCCGGGCGGCGCGAAGGAACCCGTCCCAGCCGAAGGAGCCGAGCGCGACGAGGACCTGGAGACGGTCGAGCAGCTCCAGCTCGCGCCGCAGGTAGGGAAGGCAGGTGTCGCGCTCCTCCGGAGTCGGCTTGTTGGCGGGCGGCGCGCAGCGCACGGTGGCGGTGATGAAGGCGTCGCGCAGCTCGAGGCCGTCGTCGCGCCACTCCGAGGTCGGCTGGTTGGCGAAGCCGGCCCGGTGCAGGGCCGCGTAGAGCCAGTCGCCGGAGCGGTCGCCGGTGAACATCCGGCCAGTGCGGTTGGCGCCGTGCGCCGCCGGCGCCAGGCCGACGATGCCGAGCCGGGCATCGGCGTCGCCGAAGCCGGAGACCGGGCGGGCCCAGTACTCCTGGCCGCGGTAGCGGCGGGGCGGGTTGGCCGCCTGCTCCTCGCGCCACTCGACCAACCGCGGGCAGAGCCGGCAGCCGTGGATCTCCCCGGCGAGGGCTTCGAGGGCGCCGGCGCGGCCTTTGCTCATAGGCTTGGTCCCGACCTCATGGCAGCGAACCGAATCATGCGCGGCGCGCCGGTGCGCCGCGCCCTCGTCCTCGCGCTCGCCTGCGCCGGCCTCCTCACCGGCCTCGGCGGCTGCGGTGGCGACGGCGGCTCGGCCACCGACCGCGAGGCGGACGTCCGGGTGCTGAACGAGATCCTCGCTCGCCAGCTGGCCGCGGTCGACGCCTACGGGGAAGCGCTGCCGGCGCTGCGCGGCGCCCAGCTGGCACTCGGCCGGCGCTTCCGGGGCCAGGAACAGGAACACGTCGACGCGACGACCAAGACGCTGCGCGGCCTCGACGGCGAGGCCGACCCGCCGGCCGAAACGGTCGAGGCGGGCGAGCTGCCGACCCCGCGGGAGGCGATGCGCTTCCTCTACGAACTGGAAAGCGCGACGATCGACGCCGAGCTCAGCGCCGTCGGCAAGCTGACGATCGGGTGGCCGCGGCCGCTGGTCGCCGCGATGGCCGCCAACCAGGCGCAGCGGCTGGTCCTGATCCGCCGCGCGCTCGGCGCCGGGCCGCTCGAACTCGTGCCCGAGGCCTTCGAGACCGGCGAAACGGCCGCCCCAAGGTAGATGATGCCGCCATGACCGCTCCCCTCTACGCCATCGGACGTTTCTCCTCGCGCCATCACTACCCCGTGATCGCCGCCTGGATCGTGCTCGCGATCGCGCTCGTGGCGATCAGTCACTCGGCTGGCAGCAAGACCAGCGAAAACCTGACGCTGCCGGGCACCGACTCGACCACGGCGACCGAACTGCTCGAAGACGACCTCCCCGAGCAGGCCTACGGCAGCAACCCGCTGGTGCTGGAAGCGCCCGGGGGGAAGCTGACCGAAACGAAGTACGCGGCGGCCGTCGCGGAAGTCGAGAAGCGGCTGAACGCGCTCGGCGACGTCAACTCGGCCGTCAGCCCGCTCAGCCCCCAGGGCGCGAACTTCCTCAGCAAGGACCAGTCGATCGGCTACTTCCCGGTCGTCCTCGCGATCGGGCCGGGCGAAATCGACGAAGAACAGGCAGAACGGATCCTCGACGCCGCCGGGCCCGCGCGCCGGGCCGGCCTCAACGCCGCGATCGGCGCCTATGTCGGCCAGCAGCTCTCCAAGCCGGCGACCGAGACCAGCGAGGCGATCGGGCTGGCGGCGGCGGTGATCATCCTCCTCTTCGCCTTCGGCACCGCGACGGCGATGATGCTGCCGATCGTCTCGGCGATCGTCGGGCTCGCCTGCGCGCTCTCGGTCATCCGCCTGCTCGAGCACGTGCTCGAGGTGCCGGGGGTCGCCACGACGCTGGCGACGATGATCGGCCTCGGCGTCGGCATCGACTACGCCCTCTTCATCGTCACCCGCCACAAACTGCAGCTGGCCGACGGGATGGAGCTGCGCGAGTCGATCGCCCGGGCGACCGCGACCGCCGGCGGCGCCGTCGTCTTCGCCGGCTTCACGGTCGTGATCGCGCTCTGCTCGCTCGCCTTCGCCGGCATCCCGCTGGTCTCCACCCTCGGCTTCACCGCCGCGGTCGCGGTGGTCGTCGCGGTCTGCGCGGCGACGACGCTGCTGCCGGCGATGCTCGGCGCCCTCGGTCCGCACATCAACTCGCTGCGGGTCAAGCTCGGCAAGACCCACCCGGACGACAAGGAGCCGCACGGCTGGCGCCGCTGGGCCGAGTGGGTCAGCCAGCGTCCCTGGAGCGCGACCGTCGTCGCCCTTCTGATCCTGATCGTCCTCGCCCTGCCGATCTTCCAACTCGAGCTGGGCCAGAACGACATCAGCGCGCTGCCGAAGGAAACGACCTCGCGCCAGGCCTACGACTCGCTCAACAAGGGCTTCGGGCCTGGCGTCAACGGACCGCTGCTGATCGCCTCCGAATTCTCCTCGCCGGCCGAAGCCAAGCAGGTGCTGCCGAAGCTGGAGAAAGCCGTCGGAGGCGCCCCCGACGTCGCCGCCGTCAGCGAACCCACGCTCGACAAGGCTGGTACCGCCGCGGTCTTCACCGTGCTCTCGAAATCGGAGCCCTGGGCGGACAAGACCGTCGACCTGGTCGAAGACCTGCGCGAGGAAGCGATCCCGGCGGCGCTGCAGGGAACCAAGGCCAGCTCCTACGTCGGCGGCCAGACCGCCGGCTACATCGACCTCGCGAGCCAGATCAGCGACAAGCTGCCGCTGATGATCGCGATCGTCGTCGGGCTCAGCTTCATCGTCCTGCTCGTCGCCTTCCGCTCGCTGCTGGTGCCGGTCAAGGCGGCGGCGATGAACCTGCTCTCGGTCGCCGCGGCCTACGGCGTCGTCACCGCGGTCTTCCAGCTCGGCTGGGGCTCGTCGCTGATCGGCCTCGACCACGCGATCCCGATCGTCAGCTTCGTGCCGCTCCTGATGTTCGCGATCCTCTTCGGTCTCTCGATGGACTACGAGGTCTTCCTGCTGACGCAGATGCGCGAGCACTACGAGGAGTTCGGCGACGAGCGCCGGGCGGTCGTCGAAGGCCTGGCCAATACCGGCCGGGTGATCACCTCCGCCGCGGCGATCATGGTCTGCGTCTTCACCAGCTTCGTCCTCAGCGGCAACCCGGTGGTGAAGGAGTTCGGGGTCGGCCTCGCGGTGGCGATCGCGATCGACTCGACCCTGGTCCGCTGCCTGCTGGTGCCGGCGGTGATGGTCCTGCTCGGCAAGCGCGCCTGGTGGCTGCCGAAGTGGATCGACCGCTGGCTGCCGAAGGTCAGCATCGAGGGCGAGGAGTACTTCGCGAAGAGGGACGCCGAAGGGACGGTTGCCCCCGTCGGGGGTAAGTGAGCGGGAGATGTTCCCGCTCAACCTGCCCAACGCGCTGACGCTGCTCCGCATCCTCGCGGTGCCGGTGGTGGTCGTCGCCCTGCTCGGGGAGACCCCCAACGGCGACACCCTGGCCGCCGCTGTCTTCGCCCTCGCGGCGGCGACCGACGGCCTCGACGGCTACTTCGCCCGCTCCCGCGGCTCGATCACGACCTTCGGCAAGCTGATGGACCCGCTCGCCGACAAGCTGCTGATCACCGGCGCCCTGATCTCCCTGGTCTCCCTCGACCGGCTCGAAGCCTGGGTGGCGATGGTGATCATCGCCCGCGAGGTCGCGGTCACGATCCTCCGCACGATCGCCGCCGAGCGCGGCATCGTCATCGCCGCCAGCTGGCTCGGCAAGCTGAAGACTGTCCTCCAGATCGCCGCCGTGATCGCCCTGATCGCCACCAATCCAGCCCCCCTCGGCGTCGACGTCCTCGTCTACCTGGCCCTCGCGGTGACCGTGATCAGCGGCTTCGACTACTTCTTCGGCCTGCGCAAGCGGATCGAGGCACAGCAACGTGAGAGGAGAGGGTCGGTGGGGGTCCCTGGGAGCACCTCCGCCGAGTGATTTGCGGATAGCTGGCGCCTCGCACCCCTTTGGCTCCCCGCATCACTCGGCGGAGGTGCTCCGGGCAGGGGTACTCTCACCCCCTCCGCACCTGAGACCGAAGACCTAAGATCTAAGAAGTAGGAGCCTCGAGCCACTCGCGCATCGTCACGTGATGCGCTCCGTGCTCGCCGCTCTCCAGCTCCGCGCGCAGGTCCCCGAGCGTGCCGTAGCGCTCGGCGACGACGTTGTGGCGGTGGATCGTCTCGAGGTTCTCCTGGCGGGCCATGACGAAGGTCTGGTCGGGCAGGTCGGTATAGCCCTCGACCACCTGGCGCAGCATCTCGCGCACGCAGTCCTCGACGAAGCGTGGGTGTTCGTGCGCCTTGACGACGACGGAGCGCTCGTCGGTGCGCTTCATCAGCTCGTAGATCTCCGAGCTCATCGAGCTCTCGACGATCCGCAGCAGCTCCGGCGCCTCGATCCAGGCCGGGCCGCCCTCGGGGCAGCCGACGTGGAGAGTGCCGATGCCGCGCTGGTTGTGGGTGGCGACCGGAACCAGCTCGAGGATCCGCTCGACCTCCTCCTCGCCGAACCCGTCGCCGGCGAGCCGGTCGCGGGCGAGGGCGGCGACCGCTTCCTGCGCGCAGGGGCAGGCGGTCATCCCCTGGGCCTCGACCCCGGTCAGGGTGCGGACCCCGCGCTCGGAGGCGACGGCGGTGCCGTAGAGGACGTAGATCTCCTGGGTGCTCTTGCCGGTTTCCGGGGTCTGCACCGTCTCCGGGTAGCGCGCCGTGATCGAGACCTCGGCCCGCTCGCCGCCCTGGCGCTCGCGCACCTTACCGGCGACGTGGGCGGCCAACACCTCGGCTTTGAAGGCCTCGCCGAGGACGACCTCGTCGATCGCCTCGCCGACGATCTCCTCGAAGCGCGACATATGCACCCCCGCCTGCTGCGGGTTGAGGTCGACGAAGCACTCGAAGCCGGCGTAGAAGAGGTTCTCGACGCCGTCGGTCTTGACCCGGATCACCTTCTCGACGCCGGTGACGCCGACCCGCGAGAGGCTCACCTGGGTGGCGGGAAGGCCGGCCTGGACGTCCGGAGTGGCTGGGGCGGCGGTCGACTGGCTGGCCATCGGCTAACGAATAGTAAGCAACTCGGCTGTTCGGGCGTTGGAGAGTTTTTTCCGCCTATAATTCGGCGCGGTCGGAGCGTCAGGGTCGGCCAGCGGGAGATTGGGGAGAGGAAGCGGCGACGAAGTGAGCATCGAACCGTTGGATTCCGCGGCCGAGGTGATCGATCGCGATCAGGAGGAGAGCCCGATCGGCGAGATCGAGGAGCTTCAGGGCCTGGTCGCCCAGGGTCGCGAGCGCGGCTATCTCACCTTCGAGCAGATCTCCTCGACACTCGAGGAGGTGGAGATCACCAAGGAGCAGGTCTCCCAGCTCCACGCCCACCTGGTCGAGCACGGGATCGACGTCATCGCCGAGGACGGGGTCAGCGCTTACAAAGCGCAGCGCAGCGGCGAGAGTTCCGGTGCGGCCAAGAAGGAAGAGCTCGACCTGACCGTCGAGCCGAGCCTCGACTCGCTGCGGCTCTACCTGCGGGCGATCGGCCAGGTCGATCTGCTGACCGCGCAGCAGGAGGTCGAACTGGCGAAACGGATCGAGCGCGGCGACATGCTCGCCAAGCGGCAGATGGTCGAGGCCAACCTGCGCCTCGTGGTCTCGATCGCGAAAGGCTATTTGGGCCGCGGCTTGAGCTTCCTCGACTTGATCCAGGAGGGCTCGCTGGGGCTGATCCGCGCCGTGGAGAAGTTCGACTATCGCCGCGGCTACAAGTTCTCCACCTACGCGACCTGGTGGATCCGCCAGGCGGTGACCCGGGCGATCGCCGACAAGGCGCGAACGATCCGCATCCCGGTCCACATGGTCGAGAAGCTGAACCGGGTCGCCCACGTCGAACGCCAGCTGGTGCAGAAACTGGGTCGCGAGCCGGAGCCGGCCGAGATCGCAGAGGAGCTGCGCTGGCCGGTCTCCGACGTCCGCGACATCCTCCGCGTCGCCCAGCTGCCGGTCTCCCTGGAGAAACCGGTCGGCGACGAGGACGAATCGGAGCTGGGCGATTTCGTCGCCGACGACGCCGTGCTCGAGCCCTTCGAGGAAGCAAGCGAGCATCTGCAGAAGGAGGGAGTGCAGAAAGCCCTGGCGGCGCTGCCCGACCGCGAGCGCCAGGTGATCGAACTTCGCTACGGCCTCTCCGGCACCGAGCCGCTCACGCTCGAGGAAGTCGGCCGCACCTTCGGTGTGACCCGCGAGCGGATCCGCCAGATCGAGAACAACACGCTGAAGAAACTGAAGCGCCTCCCCGAGGCGCAGATGCTGCGCGAAGCTTCCTAGCGCGGCTCCAATACGAAGACGCCGACCTCGCGGTCGAGCTGCGACTCGTAGAAGTCCCAACCCTCGTACTGCTGCATGTGCCGGCGCCAGAGGTCGGCTCGCTCCTCGCCCTCGGCCAGGCGGGCCCGGACGCCGACCCGCCTGCGCCCCACCTCGACCTCGGCCTCGGGATTGGCTCGCAGGTTGAGCGACCAGGCCGGCGTCTTGTCGTTGCCGGCGTTGGTGTTGATGACGACGAAGCGCTCGCCGTCGGCGAGGTAGAGGACCGGCGCCGTCCGCTGCTGGCCGGACTTGCGGCCGGTGGTCGTCAGCAGCAGGATCGGCGCCCTGCCGAGCTTGCCGCCGACGCGCCCGCCGGTCAGCCGGTAGATCGGCGCGTTCAGCTTGCCGACCCGCCGCAGCCCGGTGGCGCCGAGGGAGTTCGAGAACCTGGACCAGAAACGATCGCTTGGCATAGGCGCGAGTATCCCATCGGGGTACAGTTGAGGCGAATGGCCGGGCCGCATCCCTTCCGTCGCGCCGCCGAGAGCAAGGACCTCGACCTGCTCGCCGAGACGCTGCGCGAGGACGTCGTCCTCCACAGCCCGGTCCTCTTCCGCGGCTTCGAAGGCCGCGACACCGTCTCCGCCGTTCTCACCCACGTTGCGGCGACGCTGGAGAACTTCTCCTACACCAACGAGCTGACAGAGGGAGAGACCGTGGTCCTGCGCTTCAAGGCCACCGTCGGCGACCGCGAGCTGGAAGGCATCGACTTCCTCGAGCTCGACGAGGACGGCCGCGTCCGCGAGCTGACCGTCTTCATGCGCCCCTTCTCCGCGCTCAACGCCTTCAACGAACGGATGAAGGCCCGGCTCGAAGCGTCCGCGGGCTAGACGTCGGTTTCCTGCGATCCTCCCGTAGAATCTCCGCTCCTTACTCGGGGGAGTGTCCGAGTGGTTAAAGGAGACGCGCTGTAAACGCGTTGGCTATGCCTACACAGGTTCGAATCCTGTCTCCCCCACTGCCGCCGAAAGAACCGTTTCCGGTTTGTGCCATGGCCGGGCCGGTTCCACCTCGTGCTCCGAATACTTGGGACCGCCGAGGCTGATCCCGCTGCGACCGTTGACCTCAGTCGACGGGATGAACCAGCAGCGCCAGTCACCGACGACAACGAAGAGATAGTCGAACCGAGCCTCTTCGAGGCGCTTGATGATCCCGTTCCAGCTTTGGTTGCCGCCCCGCGTACAGGTTGCGACGACCCATCGCTTCCTCTGCCAGCAGGTGGAAGTCTTGACCTGGATGCGAAGGAGCTTGCCATCCCGTTGCGCGAGCAGATCACAGTCGGGGCTGTGGCCAAAGGGAATCCAAACTCCGTACCCCTGCTGCATCAACCAGGCGGCAGCGATGCCCTCGCCGATATCTCCTTGCCTACGTGGATTTAGCTGTCGAAGGTCCATGCCAAAAGCATTGCACCCGGCGCAGACAGAAACGTTCACTCAGGGATCCCGATCTGATCAGTTGAAAGGATGTCGGGATGCTCGATGACCGCGTCATCGCGATCGCCGGGGTGGGGGGCGGCCTGGGGCCGCTCGTCGCCGAGCGGCTCGCGGCTGCGGGCGCCACCGTCGCCGGCGCCGGTCGCGATCGGGACGCGCTCGACGCTCTCGCCGCCGACCTCGATCTTCCCGCCGAGCGCTGGGACGGCCGCGCCGTCGACCTGCTCGACGAGGACGCCGCCCGCGGCTGGCGCGAGGCGCTGGTCGAGCGGTTCGGGCGGGTGGACGGGCTGGTCCACCTGGTCGGGGGCTGGCGCGGCGGGCAGCCGCTGCAGGAGGCGCCGCTCGGCGACTGGGCGCTGCTGCATAACCTCCTCGTCCGCACCGTCCAGCACACCACCCGCGCCTTCCACGACCAGCTCGCCGCCAGCCCGCACGGCCGCTTCGTCCTCGTCTCCTCCAAGCAGGCGCAGGCGCCGACCGCCACCAACGCCGCCTACGCAGCCGCCAAGGCCGCCGCCGAGGCCTGGACCCTCGCTCTCGCCGACGGGTTCGAAGGCAGCGCCGCGACCGCCAACATCCTCGTCGTCGACGCGATCCTCACTCCCCAGATGCGCGCCGAGGAGCCCGACAAGGAGTTCCCGACCTTCACCCCCGCCGAGGACATCGCCGACGGCATCGCATTCCTCTGCTCGGACGCGGCGAAGAAGATGAACGGGCAGCGCTTCCCGCTTACCATGGGCAGATGAGCAGCCGCAAAGGGCGGAACGCCAAGCCCGACGGCAAGATGACGATCGGGGAGCTGGCGCGGCGGACGGGAATGACGATCCGCAACATCCGCGCCCACCAGACGCGCGGCTTGCTGCCGCCGCCCGAGGTCCATGGCCGCACCGGCTACTACAACGAGGACCACGTCGCCCGGATCGAGCTGACCCGGGAAATGCAGGCCGAGGGCCTCAACCTCGAGGCGATCCGCCGCGTGCTGGAGAGCAGCGAGGGCTCCTCCCGCGAGATGGTCGACTTCGCCCGCGCGGTGCGCGCCCCCTTCGAGGACGAGACGCCGGAAATCTTCGACGCCGAGGAGCTCGCCGCCGCCTGGGGCGTCGAGCGGTTCGACCCCAAGCTCCTCGCCCGCACCGAACAGCTCGGCATCCTGCGTCAGCTTCCCGACGGCAAGGTCGAGGTGATCAGCCCCCGCCTGCAGCGGGCCGGGACGGCGCTGGTCGAGCTCGGCGTCTCGCCCCAGGCGGCGGTCGAGACCGCCGAGCAGCTGCGCCGCTCCTCCGAGAAGGTCTCGCGCACCTTCGTCGAGCTCTTCGTCCGCGAGATCTGGGAGCCGTTCGACAAGGCCGGCCGGCCGGAGGAGGACTGGCCGAAGGTGCGCGAGGCGCTGGACCGGATGCGCCCGCTCGCCTCCGACGCGCTGCTGGCGATGTTCCAGATCACGATGGGCGAGTCGACCGAGAAAGCCGGCGAACGAACCCTCCGCGACGCGGCCAAGCCGGCCGGCAAGCGACGCCGCAAGCGCAGCTCCTCTAGCCGCCGATCGTGAAGCGCCGCCGCAGCGGCTTCGACTCGTTCGCCGCTTCGTCGGTCGCCCGCAGCACCGCCAGATAGCGCCCCGGGCGCGCCCGGAAGTGCTTGCCCCGCGCCCCCAGGCGCAGGTGGTTGATCCCGATGAACGCCTTCCAGGTCTCGAACCCGTTGTAGACGCGCCTGCCCTTCGAGTTGAAGCGGTAGTACTCGGCGTCGAGGCTGCCGCGCTCGGAGACCTGGACGCTGAAGTCGAGCCCGCCGCGGCCGTTCGCATGCCGCTTCGGCATCGAGACCGACCCCAGCGTCGGCGCCTTCAGGTCGAGGTTGAGCGGCGGCTGCGGTCCGGGGTCCGAGTTGGGGTCGCCCGGCACGGCGGAGACGATCACCTCGCCCCGCACCGCCGCGTGCAGCTTGCACTGGAAGAGGTACTCGCCGGGCTGGGAGAACTGCAGCGTGAAGCTGTCGCCGGCGCGATGGGCGGGAGCATCGGTGCCGGGATCGGAGTCCCACTGCAGGTCGTTGGCGGAGATCCCGGTGACCGAGTGCGCCAGGTCGGGCCCGAGCCAGTCCCAGGTCACCTTCTCGCCGAGGTCGACCCGGACCTGCGGCTGCGACCAGGCGTAGTTGGCGATCGAGACCCGCGTGTTGGCCGCGCCGGCCCCGGCGGGGAGGAGGAAGAGGACCGCCGCCGCGGCGCCTAGGAGACGAGGTACCAACCGTTCATCCCCTGGTGCAGGTGCTGGAAGACGTGGCAGTGGTAGAACCAGCGACCCGGGTTGTCCTCGACCAGCTCGAACGAGAACGAGTCCGCCGGCCCGAAGGTCCGGTTGTCGACGATCCGCCCGTCGGGTTCGCTCCAGCGGTGGCCGTGCAGGTGGAAGGTGTGGAAGAAGTTGTCGATCCCGTAGACGTGGAAGCGGACCCGCTGCCCGACCCGCGCTTCCAGGGTCGGCGTGTTGCCGGCGTAGGCCTTGCCGTTGACGCAGTAGTAGGTGCCGCGCAGCCCGGTGATCGAGGGGTCGAAGGTGTGGAAGGCGAGGAAGAACTCGGCCTCCGGTCGCGCTTCCCCCCTGGCGCGGATCACCAGCGGCCCGAACAGTCCCTTGAACACCGGCAGCGGGTCCATCGGCCCGTGGTCGTGGTAGAGCCAGGTTCCCTCGGTCCCTTCGTGGGCCTCCCAGACGTAGGTGAAGGTCCGGTTCCTCTGCACGAAGCCCCCCGGGTCGGTCCACTTGCCCTTGTAGGCGCCGTCCATCTCGTTGGCGTAGAAGATCCCGTGCGGGTGGATCGTGACCGGCGCCTGCAGCTTGTTGCGGAAGTGGACGACGACCGTGTCGCCGACTTCGGCCTCGATCAGCGGCCCCGGCACCGTCGCCCTGCCCAGCGGGGTCTCGAAGCCGGCCGAGTAGAGCCGGTAGCCGTAGGCGCCGAACTTCGTCTTCCCCTTCACCTTCTGGGCCATCATCTGGTCGCGGTGGGTGGGGACGATGTCCCACTCGACCGGCTCGGCCGCGATCCAGTACTCGCGGGCCTGGCCGCCGGTCGGCAGCGCCGCCAGGCGCCGCGTCCCCGCATCTTCGCCACGCCACTCCGCCGCGGCGACCCTCGGTGGCACCTTGAGCTGCCGCGAGAGCCCCTCGACGTCGATCTCGCCCTGGTCGGTGGCCACCTCCTGGCCGGCGATCGTGCACAGCAGCGCCCCGCCGGAGAGGGCCAGGAACCCCCGCCGGTCGATCGGATCCGGAGCCATGGCGCTACCGCTTGACGGTCACGGTCATCCGCATTTCCGAGGGATGCACCGTGCAGATGAACTTGTACGTTCCGGGCAGTTCGAAGGTCCGCTGGAAGCTGGCTTCGGTCACAGCCGTCGTCGTGGTCGAGAACCGCCCCTTGTTCTTCAGACCCTTCGGCCCCTGCTTCAGGTGGACGTCGTGGGGATAGGCGTTGTAGCTGGACCAGACCCACTTCACCGCCCGCCCCTGCTTGATCGCCACCGAGGCGGGGGCGAAGTAGAAGTCGTTGACGGTCACCTTCACCGGCGGCTTCTTCGGCGCCTGCGCCTGCGCCGCGGCCACCCCCGAGAGGGCGGCCGCGGCGGCGCAGAGGACGACGGTCAAGGTGCGGAGCCTCCTCGCGCCCCTCATCCGCAGACCACCTCGCCAGGCAGCGGCGCCACCTCGACCGGCTTGAACCTCTCGAACGCCGGATGCGCGGCGACCCGCCTGACCCAGCTGCATTCCTGCTTCTGCGGCGGGTTGGAGCTGGCGTAGCCGAGGATCGTCTTCGGGTCGCTTTCGTCGC
This sequence comes from Solirubrobacterales bacterium, assembly GCA_035712025.1. Taxonomy (GTDB): domain Bacteria; phylum Actinomycetota; class Thermoleophilia; order Solirubrobacterales; family 70-9; genus VAYN01. The sequence continues at coordinate 67,269 of DASTBO010000138.1, forward strand.
CGAGGTTGATCTGCAGCCCGGCCACGATGTCGAGGCTGCGGACCTGGTCGGCGAGGACTTCGGCCTGCGGGCAGGCCGGGTAGATCTGGCTCGGCGGCAGTTTGCCGTTCCCCGGCGCGAACGTCGCGTTGGCGCTGTTCGCGCTCCAGCAGTTGCCGCCCCCGGTGGCGTCGTTCCAGAAGTCGAATTCGCCGTTGGGATCGGCGCCTTCGCGACCCATCGTGTTTTCGACGATCCGGTTGTTGATGTTCTTGGCGTCGTCGCCCTCGTTGGCGACGAAGACTTCGCCCGGACCCGAGAAGGAGGCGACCCCCCACTTGTAGTTGCCGAAGACGTTGTTCTTCCTGACGACGTTCCCGGCGCCGCCGTAGAGGACGATTCCGACCCCCGTCGGGTAGTTGACGGTCGCACCCGCGACCTGGCCGAGCCCGCCCGAGACGGTGTGGAATTTCGAGCCGGCGAGGAAGTAGTCGTAGTTGTTCCAGAACACGTCGTTGCGTTCGAACACGTTCCACCCGTTCGGCTCGACTCCCTCGCTGTCGAGCGTGTTGGGAACTATCCCCGCCCCGTTGTTGTAGAAGGCGGATTCGACGATCTTCACGTACTTCGAGTTCGTCCCCGAGTAGCCGAGGACGTTTTCGTAGCTGCGGACGTTCTTCAGCAGCGTCCACTTCGGCTTGCGCTGGCAGGGCGCCGGCGGCGGCGCGACGCCGTGGTTGGTCCAGGCCTTCGAGTCGCACGGCGTTTCGCCGACGTAGAAGGCCGAGTCGCCGTGGTGGTACCCGGCCGAGTTGGTCATCTTGCCGCCGTAGCAGTACTTCGCGAACAGGCCGTAGGAGCGGTTGGCCGAGGCGAGCAGGTTGTTCATCTCGTAGCCGTCGCAGCGCTGGCCGCCTTCGTTCGCGGCGTGGATGAAGAACCCGTTCGACTGGTAGTTGCGAGCCCACATGTTTTCCAGCACGAGCCCGTCGACGCTGATCGCCTCGATCCCGTTCTGCGCGGCCCCCAGCTCGCCCTTCGCGTTCCTGCCCTCGAGGACGACCTTCTTGCGGTCCTTCTTCGTCCCCTTGATCGTCAGGTCGTCGAAGCTCTTCTTGCGCAGGGTGCCGTCGAGGACGACGCCTTCGACGTACTTGCCGGGGCGCACCGCGACCACGGCCTTCACCTTCGCGTTGCCCTTCCTGCCCTTGAACGAGCCGGCGGCGTCGACCGCCTTCTGGATCGTCCGGTACCGGCAGCCGTGCTTGCAGACTTCGAAGGTCTTCGCCTTCGCCTGCTGCTTCTTCTGCCCGTCCTTGCCGGCCATCGCCGGGGCGGCCAGCGCGCCGAGCAGGGCGCAGAGCCCGAGGACGAGAAGAGGGACCGCCAGCCTGTGCTTCATATCGCTCCTTGCAGCGTCGTTTTGCCTTCGACCCTGCCTCCCAGCGGGCGCAACCGAGCCGGGCCCCTTCCCGGCAGATGAAGCCTAGCGGAGCCTGGCCGCTCAGCCAGGAACGATCTTCCGCATCGCTTCTTCGAGTTCAGACACGCCAAAGGCCCCCTCGATGCGGTCGCGGACGACGCCGTTCTCGTCGATCAGGAACGTCCAGGGCTCGGTTTCGAGGTTGTAGGCCTGCACCTGCGGGCGGGGCCCCTTGGCGACGTCGTTGTCGTTCCAGATCTCCATGTGGATGAAGTCGGCCCTGCCCCGGTAGGAGTCCGCCACCTGCTGGGCGACGTCGACGACCGGCCCGCAGACGCGGCTCTGGCAGAGGGCGGGCGTGGCGAAGACCAGCACCGCCGGCTTCTTGCCGACGACGTCGGCGAAGTCGACTTCGTGCATCTGGTCGGGCGGGACCCGGGTGTCGATCTTCGCCATGTCGCCGCCCACGTCCGCAGCGGTCGGGGTGTGGATCACCGGCGCCTTCTGGCCGGCCTTCGGGATCCGCGGGAACTCGCCGACGACCGGCGGCGACGTCACCCGCGTCGCTTCCAACCCGTTCTCGCCCTTCAGCATCGCCAGGGCCAGCCAGGCTCCCTTGCGGTCGAAGTCGACCTTCGGCACGACGTAGACGGTGGTCGCCTCGCCGGGCGCTCCGGCGCCGCTCGCCCGGTAGGCGGGCTTGGTCTCCAGCGAGGTGACCTGCGCCGGCAGCGGCCCGGTGACCGGCCCCTTCGCGTCCTTGGCGAAGTAGAGGGCGACGTCGGCGTCGTCCACCTGTTCGTTGCCGAGCGTGAAGACGCCGAACGGGTAGCGGTTCTCGCCGAGGTCGAAGGTCTGCGCCGCCGGCGCGATCACCAGCTTCGAGGCCTTCGCTCCCGAGTCGTGCAGGAGGTCGCCGATCGTCTTCCCCTGCGCCGAGGGGAACTCGGCGGCGGCGGGGGCGGGGCGGGAGCTCTCCTCCGAGTCGCCGCAGCCGGCGAGCAGGATCGCGAAGGCGCAGAGGAGGGCGAGGGACGACCGTGACATCGGTGAGCCACCTTAAAGAAGCTTTCGTCTTGGCTGCATCCGCGGCCCCTATGATGGTCGCCGCGGATAGGCCGGGGACCGAACCGCAGGGACAAGGCAAGGGTTATGGAAGCAGAGCCCGCAAAGAACCGAGGGAGGCGCGGATGTCCGGGAAGAGGTTGATTTTGTCGTTGGTCGCGATGGCCGCACTGCTGGCAGCGGTGCCGTCGAGCGCCGCCGAAGCCACCCGTGAGACCTACAAGGAAGCGGTCGAACCGATCTGCAAGGCCAACACGGAAGCCAACGAAAAGATCCTCAAGGGCGTCCGGCAGGAAGTGAAGGACGGCAAGTACGACGCCGCCGCGAGGAAATTCCTCGCCGCCGCCAAGGCCCTGAAGAAGACGCGCACCCAGCTCCTCGCGGTCCCGAAGCCCGCCGAAGACTCGGCCAAGCTGACGAAGTGGCTCGGCTACGTGAAGACCGAGGCGCAGCTGTTCGAATCGATCTCCACCAAGCTGAAGAAGGACGAAGTCACGGCAGCGCAGAAGATGGTCGTCCGCCTGGTCAGCAACGCCCGGCAGGCCAACAACCAGGTTCTCGACTACGAATTCCGCTACTGCCGCTTCCAGCCCTCGAAGTTCATCTAGCGGGCCGATGGCGGTCCTCGAGGGCGCCCGCACGCCTCGCGAAAGCACCCGGGCGCTCGCCGCCTCGATCAGCCGCGGCGACCTGGACGCCGCGGCTCACTGCTTCGCCAAAGACGCCTGCCTGATCACCCCCGATTCCACCGCCGTGCGGGGCCGGGAGGAGATCAAGCCGATCCTCCACCAGCTGATCGTCGCCGGCGCGCAGATCGACGTCCAGGAGAGTTCGATCGTCCTCGCCGGCGAAGTGGCGCTGGGCAGCGAGCGCTGGCAGGTCACCTCCACCGGCTCGGAGGATTTGCCCTTCACCAGGACGCTGACGCCGACGATGGTGATGCGCCAGATCGAGAGCGCCTGGAAACTCGCGGTGGCGATGCCCTGGGGGCGTCGCTGATCGGCGGAGCACCGTCTAGAATCGTCCTGAGCGTACGGCTTCGCGGAGGCCGACCCGCCCGGATAGCTCAGTTGGTAGAGCACTTCCATGGTAAGGAAGGGGTCACGAGTTCGAGTCTCGTTCCGGGCTTCCCTGGCTGCTCAGCCGAAGTCTCGCGTCCCGCTGTAGGCTGCCGCCCGTGGACTTCGCCCTCTCCGACGAGCAGAAGGACTTCGTCGACGCGATTCGGGACTTCTGCGGCCGCGAGTGCGGGACGCCGGACCAGCGCGAGCGGCTGACCGACGGCTACCGCGAGCACCACAACTTCGACGTCTACCGGCAGATGGCGGAACTCGGCTGGCTGGGGGTGACGATCCCCGAGCAGTACGGGGGCTCGGGGGGCTCGATGCTCGACGCCTGCCTGTTCATGGAGGAGACCTCGCGCGGCCTGGCGCCGATCGGCGGTTACGCGACGACGCTGATCGTCGCCGGCGCGACCCAGCGGTTCGGCACCGAGGCGCAGAAGGAAGAGATCCTCGGCGGGATCGCCACCGGCTCGGTCGAGGCGATCGCGATGACCGAGCCAGAGGCCGGCTCCGACGTCGGCGCCCTCTCCTGCAAGGCCGAGGCCGTGGACGGCGGCTTCGTCATCAACGGCCAGAAGGTCTTCTGCTCCAACGCCCACATCTCCGACCACGTGCTCGTCGTCTGCCGCACCGACAACAGCGGCAGCAAGCACGAGGGGATGACGATGATCTGGGTGCCCAAGGACGTCGAGGGGATGGAGGTCGTCCCGATCGAGACGATGGGCGGGAGGGAGACCAATCACCTCTACTTCACCGACTGCGCCGCCCCCGCGGACGCCGTTCTCGGCGAGGTCGACCAGGCCTGGATGCAGCTGATGGCCGGTCTCAACGTCGAGCGCCTGATCCTCGCCGCGACGATGCTCGGGATCGCCCAGCGCTCCTTCGACGACCTCCTGCTCTACGTCAAGGAGCGCCGCCAGTTCGACCGCCCGATCGGTTCCTTCCAGGCCCTCCAGCACCGCATCGCCGACCTCGCCACCGACCTCAAAGCCGCCCGCCTGATGACCCACTGGGTCGCCTCGATGGTCGACGAGGACCCCGACCGGATGCTGCCCCAGGAGGCCTCGATGGTGAAGCTCTTCGTCACCGAGGTCGCCAAGCGCACCACCCTCGAGGGGATGCAGATGATGGGCGGCTACGGCTACTCATCCGAGTACGACATGGAGCGCCTCGTCCGCACCTCTCTGGTCTCGACGATCTACGGCGGCACCTCCGAGATCCAGCGCGGCATCATCGCCAAAACCCTGGGCCTCTAGCCAGAGGTTCTCGACCGCGGCCCTCAGCCTGGATGGGTCGACCGCTGGGAACCTGAAGAGATCCGACTCGATTCCCTCGAATAGCTCACGAAGCTTGCGCACGCTCTGCAGTGCGGGCGAAGCTGGCTGCCCGTCCATAGAGGCGGTGCGCGGCGGGCACCTCGTGATCGACGTTCCCGATCTCGAAGCCGAGATCATGACGGACCACCCGGAGACCGAGCTGCTCAGGTCGTAGCGGCCATCTGGCCGCCGTCGACCAGGGCCGGTTCGCCGATGTGGAAGCCCTGGGCGTAGTCGATCTCGAAGGCGCGGACGAGAGCGAGGGTCTCGGAGTTCTCGATCCCCTCGGCGACGGTCTCCTGGCCGAAGGCCTTGGCGAACTGGACGAGGGCCTGGACCAGGCGCTGGTCGGTGGGGGAGGAGGGGAGCTCGCGGATGAACTCGACGTCGATCTTCAGGTGCTGGACCGGCAGTTCCTTCAGGTAGCTGAACGAGCTGAAGCCGGTGCCGAAGTCGTCGAGCCCGAGGCCGCAGCCGAGCTCGGTGACGGCGTTGGCGAAGGCACGGGCGTGGCTCATGTTGGAGATCGCCGCCGTCTCGGTGATCTCGAAGTCGAGCCAGGCGGGGTTGAGCCCGTCGGCGATCGCGGCGCGGACGTCGGCGATCAGCCGCGGGTCGGAGAGCGAGGCGCCGCTGACGTTGACGGCGATCGGCTGCGAGCGCCCCGCCAGCTCGATCGCCTTCGAGAGCACCAGCCGGTCGATATCGGTGATCAGCCCGAGCTGCTCGGCGGTGGGCAGGAAGGAGGAGGGCGGGATGACGTCGTCGTTGTCGTCGAGCATCCGCACCAGCAGCTCCTCGCGCGCCACGCACTCCTTGCGCAGGTCGAAGATCGGCTGCGCGTAGACGACGATCCGCTGCTTGTCGATCGCCTCGCGGATGCGGTCGGCCCAGGTCAGTTTCAGGTTCGGGCCGCTGGCCGCGTCGACGGCTCGGCCGCCGCCCGCCTCCTTGGCTTCGCAGAGGGCGATGTCGGCGGTGATCATCAGCCCTTCGGCGGAGACCTCCTCGCCGCTGCCGCCGAAGGTCGCGATCCCGACGCTGGCGCCGACCGCCGGCTGGCCCCGCTCGCGCACCAGGGCGATCAGCCGCTCGGCGGTCGCCATCGCCTGGGGCGGCGTGGCCCGCGGCAGCAGCAGCCCGAATTCGTCGGCGCAGATCCTGGCCGGCAGGTCGTCGGCCCGGGACTCCGCCCGCAGCGTCGCCGCCACCGTCTGCAGCAGCCTGTCGCCGGCCTCGTGGCCGAGCGAGTCGTTGACGAGGTGGAAGGCGTCGATGTCGAGCAGCAGCAGCGCGCCGGGCCGCTCGCGGTAGAGCGGGTCGAGGATCCGTTCTTCGATCGCTTCCACGAAGCTGTCTCTGTCGTAGAGCCCGGCAGTCATTGGACGAGAAACGACTTTACAAAGAATTAGGTAGAGCGTGGGAACCTTTACTTGAGTGGTCGGCGGCAACCACTCCCCTGCCACCGCATGGCGCTATCCTTCCGCTCAGCCTCGAGCCTCGGCCCGGGGTTTTTCTTCTGTAACGACTACCTCAGGCACGGAACGAGGGAGAAGATGGCTCGCGGAGATGTCCGCATTGCGGTGACGTTGGCTTGCGAAGAGTGCAAGCGGCGGAATTACCAAACCAACAAGTCCCGGCGGAACACTCCGGACCGCGTCGAGATGCGCAAGTTCTGCCGCTGGTGTGGCCACCACACCCCTCATAAGGAGACCCGGTAGCTCCCGATGGCAAAGACCCGCGCACAGCGCAAGGCCGAGCGCCGGGCTCGGGAAGCTGAGGAGCAGAAACGCTCCGGCGGGCACGAGAGCCCGACCCAGGCTCAGCACGACACGCAGGTCCCGATCTCCGGCGACGAGGCGTTGATCGAGGCACGCGAGCTGGGCATGGCCGCTGGCGCCTCGGAGGAGGAGCTGCGGCTCCCCGAGGACCCGAAGCCTTCGCGCAGCGACCAGCGCAGCGAGAAACGGGTCGCCAAGGAAGCGGAGAAGCGCAAGCGCGAGGAGCAGAAGCGGCGCGAGCGCCAGCAGCTGGACAAAAAGCAGAAGCAGGCGAAAGCCGAACGGCAGCGCTCCGGATTCATCGGCTTCCTCATATCCTGTTGGCAGGAGCTGAAGAAAGTCCAGTGGCCGGATCGCGAGACGCTGATCCAGGCGACCGCTGTGACCATCCTCTTCGTCGCCGTCGCGGCCGCCTACCTCGGCGCTCTCGACGCGGCATTCAGCTGGCTCATCAAGCAGATCCTCTAGCGAGGGTCCCGAGACAAAGGCTTCCTAGATGTATCGCTGGTACGTGATCAACACCTACTCCGGGCACGAGAACAAGGTCAAGCACAACCTCGAGCACCGGGTGCAGACGATGAGCCAGAACCGCAACGTGCGGCAGGTCGTCGTCCCCACCGAGCAGGTCTCCGAGATGAAGGACGGGCAGAAAGTCCAGACCGAGAAGCGGACGATGCCCGGCTACGTCCTCGTCAACATGGAGATGACCGACGACGCCTGGGGCCTGGTGAAAAACACGCCGGGCGTGACCGGCTTCGTCGGCTCGCGCAACAAGCCGGTGCCGCTCTCCAAACCCGAGGTCGACCGCCTGCTCCACCGCGAGACCGCCGAGCGGCCCCGCACCCAGGCCCAGTTCGCGATCGGCGAATCGGTCAAAGTCATCTCCGGCCCGCTTTCCGACTTCTCCGGCGAGATCGCCGAGATCAACGAGGACGCGGCGAAACTCAAGGTGCTGGTCTCGATCTTCGGCCGCGAGACGCCGGTCGAGGTGGGCTACGACCAGGTCAAGAAGATCTAGGTCGCGAAGACCGCTACCCTCCCCGATCCGCTCATGGCTAAGAAAGTCCTCACCCTCATCAAGCTGCAGATCCAGGCCGGCAACGCCAACCCGGCGCCGCCGGTCGGCCCTGCCCTCGGTCAGCACGGCGTCAACATCATGGACTTCTGCAAAGCGTTCAACGCGCAGACGCAGAACGAAGGCGGGACGATCATCCCGGTCGAGATCACGGTCTACGAGGATCGCTCGTTCACCTTCATCACCAAGACGCCGCCCGCCGCCGTCCTGATCAAGGAAGCGATCCGGATCTCGAAGGGCTCGGGCGAGCCCCACGTCAACAAAGTGGGGACGATCTCCGACGCGCAGATCCAGGAGATCGCCGAACGGAAGATGCCCGACCTCAACGCCAACGACATCGACGCCGCGAAGAAGATCATCGCCGGCACCGCCCGCTCGATGGGCGTCGACGTCGCCTAGGAGATCTTCATGGCCCACGGCAAGCGATACCGCCAGCAGTACGACAAGGTCGACCGCGACCGGGCCTATCCGCCCGCCGAGGCGATCGCGCTGATCAAGGAGACCGCCAGCACCAAGTTCGACGAGACGGTCGAGCTCCACATCCTGCTCGGCGTCAACGTCCGTCACGCCGACGAGCAGCTGCGCGGAACGCTGGCGCTGCCGCACGGGCTGGGCAAGGACGTCACCGTCGCCGTCTTCGCCCAGGGCCAGCAGGCCCGCGACGCCGAGGCCGCCGGTGCCGACTACGTCGGCGGCCAGGACCTGGTCGAGAAAGTCCAGGAGGGCTGGACCGGCTTCGACGTCGCGATCTCGACCCCGGAGATGATGAAAGGCGTCGGCCAGCTCGGCCGCGTCCTCGGACCCCAGGGCAAGATGCCGAACCCCAAGGTCGGCACCGTCACCGACGACGTCGAGAAGGCCGTCAACGACTCCAAGTCGGGCAAAGTCGAATACCGCACCGACCGCCAGGCGATCGTCCACATGGCGATCGGCAAGGCCAGCTTCGACGAAGGCAAGCTGCTGGACAACTTCACCGCCGTGATCGACGAGATCAACCGCGCCAAGCCTTCCTCGGCCAAGGGCAAATACATCGTCTCCGCCACCCTGGCGACGACGATGGGCCCCGGCATCCGCGTCGACTCCGGCAAGACCGCCGACCGCGATGGCGCCGAGTCGGCCGCCGCTCCGGCCGAGGAGACCGCACAGGAGCCGGCGACGGTCTAAGCTCCGTCGCCGCCAACCGCAGACCACCGGCGGGGCAGTGCCCAGAAGCCCGGTGCAGGTGAGACGATGAACCGCGAGGAAAAGTCAGCAGCCATAAAAGAGATCGTCGCCGAGATCGAGGGATCTGAGGCGATTTTCGCTGTCGACTACCGCGGCATCAGCGTCCCCCAGGCCGCCCAGCTGCGCGCGAAGCTGCGCGAAGCCGACGCCAGCTTTCGCATCGTCAAGAACCGGCTGACCAAAATCGCCGCCGACCAGGCCGGCGAGGAACGGCTGGCCGAGCTGCTGAAGGGGCCGACCGCGCTCACCTTCGTCCGCGGCGACACCGCCCAGGCGGCGAAGGCGATCACGACCTTCAACAAAGAGCACGACGTGCTCACCTACAAGGGCGGCTTCATGGAGGCGACCTCGCTCGACGAAGTCGCCTTCAAATCGATCGCCAAGCTGCCCGGCCGCGAAGTCCTCAACGGCCAGCTCGCCGGCGTCGTCGCCAGCCCGCTCACCGGCCTGGTGCGCGGGCTCGGCTCGATGATCCAGGGCCTGGCTCTCCAGCTCGGCCAGATCGCCGAGCAGGGACTGGTCAGCGGCGAGGCTCCGGCAGCCGGCGCGGAGGAGGCCCCGGCCGAGGAGCCGGCTGCCGAGGAGCCGCAGGCCGAGAAAGCCGAGGAGGCCCCGGTCGAGGAGGCCCCCACCGAGGCGGCCAGCGGCAACGAGCCGCCGGCGGATCAGGCGGAGGCCCCCGACGAGGAGCCGGAGGCGGCAGCAGAGACTTCAGATGAAGATTCAAACGAGGAAGAGGGGTAGCGACAGATGGCAACCAAAACTTCAACCGAGGACTGGATCGAGGAGCTGAAAAGCATCTCGGTGCTCGAGCTCTCCGAGCGGATCAAAGCGCTCGAGGAGGAGTTCGGCGTCTCCGCGACGGCCGTTGCGGCCGCTGCGCCGGCCGCGGCCGGCGGCGGCGGTGGTGGCGAGGACGGCGGTGCCGAAGAGTCCTCGACCGTCGACGTCATCCTCAAAGAGGTCGGCGGACAGAAAGTCCCCGTCATCAAGGTGGTCCGCTCGGCGACCGGTCTCGGCCTGAAAGAGGCCAAGGCGCTCGTCGACGAGGCTCCGAAAGCGATCAAAGAGGGTGTCGATCGCGAGGAGGCCGACAAACTCAAAGCCGAGCTGGAGGAGGCGGGCGCGACGGTCGAGCTCTCGTAGAGCCCGATCTCGCCCGCGCAATCCCGCTCAGGGAGCCAAGCTCGAGGCAGCGTGCGGCCGTGTGTTATTTTCCGCGGTCGCGCGCCTTTTGAGTGCCCCTGCCCATATTTGCGCTGTATCCACGTCCCTCTGACCGTCCGAGGAGTCGCCGACTTTGGCACGTTCCAACGCTGCCCCCGTAACCCGTAGGAGCTTTTCCCGCCTAGACAACCCTCTCGAGGTCCCCCACCTGATCGACATCCAGCGTCGCTCTTTCGAGGCGCTGACGGATCCGAAGGAAGGTGGCCTGAGGGAGACGATCAACGACATATCCCCGATCGAGGACTACACGGGGAACCTCCAGATCGTCTTCGGAGCCTTCAAGTTCGAGGAGCCGCCGCACTCGATCGAGGAGTGCCGGGAGAAGGACATGACGTACTCGCGGCCGCTGACCGCGACCGTCGCCTTCCAGAACAAGGAGACCGG
>DASTBO010000139.1:0-4063 GCA_035712025.1 Solirubrobacterales bacterium
CCGCGGTCGTGTCGGACCCGCCGCGCCCGAGGGTGGTCACGTCGCGGCTGTCGGTCGAGACACCCTGAAAGCCGGCTACGAGGACGATCCGGTCCTCGGTCAGCGCCTCGCGGATGCGGTCGGCCCTGACGTCGATGATCCGCGCCTTGGTGTGGGAGGAGTCGGTGACGATCCCGGCCTGGGAGCCGGTCAGGGAGATCGCCTCGTGGCCCATGTCGTGGATCGCCATCGCCGCCAGGGCGCAGGAGATCCGCTCCCCGGTCGAGAGCAGCATGTCCATCTCGCGGGCGACCGGCCGCTCGGAGATCTCGTGCGCCTGCTCGACCAGTTCGTCGGTGGTCTTGCCGCGGGCCGAGAGCACGGCGACGACGCGATTCCCCGCCTCGCGGGCGGCGACGACGCGCGCCGCGGCGCGCTTGATCTGCTCGGCGCCGGCGACCGAGGTGCCGCCGAACTTCATCACGACGATGTCCGATCCATCCCCACTCATCGAGTGCTGAGGATAGTCGGGAAAGCCTTCCTACTCGGCCGAGCCTCCCAGGTTGCCGAGCATCGCCTGTTCGGCCATCCGGATCAGCCCCAGGCCGCTGTGCGGGCGCATGTCGCTGCTCCGCACCCGCACGTGCGATCCGTGCGGGCCGACCACCTCGACGATGGTGCAGACGTCGCCGATTTCGCAGTCGTCGCCGTAATCGTTCTCGATCGCCTCCATCTGTTCAGCCACGACCCGGCCGACCTTGCTCTGGTCAAGCGACATCTGACACCCCTTCCTCTCGCCCGTCGTCGAACACGAGCCAGTGAAGATAAGTGATGGCAATCACGCTCGCGGATATATCGAAACGATATATAGTGCTGAGACATGGAGCAGTTGAGCGCGACCGCATACGTGATCCTCGGGTTCGTCCGCAACGAACCGCGCTCGGGCTACGAGATCAAAGCGGTGGTCGACAAGTCGACGAGGTTCTTCTGGGCCGCCAGCTACGGGCAGATCTATCCCGAGCTGAAGCGGCTCTCGGAGGCGGGGCTGATCGTCGGCGCCGACGTGCCCACGGGCGGCCGCAAGCGGACCGTGTACGAGATCACCGCCGACGGCGAGGAGGAGCTGCGGGCCTGGCTGCGACAGGAGCCGGAGACCTTCGAGATGCGCGACGAAGGGCTGCTGAAGCTGTTCTTCGCCGATGCCCTCCCCCGTGAGGAGGCGCTGGAGATCCTGCGCTCGATGCGAGACCGGCGCCGGGCCGTCAACGCGCAGCTGCAGAGCCTGAAGGACTTGAAAGAGGAGATCGAGGACCCCTTCCCGATGATCGTCCTGCAGGGAGGGCTGGAGTTCACCGAGTGGTTCGCCGACTGGTGCGAGCGGATGGAAGCGCAGCTTCTCGACTCCGCTCTCGACGAAAGGAGCGGTTGATGTTCGATTCCCTGGCACGGCTCGCGAACGGCAGGGCCAAGTTGGTCGGCCTCGCGGCGATCCTCTTCTTCCTGGTCGCCGGCGCGGTCGGCGGCGGCGTCGCCGACCGCCTCGACCCCTACGGCGCCGACGACCCCTCGACCGAGACGGTGCAGGCGATGGACCGTTTGGAGGAAGCCGGGCTGCGGGTGCCGGCGGTGATCGCCGTCGTCGAAGACGCCCCCGTCGCCGATCCGGCCACCAGGCAGCGGGTCGAGGCGCTGGAAGGCGAGATCCGCCGCCGGCCGGACGTCGCCTCGGTCAGCGGCTACTACGACACCTACTCCCGCGCTTTCGTCTCCCGCGACGGCGACGCGACCTACTTCGCGGTGGCGCTGAAGCCGACCGGAGACAAGGAGGTGCAGGAGGTCGGAGGTGAGATCGCCGACCAGCTCGCCGGCGAGCCGGGGGTCGTCGCCGGTGGCTTCGCCGTCGCCCAGGAGCAGGTCAACTCCCAGGTCGAGGAAGACCTGAAAAAAGCCGAGCTGATCGCCTTCCCGCTGCTCTTCCTGCTCTCGCTGCTCTTCTTCCGCAGCCTGATCGCCTCCGTCCTGCCGCTGATGATCGGCGGCCTGGCGATCATCGGCACCTTCCTGATCCTCCGCCTCGCCAGCGAATTCGCCTCGATCTCGATCTTCGCCCTCAACCTGACCACGGCGCTCGGGCTCGGCCTGGCGATCGACTACAGCCTCTTCATCGTCTCCCGCTACCGCGAGGAGATCGCCAAGAGCGGCCCCGGGCTGGGCGCGATGCGGCGGGTGATGGCGACGGCCGGTCGCACCGTCTTCTTCTCCTCCCTGACGGTGGCCGCGGCGCTCGCCTCGCTGCTGGTCTTCCCGCAGCGGTTCCTCTACTCGATGGGCCTCGGCGGGGCGCTGGTGGCGCTGTTCGCGGCGCTGATCTCGCTCACCGTGCTGCCGGCCGTCCTGACCCTGCTCGGCACGCGGGTCAACGCCGGCGCGCCGAAGTTCCTCCAGCGCCGGGCCGAGGCCGACGCCCGGCCCGACGAGCACGGGTTCTGGTACCGGCTCTCGCGCTTCGTGATGCGGCGGCCGGCCCCGGTGGCGACGCTCAGCGCCCTCTTCCTGATCGTCCTCGGCCTCCCCTTCTTCGGGATCAAGTTCAACACCGTCGACCCGACCGTGCTGCCGGAGTCGGCCACCGCGCGCCAGGCCTACGACACCGTCAGCCAGCAGTTCCCGCCCTACCACGAGACCCCGATCTGGATCGACGTCGAAGGCGGCGGGCCGCGGGCGGCGACCGAGGTCGCGGCCGCGGTCCGGGAGGTCCCGGGCGTGGCCGAAGTGGCGCCGCCGCTGCGGCTCGCCGACGGCGTCAGCGCCGTGCAGGTCGTCTCGGCAAACCCCCTCTCCTCGGAGGCGAGCCAGACCACGGTGAACGCGATCCGCGATCTCCCCCCTCCCCCGCAGACCACCGTCTTGGTCGGCGGCGCGACCGCCGACTTCGTCGACTTCCAGTCGAGCCTGACCGAGCACCTGCCGATCGCGCTCGGGATCGTCGTCCTCGCCACCCTCACGATCCTCTTCCTGATGACCGGCTCGGTGGTGCTGCCGATCAAGTCGCTGATCATGAACTTCCTCAACCTCAGCGCCGTCTTCGGCCTGCTGGTGCTGATCTTCCAGGACGGCAGGCTGGAAGGGTTCCTCGACTACACGAGCCCGGGGGCGATCGAGCAGACGATGCCGATCCTGATGTTCGCCGTCGCCTTCGGCCTCTCCACCGACTACGCCGTCTTTCTCCTCTCGCGGATCAAGGAGGCGCGCGACCACGGCGCCTCGGACTCCGAGTCGGTGGCGATCGGACTCGAGCGGACGGGCCGGATCGTCACCGCCGCGGCGCTCCTCTTCGCCGTCGCGATGGGCGCCTTCGCCACCTCGGAGATCATCTTCATCAAGGAGAACGGCGTCGGCACGGCGCTCGCGGTCCTGATCGACGCGACGATCATCCGGGCCCTGCTCGTCCCCTCCCTGATGGAGCTGCTCGGCAAGTGGAACTGGTGGGCGCCGGCGCCGCTGCGCCGGCTGCACGACCGCTGGGGGATCAGCGAGACGGATCCCGTCGCCGACGGCTCGGGTGCCTGACGTGATCTACCGGGCGATCGTCAAGCGCAAGGCGCGGGGGATCTTCGAGTCCCTGAGCCGGGGCGACTGGCCGGCGGCGACCGCCGACATGGCCGACGACGTCCACCACGTCTTCGCGGGGGACAACGCGCTCGGCGGCGAGCGCCACTCGCGGGAGGCGTTCGAACGCTGGTTCCAGCGCCTCTACCGCCTGATCCCGGAGATCGAGTTCGAGGTGCACGACGTCGCGGTGCGGGGCTGGCCCTGGGACACCGCCGTCGCGGTCGAGTGGACCGACCGCGGCAAGGGCGCCGACGGCACCCCCTACGTCAACCACGGCTCCCACTGGATCAAGCTCCGCTGGGGCAAGGGAGTCGAGGTCCACGGCTACCTCGACACCGAGAGGGTCGACCGCCTGCTCGACGCGATGGCCGCGGCGGGAATCGAGGAGGCCACGGCCGCGCCGATCGGGGGTTGAGCGGGAGGGGGTGGGGTGCCCCTCCCGGGAGCAACTCCGCCGCGCGGACCGAACCTG